>VGDE01000034.1 GCA_016869875.1 Alphaproteobacteria bacterium
GTTGTCGGGCAGATCGAGCACCCATGATGCATCATGACAGTGGTAGCCTGCCATGATCCGCAAGGCAGAGTGACAGTGGCGGCTCTGGTAAGCGCGCCCGAGATGTTGCGCTTGCTTGACTGACTGTGCGAAGGCGGAGGGCAGAGTCAGGACCTCACCTTCTTTGACGATCACGAACGGGCTGGATCATCGACGGCGGGCTGGTCAGACCAGCGCCGATCCCGCGCATCGGCATCAGGTGGTGCGACGCTGCGCCGGCTGGTGAGGCCCTCGAGGACTGACGCTTTGACCCGGTCGTCAGCGGAACAGCAGCACCGGCAGGCGCGATTCAATCAGCATCTGGGTGGTGGTCGAGCCTATGACCAAACGGCGGATGCGGCTGTGCCCATAGGCGCCCATGACCAGGAGGTCGTGCTGTTGCTGCTCGATCAAGGTAAGCAACGCGGCCTCTGGCGTTCCCTCCAGCCGAAGGGCATCGGCTTCGAGGCCAGCCGCGCGCAGCGCCAAGATGGCCTCGTCCAGATGGACCTGCGCACCGCGCGGTCCCGGCCCGACCATGGCCACGTCGATCCGGGTCCTGCGCAGCAGCGGGCTGGTGGCGATGTGGTCGATGGCCTTTCGCGACGAGGTGCCGCCGTCAAAGGCAACAAGAACCCGTCCTATGGGATGAAATGCGCGGGCCGCGACTAGGACAGGAACGCGGGCTGCCCGAACGATCCGTTCGACATTCGAACCCAGGTGGCCCTGCGCGAAATCGGCCGCGGCACCTCTCTTTCCCGCGACGATCAAGGCGGGTGACGCGTCGCGTCCTGTCGCTCGCTCGATCAGATCGCCCTGGTCCAACCGGGTGATGACGCCCGCCGCACCCGCGCCTTCTGTCAGCAGCCGCGCCTCTTCCAGCAAGGCACGCCCGTGAGCCGTCACGACATGGGCGCGCTGCGCGTCCAACGTCGCCAACTGCTCGAGCAGGGCGCTGCGCGCACCAAGCTGGAGGGTCCCGGACCGGTCCCGCGACAGGGACTCGCGCCGCCCCAGCACGTGCAGCAACTCGACCGGAGTGCCGGTCCGGGCAGATACCCATGCCGCATGTTCGCAGACGGATGTTGCATAGGCCGACTCGTCAACCAGGGCGATGATCTTATTCGTCATGTGCGCAACCCCCTAATGCACGGCCAGTTTATCCATCGCGCCGGGCTTGTCATGTGCTGCAAGCTGGTCGACCAAAGTTTCCGAAGCCTGGTTCAGGCCGGCAAGCTGCACCTGGGCACCTGCGCGGCGGAACTTCAGGATCGCCAAGTCCAGCGCCTGGATGGCGCTGATGTCCCAGATATGCGCCTGGCTGACATCGATCACGACCTGATCGAGGACTTCCGAAAAGTCAAAGGCTGCCATGAAGTCTTCGACCGAGCCATAGAAGATCTGGCCCTGGACAACATAGGTGCGTGTGCGCCCGTCCGCAGACAGGGTCGAGCGGATGCGGAACAGCTGGGCGATCTTTGCGGCAAAGAAGATGCCCGACAGCGTCACCCCCACCAGCACGCCGATGGCCAGGTTGTGGGTCCAGATCACCGTCGCCACCGTCGCCAGCATCACGACCGACGACGATCGCGGATGCGTCCGCAGCGCCGTGATCGAGGACCAGCTGAACGTGCCGACCGACACCATGATCATGATCGCCACCAGCGCGGGCATCGGGATCCGGCTGACCCAGTCGCCCAGTCCCACGACCAGGATCAGCAGAAAGACGCCTGCCACGAAAGACGACAGCCGGCCGCGCCCGCCGGATTTGACGTTGATCATCGACTGCCCGATCATCGCGCAGCCGGCCATGCCGCCGATGAAGCCAGTCGCGGTATTCGCCAGCCCTTGACCGATGCATTCCTGATTCCGGCTTGTCCGCGTATCGGTCAGCTCGTCCACCAGGTTCTGGGTCATCAGGCTTTCCAAAAGGCCCACGATTGCGACGGCAAAGGAGTAGGGCAGGATGATCTGAAGCGTCTGCAGGTTCAGCGGCACGTCCGGCAGCAGAAAGACGGGCAGCGTGTCGGGCAGGGATCCCATGTCGCCCACAGTGCGCACATCCCACCCCAAGGCCATAGAGGCGGCTGTCAGAACAACGATCGTCACAAGGGGCGACGGGACGACGCGTGTGATCCGCGGAAACAGATAGATGATCGCCAGCGAGGCAGCGACCAGCACATAGGTGAACCAGGTGACACCCGGAACGCGCGGATCCAGTTCGGGCAGCTGCGCCAGGAAGATCAGGATCGCCAGCGCGTTCACAAAGCCGGTCATCACCGAACGGGACACGAAGCGCATGACAAAGCCCAGCCTCAGCAGCCCGCAGCCGATCTGGATCAGGCCCGCCAGCACGGTGGCGGCCAGCAGGTATTCCAGCCCGTGATCGCGCACCAGCGTCACCATCAGGACCGCTGTCGCCGCCGTCGCGGCCGAGATCATGGCGGGCCGCCCGCCGGTGATGGCCGTGATGACGGCAATCGAGAAGCTGGCGTAGAGCCCGACCTTGGGATCGACGCCGGCGATGATCGAGAAGGCGATGGCTTCGGGGATCAGCGCCAGGGCGACGACCAGCCCTGACAAAAGATCAGGCCGGACATTGCCCAGCCATTCGTTCCTGTAGCGTGCAAGTGAAAACATGAGGCATCCGTTCCTGACCGGGCGACGCGTGCGGCCGGGGTCCAGCGAAATCTTTGACGAGGTTCGAATTGTCCGGCGGATTGGCGGCCGGAAGAGCCACCCGGGTTCTCACCGGGTCCATGCGCTTGCGGCGCTGATAGCCGCAGCGGGTGCCCGATCGCAAGTCCCGGGCAAAAAAAGCTGAGGTGGGTTCAACCGGTCAGCGAAATGACGCGTTCGAACGTAGCAGCCGACGTTTCGAAGCCAAGCGTTTTCGGCGGCCTTGTGTTGAGCCGCAAAGTGATCTGGTCAAGATCATGCTGAGTGTAGACGGATAGGTGGGCTCCATTCGGCAAGTATGGGCGAAGCAAACCATCAGTATTTTCGTACCTGCCGTGCTGCCAAGGGCTTAGGGCGCGTGGAAATTTTCTCTACCGGAGCGCTGGTCGTTGCACCGGGTCGAGCATAGCGCATCATTGGCGTGGCCAACGGAAGAGAGTTTCTTCTGTTCTTTTCAGGTCCGGATCGCCGCCATCAGGTTCCGGATGCCGATCAAGGTCGCCATCCGCTTGATGTTATAGGCCAGCACATTCAGCGCCGTTTCCGTCTTCACATCGGGCAGCCGCCTGGTCAGGAGATGGGTCGTCCCCATCCACACCTTGATCGTGCCGAAAGGGTGCTCGACAGTGGACCTGCGCGCCGTCATCGGCTCTGACGGGCCCCGCAACCTGATCTGCGCTTCTTCAATCAGGTGCTCATGCTCCCATCGGGTGATCCGTTGTTCCTTGCCGGTCGTGCAGCGTGACTTGATCGGGCAGTTGCCGCATTCGCTGGTCCAGTAGCGCCTGAGCTGGAGGCCATCTTCCTTGGCGGTGTAGCGATAGCTCAGCGCCTTGCCTGCCGGGCAGCGATAAACATCCGCGTCTGGTTCGTAAGCGAAGTCGGCCTTCACATACATCTCCTTGCCACGGTTGCCCGAGGTTGCGGGGCGCGGCACGGTTGTGGTGATGCCTGCGTCAAAGCAGGTCAGGATCTCGCGGCTGCTGAAGTAGCTCTTGTCAGCCAGAACATGCAGGTCGTCACGGACCAACACCTCCTTGGCCGCTGTCGCCAATGGCGACAGCAGATCGCGGTCATGCACATGGTTGGTGACCTCATGGGCCATGATCAGATGGGTTTCGGCATCCACTGCCGTCTGCACATTGTAGCCGACCATTCCGCTGTTGCGGGCACTGGTGGCCATGGCGCGGGCATCAGGATCAGTCAGCGAGATCTGCCCATCAGGTGCATCAGCCAGAGCTTTGTCCATCGCCTTCAGCCGCAGGGTCTCCTGCTTGATGCGCCCATATCGGCGGCCGAGGTGGGCGACCTTGTCAGCCCGTGCCTCGACTTCTTCCTGGCGGTCGGTCCCGACCATCTCCTGAATGCTGCGCTCGATGCCGGCTTCCAGGTGCGCGATGCGGCTGGCGACCTTGCCCTTGTTGAAATCGCGGTTGCGGTTGTTCGCGGCTCTGGACTTGCTCCCCTTAATGGCCACGCAATCGCCCTTGAGGGTGCCGATGCGGCGGCAGTGATCGACGAATTGCGCGCAGACCCGGCGAATGGCGGAGCCGTTGTCGCGGCGGAAGTCGGCGATGGTCTTGTGGTCCGGCACCAGGCGGCGGGTCAGCCACATCAGTTCGACATTCCGCCCGGCTTCGCGTTCCAGCCTGCGGCTGGACGGGATCCGGTTGAGGTAGCCATAGATGAACAACTTGAGCAGAACCGCAGGATGATAGCCGGGCCGACCGGTCCGCGCTGGCGCCGAACGCACAAAGCCAACAGCCGGCAGATCCAGTTCGTCAATAAACAGATCAACCACGCGAACCAGATGATCCTCGTCGATCCAGACGTCGAGCCGATCTGGAAAAGGACTGTCTGCCCGTGATCAATGCTCTTGATGAAACCCGACATGCCGATCCCCCGCAGCCATGTCTGAGGCTACCACAAACAGGAGTTTCCGCACAGCCTCGGCTCTTTGGATCGCAGAAGTAGACGCTGACATCTGTCGCGACGGTGAACTTGCGGTGAAGGGCAGTTCCATTCCCCGGTCCCAGTTCAGCGAAGCCACGACTCCCTGCGGCAGGTGCTGCATTCGGGGGATCAGGGCACTGATGACGCTGTCGCTGTCCTTGCCTCAGATCTTGACCAGCATGACAAAGCGCGAGCTACGTTCAACCAACGTGGCGATATGGCTGTTTCTGGAACCACTCAGCAGGCCGCCCTCCCAGTGGCCGGGAACGGCACGATCCCCGATTTCTGCCCACCTTTCGCGGATCGACACGGCGTCGATGATCTGCCCCGGGTTTGTCCTGCCGTTGTCGCGGCTCGGCCCCCCGCGCATGATCCTGCGACTGCGCAGATAAGCCAGCAACTCCTTCTTGAGAACACCTCGCGCCTGAATGAACAGGCTCTTGTAGATCGTCTCGTGCGAGATGGTCGTGGAAGGGTGTCCGGATGACCTTAAGCTTTCAGCCACCCTGCGATCTGCTGTGGTGACCATTGGCCTGACAGCATTCCGGCAACCAGTTTGCCTAAGGCGCAGGGTTGAATGCCAACCGGCAGGACTGGGGACGTCGGGCTCGATCCGACGCCTGTTCATCCGCCCGCGCCGCACGATAGGCCAGCCGCCCGCCATTGCGGGCAACTTCGCGGCTGATCGGGGAAGCGGCTCGTCCCAGATCGCGACCAAGCTTTCTGAAGGAGTATTCTTCGGCAAGGCCCCGAGAAATTTCTTCCCGCTCCCTCAGACTGAGGAACCCTCGCTTGCGGGTCCGGGCCACGGGTGCAAAACCGCTCTGTGCTGAGACGATGCCAAACACAGAGGCCGCATGCTCGCCCAAGGGCCGCCCCCATATCGCTGAGCGTTTCACCAGCCTTTCATCGTTGCCAGAGTTCAGCCTTCTGTTCATGCGACAGGTCAGGGCGACCGGTTCGTGTCATTGCAGGCCCTTCCAGAGTATCCCGATCATGGATGTTGCGCTGACCGGTCGAACCCACCGGAGCTTTCTTGGCTGCGGCACAGCGTGTCGCTGGTTCAGGCGCGCGTGCGCAACAGGCCCATGATGTCTTTCGTCCGCTCGAGGATCGGGATGGCCACCGCCGCCGCGCGGTCCGAGCCTTCGGCCAGCACCCGATCGATCTGCGCCGGATCGCCCATGAACTCGGCCATGCGGCGGGTGATGGGCGACAAGGCTTCGACCGCGACCTCGGCAAGGGCCGGCTTGAAGGCGCCGAAGCCTTGGCCTTCGAAGCGCGCCAGAACCTGGTCCGGCGTCTCGTCCGCCAGCGCAGCATAGATGTTGACCAGGTTGCGGGCTTCGGGCCGGTCCTTCAGGCCTTCCATCTGGCCGGGCAGGGGGTCCGCGTCAGTGCGCGCCTTGCGGATCTTTTGCGCGATCGTGTCGGCGTCGTCCGTCAGGTTGATCCGGCTGGCGTCGGAAGGGTCGGATTTCGACATCTTCTTGGCTCCGTCCCGCAGCGACATGACGCGGGTGGCCACGCCTTCGATCAATGGTTCGGTGATCGGGAAATGATCGACCCCATAATCATGGTTGAACTTGGCGGCAATGTCGCGAGTCAGTTCCAGATGCTGCTTCTGGTCCTCGCCCACGGGGACGGCGGTCGCCTGATAGGTCAGGATGTCGGCCGCCATCAGCGCCGGATAGGCCAACAGGCCCAGGCTGACATTCTCGGTGTTCTTGCCGGCCTTGTCCTTGAACTGGGTCATCCTGTACATCCAGCCGACGCGCGCCACGGTGTTGAACAGCCACGCCATCTCGGCATGGGCGCTGACCTGCGACTGGTTGAACAGGATCGACTGCGCGGGATCCACGCCCGCCGCCATGAAGGCCGCCGCCGCTTCGCGGATGCGGGCCCGCAGCACCTCGGGGTCCTGCCACACGGTGATCGCATGCAGATCCACGATGCAGTAGATGGTCTGGGCCTCGCCCCCCTGCAACGCCGCGAAACGCTTGAGCGCGCCCAGATAGTTGCCAAGCGTCAGCCCGCCCGAAGGCTGGATGCCCGAGAAGATGCGAGGGCGGAATTGGCTGTTGTTGGGTTCGGACATGACCGGCCTGCCTTGGAATTTGCTGGCCGCTGGCTTAGCGATTGGTCCAGCCCTCCGCAACCGTCAAGGAAACCTCATGCGCCCCGGCCTGACC
This sequence comes from Alphaproteobacteria bacterium, assembly GCA_016869875.1. GTDB lineage: Bacteria > Pseudomonadota > Alphaproteobacteria > Rhodobacterales > Rhodobacteraceae > Paracoccus. The sequence continues at coordinate 6,843 of VGDE01000034.1, forward strand.
GAATCTCCGTTGAACCCGCTGCCGCCCGTGATCTGGCTGCTGGCCCTGCCCGTTATCGCCTCCGAGGCGGTGTTCGCCCTGGGCAGCGCGGGCCTGGTCGGCGGGGCCGAAGGTGTCGGCCTGCGCCTGTCCGCAATCCGCATGGCGGCCTTTCCGCCCGAACTGGCGCAACGCATGTGGTCCATCGGCGCGTTGGACCTGGGGCAGCTTTACCGGTTCCTCAGCTTCAGCTTTGTCCACCTGTCGCTGACGCATGCCTTGTTCGTGGTCGTGTTCACGCTGGCCCTTGGCAACATGGTGGCGCAGAACTTTCGTCCGGCGGCGGTTCTGGCGCTGTTTCTGGGCTCGGCCATCGGCGGTGCCCTGATCTATGCGGCAGTCCTGCCACTGACCGGCACGCGGCCGGCCCCCTTGATCGGCGGCTATCCGGCCGTCTATGGGCTGGTGGGAGCATTTACCTTTCTGCTCTGGACGCGGCTGGCCGCGGCAAATGCCAACCGGATGCGGGCTTTTGTGCTGATCGGGATGCTGCTGGCGTTCCAGCTGGCCTTCGGGCTGCTGTTCGGCGGCGCCGGAACGGGATGGATCGCCGATATTGCGAGCTTTGCCTGCGGCTTTGCCTTTTCCTTCCTGCTGGTCGATGGCGGGCTGAGCCGCGCCCTGGGGCAGATCCGGCAGCGTTAACCGCGCCGCACCGCCGCCTTCAGCTCGGACGGGCGATATCCCGCGATCAGATAGGCCAGCGCGAAATAGACCCCAGCCCCGCCAAAGACCAGAATGGCCAGGCCCGTGCCGCGGCCCAGTCCGGCCCCTTCCAGCCAGCCGCGGACCAGCCACAGCGCCCCGGCCATCAGGGCCGAGGCCAGAATGATGCGCGGAACGGCGCGCCGCAGGCGGGCATCGGCCCGGGCCGCCTGACCCATCGTGCGGGTGCCCCACCACAACTGGCCGACCATGACCCAGGCGGCGATGGTGGTTCCGATGGCGGCAGCAAGAAAGCCGAAGATCGGCATCAACCCAAAGGCCGCAACCGCATTCACGACCATCGAGAACAGCGCAAAGCGGAAGGGGGTCTTGGTGTCCTCTCGCGCGAAATACAGCGGCTGCAGGATCTTTTGCAGCACGAAGGCAGGCAGGCCCAGCGCATAGACGACCAGCGCCGCCGACGTCTGCTGCGTGTCGAAGGCGGTGAAGGCACCGCGCTCGAACAGGGTCGAGACCATTGGCTCGGCGATGACTGCGATGGCGAAGGCGGACGGAAGCGTCAGGAACAACCCGAATTCGGTCGCGCGGGAATAGGCGGATTGGCCGCCCGCGTGATCCTCGGCCCGGATGCGGCGCGCCAGTTCGGGCAGCAGCACCACGGCCACCGCGGCGCCGACCACGCCCAGCGGCAGCTGGTACAGCCGGTCGGAATAGGACAACCACGCGATCGCACCTTCAAAGCGCGACCCGACCTGCCGGCCGATCAGCAGGTTGATCTGCACCACCCCCCCGGCAAAGGCCGCCGGCAGCGCAACCGCGACCAGCCGCCGCATGTCGGGCGACAGGCGCGGGCGGCGCGGCCAGAAGACATAGCCCGTCCGCCGCGCGTCCCACCAGACCAGCCCCAGCTGGGCGATGCCGGTGATGGGCGTGGCCCAGGCCAGCGTCATCCCCAGGTCCCAGCCCTGCCACCGTCCCATGCCCATCGCCAGGATGAACAAGAGGTTCAGCAGCACCGGCGCCGCCGCTGCCGCCGTAAAGCGACCGTTCGCGTTCAGCACGCCCGAGATCATCGACGCCATCGAGATCAGCAGGATATAGGGAAAGGTGATCCGCCCGTATTCCACCGCCAGATCGAAGCGTTCGTCCCCGGCAAAGCCCGACGCCATCAGCCAGACCAGCCCCGGCATGAAGATCATCGCCAGCGCCGACAGCGCAAGCACGGTCAGGAAAAGGCCGGAAAACGCCTCGCGCGCGAAACGCTGCGCCTCCTCGGGGTTTTCCAGTTTCTTCGAGAACATCGGAACGAAAGCGGTATTGAACGCGCCTTCGGCAAAGAACCGGCGGAACATGTTGGGAAGCGAGAGGGCGATCAGGAACGCCTCGGCCACGGCGCCCGTGCCCAGCCAGGCCGCCATCAGGATGTCGCGCACGAAACCCGACGCACGTGAGATCAACGTCCAGAGTCCCACCGAGAGGAACCCCCGCACCAGTCCGGTCTTCATGCTTGTTCAGCCTCGGCCCGTTTCACGCCGTCGGCGATCGCCGCGCGCAGTTTCTTTTCCAGCGCATCCCGCTTGGACGCGCTGTGCAGCTTCAGGCCGAACATGTCCTTGACGTAGAAGCTGTCGACCACCTGCGCCCCATAGGTCGCAATCACGGCGCTGACAATCTGGATGTGGTTTGCCGCCAGCGTCCGCGTCAGGTCATAGAGCAGGCCAGGCCGGTCGCGGGTATCGACCTCGATGATCGTATAGATGTCGCTGCCTTCGTTGTCGAAGGTGATGTGGGTCGGGAACTTGAACTCCCGGTTGCGCTTCTTGGGCTTGTCGCGGCTGGCAAAGGCCTCGCGGGCGACGATCTCGCCCTTCAGCGTGCGCAGGATGGTCTGGCGCAGCTTGGGCAGGCGATCCTCGGCAAAGGGATGACCCTCGGCATCCTGCACCCAGAAAACGGCCGTCGCATAGCCATCGCGGGTCGTGTAGGTGCGGGCATCCACCACGTTCGCCCCCGTCAGCGTCAGCGCCCCCGCCAGCCGCGAGAAGATGCCGGGATGGTCCGACAGCACGAATGCCGCCCGCGTCGCGTCCCGGTCTGGATCGGCACGCAGGTCGATGCGGATCTCATCGGGTCCAAGTTCGCGCAGCAGCTCGGCAAAGACGGTCTGGGTCTGCGTGGGCAGACCGGGCCAATAGGCGTCGTAATGGCGCCCCAACTCGGCCCGGATCGCCCGCGCCTCCCAGCCCTTGGCGACCAGCATGTGACGCAGGGACCGCTTGGCTTCGGCATGGCGCTTGTCGCGGTTCAGCTCCTCCAGCCCGTTTTCCAGGGCGGCGGCGGTCTCCTGATGCAGCTTGCGCAGCAGCATGGCCTTCCAGTTGTTCCAGGTGCCAGGACCGACGCCCCGGATGTCGCAGACGGTCAGCACCAGCAGCATGTCCAGCCGCCTGCGCGTCTTGACCGCCTTGGCAAAGTCCCGCAGCGTCCGCGGGTCCGAAATGTCGCGCTTTTGCGCCACATCCGACATCAGCAGGTGGTTGCGCACCAGCCATTCGACCGTGTCGACATCATCCTGTGGAAAACCGAAGCGGGTCGCGATGCGGCGGGCGATGCGCGCGCCCAGGATCGAATGATCCTCGGGGCGCCCCTTGCCGATGTCATGCAGCAGGGTCGCCAGGTACTGGACCCGACGATTGACCCCGGCCTGGATGATTTCGGAGGACAGGGGCAGATCCTCGGGATGCTCGCCCCGCTCGATCTCGGCCAGGGCGGCGACGCACTGGATGGAATGTTCGTCCACCGTGTAGTGGTGATACAGGTTGAACTGCATCATCGCCACGACCGGCTCGAACTCGGGGATGAACGCTGCCAGCACGCCCAGTTCGTTCATGCGGCGCAGCGCGCGCTCGGGATTGCCGTGCCGCAGCAGCAGGTCCATGAAGATGCGGATCGCCTCGGGGTCGGTCTGCACCGATGCGTCGATCAGATGCAGGTTCGCGGCCACAAGACGCATGGCGTCCGGGTGGATCAGCACTCCGGTGCGCAGGGCTTCTTCGAACAAGCGCAGGATGTTCAGCGGGTCGGCCAGAAAGGTGGCCTCGTTCTCGAACGACAGACGCCCCTGCTGGTCGATGAAGCCCGGCCGCATCTTGCGCCGCCGCCGGAAGATGCGGCCCAGGAACGGCGCGTTGCGCACATGGCGCGCCTCCAGTTCGGACAGGAACACACGGGTCAACTCGCCCACCCGCGTGGCATGGCGAAAGTAATCCTGCATGAAATACTCGACGCCGCGCCGACCCGTGGTGTCGGCATAGCCCATGCGGCGCGCGACCTCGACCTGCATGTCAAAGGACAGGACGTCGACAGGTCGCCCTGCGATCAGGTGCAAGTGGCAGCGCACGGCCCACAAGAAATCCTCGGCTTGCCAGAAGGCCAGGTGTTCGTCGCGCGAAAAGACCCCAAGATCGACCAGTTCCACGGCGCGGTCGACACGGTGGATGTATTTGGCGATCCAGTACAGCGTCTGCAGGTCGCGCAGCCCGCCTTTGCCCTCCTTGACATTGGGTTCCAGGACATAGCGCTGGCCGCCTTGGCGCTGATGACGAGCGGCGCGTTCGTCCAGCTTGGCCTCGATGAACTCGGGCACGGTGCCGGCGAACAGGTCGGTCCACAGCCGCTGCCGCAGCTCCTGCGCCAGGGGGGCGTGGCCGGTGACCAGACGGTGTTCCACAAGCGAGGTGCGGATCGTCATGTCCGTCGTGCCAAGCCGCAGGCAGTCGTCGACGCTGCGGATCGAATGGCCGATCTTCAGCTTCAGGTCCCACATCATGTACAGCATCGTTTCCACGACGCTCTCGGCCCAGGCCGTGATCTTCCAGGGCGTCAGGAACAGAAGGTCGACATCGGACGAGGGCGCCATCTCGGCTCGGCCGTAACCTCCCACCGCCAGCACCGCCAAACGTTCGCTTTCGGACTGCGACTGCTGGGGGTGCAGGCGGATCGTCGCGACGTGGTGGATGGCCGTCACGATCCCGTCGGTCAGGGCGGCGATCGCGCGCACCGTTTCGCGGGCGGCGCGGGGGTGGGTGGCAAAGCCCGCCTCGATCGCGGCCATGGCCTCGAGCCGGGCCTCGGTCAGCATCTGCACGGTTGCGGCGCGGATGTCGCGCGGAGTGGACAAAGGGGCAAGACGCTCGTCCAGCATCGGCAGGAAGCTGGTGGGGTCAAAGATGGGCTGCGCCCCGGGCATGGCCGGGGCGCGGGCGGTCTGGCCGTCGGACGTCATGGGCATATGCGCCTTTGCGGATCAGGAACCAAAGCCGCGGGCGGTGCGGGGCGCCGCGTCCAAGACAACCAGTTGGTTGTCGCGGATGGTGGCCACCGCCAGTCCCCGCTGGATCGTGCCGTCGCGCTGCAGGCGGAAGACGCCGCCGATGCCTGAAAAGCCCGCGCGCTGCGTCAGGCCCGTGGTTGTCAGCGCGTTGCGCCGCCCGTCCCGCGCCAACGACGCGATGGCCGCGACCCCGTCATAGGCCAGCGAGGCCAGCTGATGGGGCGGCTCGCCATGCGCCTGGGCATAGCGGGTCTCGAACTGGCGCTGCAGGCTTTGGTCGGGGATGGCGAACCAGCCCTCGGCCAGCTGCGGCATCCGCAAGCGGTCGGCCGGCTGGTCCCATCGAGTCAGGCCCATCATCTGCGTCACGGGCGAGCGCACACCCGCGGCCGCCAGCTTTTCCGTCAGATAGGGCAGGACCGCCTGGTTGTTGGCGGTCATGAAGACGGCATCCACCCGTTCCGACCGCGCGGCCTCGGCAATGCGTGGTGCGGCGTTGTCGATGCCGCTGATCGAGACAGGGTGGTTCACGCGGCCCGCAAGGCGCGCGCCGTTTCGGGCAATGGCGGCCTCGATGGCGCGCGCCCCCAGTTGGCCCGCGACGTCATCCTCAGCCACGACCAGCAGGTTGCGCTTTCCCTGGCGCATGCCATAGCCGACCAAGCGGTCAGCGATGTTTTCAAAGCTGTTGCCCAGGATAAAGACGTTGCCCCCGGCCACCTGGGTGTTGTTGGAAAAGGTCAGGACGTTGATGTTGCGCGGCAGCATGGCCCTGCCCACCGCATTCGCGCCATCCGCGAACAGCGGGCCCAGGATGATCTGCGCGCCCGCATCCGCGGCGGCATTGGCCTGGGCCACCGCCGTTTCGACCGAGGTGCCGGTGTCATAGACGCGCAGATCGATGCTGGCCCCCTGGGCGTCGCCTGCGGCCATGCGCGCCGCGTTCCTGAGGCTGCGCGCCAGCCATTCCAGATCCTGCGATCCGCTGCCTGCGGGCGCCAGCAGTGCCACGCGCACCGGCTGGCCGGGGTCGATCATCTGCCCGATCTCGGGACCGCTGGCCTGGTCGGCCATTCCGGCCGGATCGCAGGCAGCAAGGAAAAAGGCCGAAACAACGGCTCCGGTTTTCAGGATGGCGCGGCGCAGACCCGAACATGGCCGGGTTGTGGCGGAGGCGAACATGTGAAATTTCCCTGCTGTATGATATGAAGCATGCGGATGCCGGCAGCCTATGGCCTGCGTCCGCGATTGGCAATCAGCGCCGGCCCGCTCCGGCCGCCGAACGGAGGCAGGATGACGTCCCGCAGCGACCGACCCGATCCCGAACCCGCCGTCCGGCTGACCGCACATGTCGAGGCCGCCCGGCTGCCTGCGGGCCTTTACCTGGTCGCGACCCCCATCGGTGCCGCCCGCGACATCACCCTGCGCGCGCTGGACGTGCTGAACAGCGCCGATCTGCTGGCGGCCGAGGACACGCGGGTGCTGCGTCACCTGATGGACATCCACGGCATTCCTCTGAGGGGGCGGCGCATCCTGGCCTATCATGACCACAACGGCGACCGCGCCCGGCCGGCCCTGCTGGCGGCGCTGGCGGATGGGGGCAGCGTGGCCTATTGCTCGGATGCAGGGACGCCACTGGTGGCTGATCCGGGCTATAGGCTCGCGCTGGATGCGGCCCTTGCCGGGGCGCGGGTCCACGCGCTGCCCGGGCCTTCGGCCGCGCTGGCGGCGCTGAGCCTTTCAGGCCTGCCCAGCGACCGGTTCCTGTTCCTGGGGTTTCCGCCGCCGACCAAGGCAGCCCGGCAAATCTGGTTGCGACAGTGGCTGGCCGTCGACACGACCCTGATCCTGTTCGAAAGCCCCCGGCGCGTTAACCGGACCTTGGATGATCTGTGCGAGATTGATCCGAATCGGCTTACGGTCGTCGCGCGAGAGCTGACAAAGAAGTTCGAGGAGGTCATCCGCGGCACGGCGGCCGAACTGCAGGCCGATCCGCGCATGGAGGCGCTCAAGGGCGAAGTCGTGATGGTCATCGACCGACCGGGCGTGCAGGAGGTCGATCAGGACCGGTTGCGCCAGGTGCTGGCCGCGCATCTGGCCACGATGTCGATCAAGGATGCCGCGCGCGAAGCCGCACAGGAACTGGGGCTGCCCAAGCGCGAGGTCTATCAGCTGGCCCTGGAGCTTGCGGGCCAGAAGTAGAGGCGGCGCGACAGAAAGGAAGACGGGGGCGCTCATGCCATCAGAAAAGGCCGGGAAGAGCGGACCGATGCGCCGGCAGCGAGGCAGGATTGCCGCGATCTCGGGCGTTCTGGCCGAGGAGAACGTGACCCGCCATTACCGGCACGGCGGCGCTGTCCTGCTGGCCAGCCGCTGGCGAGGCCAGGCCGGAGAGATCGACATGATCTTTCGCGAGGCCGCGGATGTCGTCTTTGTCGAGGTCAAGGCGGCCGCCACCCATGCCGCGGCGGTAGAGCGTCTCCAACCTGCGCAGATGCGCCGGATCGGCCAGGCCGCGCTGGAGTTCTGCGATCGACAGGGCTGGGGGCAGCCTGTGTCGATGCGTTTCGACGTGGCGCTGGTCGATGCGCTGGGCCGGGTCGAGGTGATTTCCAACGCCTTTGGCGAGATGTGACGCCGCAGGCTTGCATCCCCCTCCGGGCCACGCCACAAGATGCCGAAACCTGAGGAGGGCAGCATGAGCCTTTACGTCGCCTTGCAGATGGACCCGATCGAGCATGTGTCGATCGATGCCGACAGCACCTTCCGCATCGGGCTGGAGGCCGAGGCGCGGGGCCATCGCCTGTTCCAGTACACGGTCGACCAGCTGCGCTATGACGAGGGGCGAATCGTCGCCCGCGGCCGTCCCGTCACGCTGCGCCGCAAGCAGGGCGATCACGTCACCTTTGGCGACTGGGCCGAGGTCGAGCTGTCCGAGTTCGACGTGGTCTGGCTGCGCCAGGACCCGCCCTTCGACATGGGCTATGTCACCTCGACACACCTGCTGGACCGCGTGCATCCCGGGACGCTCGTGGTCAACGACCCGTTCTGGGTGCGCAACTGTCCTGAAAAGCTGATGGTGCTGGATTTTCCCGACCTGACGCCGCCGACGATGATCGCGCGCGATCCCGCCGCGTTCCGGACATTCCGGGCGCGGCACGGTGAGATCATCGTCAAGCCGCTTTACGGCAACGGAGGGGCGGGCGTGTTCCACCTGCGGCCGGGCGACCCGAACCTTTCGTCGCTTCTGGAAACATACGCGGGCATCAATCGCGAGCCGATGATCGCGCAAAAGTACCTCCCGGCCGTGGTCAAGGGCGACAAGCGCATCATCCTGGTGGACGGAGAGCCGGTGGGCGCGATCAACCGTGTCCCGCAAGAGGGCGAGGCGCGGTCGAACATGCATGTGGGCGGGCGGGCCGAGAAGATTGGCCTGACCGAGCGCGAGCATGAGATCTGCGCCCGGCTTGCGCCGGTCCTGCGGGAAAAGGGCTTGATCTTCACCGGCATCGACGTGATCGACGGCTGGCTGACCGAGATCAACGTCACCTCGCCCACCGGCATCCAGGAGCTTGAGCGTTTTGACGGCATCAATGCTGCCGCCGCCATCTGGAAGGCGATCGAACGCCGGGTTGCCGCAGGATAGGCTGCCGGACGGGTTCAGCCGCCCGCGACAAAGGGCAGGCGATAGCTGATCGCTTCGGCCAGGTGGTGGCTGTGGACGCGTTCCGAGGCTTCCAGGTCGGCGATGGTGCGGGCGCTGCGCAGGATGCGGTGATAGCCGCGTGCGGTCAGACCCAACCGCTCGGCCGCCTTGTGGAGAAGAGCCCGCCCGGCGTCATCGGGCGCGGCGATCCGATCCAGCAGCGCCCCCGACGCGTCGGCATTGACCCGTACCCCCGGATGATCCGCAAAGCGCTGTGCCTGGATCTGCCGGGCTGCGGCAACGCGTGCGCCAACCTGCGCCGTTGTTTCGCCTCCGGGCGGCAGGTCCAGGTCCGACAGATGGACAGCCGGCACCTCGAGCCGCAGGTCGAAGCGATCGAGCAGCGGCCCGGAGATCTTGCCCAGATAGCTCTCGCCGCACAGGGGCGCGCGCGCGCAGGCCCGCGCCGGGTCGGCCAGATAGCCGCAGCGGCAGGGATTGGCCGCTGCCACCAGCAGAAACCGGCACGGATAGCGGACATGAGCATTGGCGCGCGACACGACCACGTCGCCCGTCTCGATGGGCTGGCGCAGGTTCTCAAGAACGCTTCGCGGAAATTCGGGCAGCTCGTCCAGAAACAGTACCCCGTTGTGGGCCAGGCTGATCTGGCCCGGCCGGGCCTTTGGGCCACCGCCGACGATGGCGGGCGAGGAGGCGGTGTGGTGCGGGTCCTGGAAGGGCGCATGTCGGGGGATGCTGCCCTGGTCCAGGGTCCCTGCCAGCGAATGGATCATCGCCGTTTCCAGCGCCTCGCGCGCGCTCAGCGGGGGCATCAGGCCGGGCAGGCGGGCGGCCAGCATGGATTTTCCTGCGCCGGGAGGACCCACCATCAGCAGGTGATGACGCCCCGCGGCCGCGATCTCCAGCGCTCGCTTGGCGCGTTCCTGACCCCTGACCTCCGACAGGCAGGCGGTTCCGGGCAGGTCCACCATCTGGCCAGGGCGCGCAGGTGTGATCGGCGCGCGGTCCGTCAGGTGGTCGATCACGGCCCGCAGGCTGTCGGGGGCAAGCACGGGGACCTGGTCGATCCAGGCGGCCTCGGGCCCGCAGGCGCGGGGGCAGATCAGCGCGCGGTCCTCTTCGGACGCGGCGACGGCCGCGGGCAGGGCACCCAGGACGGGCACCAGCCGCCCGTCCAGCGCCAGCTCGCCAAGCGCCACGCAGCGTGCAACCTCGTCCGCCGGCACGATCTCCAAGGCGGCCAACACCGCCAGCGCGATCGGCAGATCGAAATGCGACCCCTCCTTGGGCAGGTCCGCCGGCGACAGGTTCACCGTGAGCCGCTTGTTGGGCAGCGCGATGGCCAGCGCGCCCAAGGCCGCGCGCACCCGCTCCTTGGCTTCGCTGATGGCCTTGTCGGGCAGCCCGACGATGGAAAAGCCCGGCAAGCCTGCGGCCACGGCGCATTGCACCTCGACCAGGCGGGCCTCGACCCCTTCGAAGGCAACCGAATAGGCAATGGCGACCATGTCTGCTTCCCTTGTTTCACCGGATGGTTAACGGCTGCGGCCTTAAGGATCGGTTAACGGCGCAGCTTCCTTGCGGCAGGGGGGGAGGGACGTTATCTCTGCAGCGTGATCGCGGCGGGGGACGGATGCAGGGCAAGCGGATATTGTTGATCGTGGGCGGCGGCATCTCGGCCTACAAGATCCCGCAGCTGGTGCGGATGATCCGGTCCGCCGGTGCTGCGGTGACGCCGGTGCTGACGGCAGCGGGGGCGCAGTTCACGACGCCCATGACCCTGTCGGTCCTGGCCGGAGAGCCCGTTCACGACACGCTGTGGGATCGCAACGCCGAGGCCGAGATCGGACATATCCAGCTGTCGCGGCGGGCCGACCTGGTCGTGGTGGCACCCGCCACCGCCGACCTGATGGCGCGGATGGCGCAGGGGATGTCCGGCGACCTGGCCTCGACGCTGCTGCTGGCGACGGACAAGCGGGTGTTGATCGCGCCCGCCATGAACGTCCGGATGTGGGACCATCCCGCCACCCGCCGCAATCTGGCGCAGCTGAAGGCCGACGGCATCCTGACCGTGGGGCCCGACAGCGGCGACATGGCCTGCGGGGAACATGGTCCCGGCCGCATGGCCGAGCCGGAGGCGATCCTTGAGGCCATTCGCGCCGCCCTTTCGCCCGGGCCGCTGAGGGGACGACATGTCATCGTGACCTCGGGGCCGACGCATGAACCGATCGACCCCGTGCGTTATGTCGCCAACCGGTCAAGCGGTGCGCAGGGTGCGGCGATCGCCGCCGCGCTGCGCGATCTGGGCGCACGGGTCAGCTTTGTGACCGGCCCGGCCACAGTTCCTCCGCCGGAAGGCGTGGAGGCGATTGCCGTGGAAACGGCCCGGCAGATGCGTGACGCGGTGGAGGCCGCGCTGCCGGCAGATGCGGCGGTCATGGCCGCGGCGGTGGCTGACTGGCGCGTCGTGAACGGCAGCAAGCAGAAAATGAAGAAGGACGGAAGCGGCCGGCCTCCTGCACTGGAGATGGCCGAGAACCCGGACATCCTGGCCTGGATCAGCACGGCCGCCGACCGCCCGCGCCTGGTGGTCGGTTTCGCGGCCGAGACGCAGGACGTGGTGGCCCATGCGACAGCCAAGCGGACACGCAAGGGCTGTGACTGGATCGTGGCGAATGATGTCAGTCCGGAAACGGGAATCATGGGTGGGACGGAAAACGCAGTGACGCTGATCACCCACACCGGCGCCGAAGATTGGCCGCGCATGAGCAAGGATGCCGTGGCGGCACGTCTGGCGGCGCGCATCGCGGAGGTGATCGCATGAGGACCTATCTGGACTGGAACGCCACCACGCCCCTGCGGCCCGAGGTCAAGCGCGCCATGGCCGACGCGATGGAGATCGCGGGCAATCCGTCTTCGGTCCATACCGAGGGGAGGGCTGCCAAGATGGCGCTGGAGCGTGCGCGCGAGGCCGTTGCCGCCGCCCTGGGGGCCGAGGGGGCGGATGTCGTCTTTACTTCGGGTGCGACAGAAGCTGCGGCGATGGTGCTTGCCGGGCGCGGGATCGGCTGCGCGGCGGTCGAACATAGCGCCGTCAAGGTCTGGTGCGACGCCGTGCTGCCGGTGGACAGGCAGGGTGTCGTGACAGTGGATGATCCCGCGCGGAGCAGCCTGCAACTGGCCAACAACGAGACCGGGGTGATCCAGAACCTGCCACAGGGCTTGGCCTCCAGTGACCTGACGCAGGCGTTCGGCAAGATCCCCTTTGCCTTCAACTGGCTGGGCGTGACGGCGGGCTTTGTCAGCGCGCACAAGCTGGGTGGCCCCAAGGGGATCGGTGCGCTGGTGCTGAAGAAGGACACGGATGTCGCGGCGCTGATCCGGGGCGGCGGGCAGGAGCAGGGGCGCCGCGGGGGGACCGAGAACCTGATCGGCATCCTGGGATTTGCCGCCGCCGCCACGGCCGCGCAGAAGGATCTCGAGGCCGGGCTGTGGGACGAGGTCGAGGCCCGCCGCGATGCGCTGGAGGCGCGGCTTTGCGACATCGCACCCGAGGCAATCGTGGCGGGAAAAGGAGCGCGGCGCTTGCCGAACACCACCTGCCTTCTTACATCGGGATGGAAGGGTGAGACGCAGGTCATGCAGATGGATCTGGCGGGCTTTGCCATCTCGGCGGGGTCGGCCTGTTCGTCCGGCAAGGTCAGGGCCAGTGGCTCGCTTCAGGCAATGGGATTTGACGATCAGCTTTCGCAATCGGCCATACGAATATCCATAAGCCCGGCTTTGGGCGGCGATCAGATCAACCGATTTGCGGATGCCTGGGAAAAAGCGTATTCACGCTGGCGCGACAGGGCCACGGCGTGACAGGAACGGGCGGGCAGGGGCCCGCCACCGAGGAAGGACAAGCGATGACGGCAACCACCGATCTTGATGTGCGCGAAGGCGTCGACCGTGAAACGGTCGAAACCGTGCAGAACATGGGCAGCTACAAATATGGCTGGGATACCGAGATCGAGATGGAATACGCCCCCAAGGGCGTGAACGAGGATATCGTCCGGCTCATCTCGGAAAAGAACAACGAGCCGGAATGGATGACGGAATGGCGGCTGCAGGCCTATCGCCGCTGGGTCACCATGACCGAACCGAAATGGGCGATGCTGAACTATCCCGAGATCGATTATCAGGATCAGTACTATTACGCGCGTCCAAAGAGCATGGATGTCAAACCCAAGTCGCTGGACGAGGTCGATCCCAAGCTGCTGGCCACCTATGACAAGCTGGGGATCCCGCTGCGCGAGCAGATGATCCTGGCCGGTGTGGAGGGTGCAGAGAACGCGCCCGCCGAAGGACGCCGCGTGGCGGTGGACGCCGTGTTCGACAGCGTCAGCGTCGGAACCACCTTCAAGGACGAACTGGCCAAGGCTGGCGTGATCTTTTGTTCGATCAGCGAGGCGATCCGCGAACATCCCGAACTGGTGAAGAAATACCTTGGTTCGGTCGTGCCGCAGTCGGACAATTATTTCGCGACGCTGAACAGCGCGGTCTTTTCGGATGGCAGCTTTGTCTACATCCCGCCCGGGGTGCGCTGCCCGATGGAACTGTCGACCTACTTCCGCATCAATGCCGAAAATACCGGCCAGTTCGAGCGGACGCTGATCATTGCGGACAAAGGCAGCTATGTCAGCTATCTGGAGGGCTGTACCGCGCCCAAGCGTGACACCAACCAGTTGCACGCGGCCGTGGTCGAGCTGGTCATCCTGGAAGATGCCGAGATCAAGTATTCGACCGTCCAGAACTGGT
>VGDE01000035.1 GCA_016869875.1 Alphaproteobacteria bacterium
CTGCGTCAGCCCCTCATAGTCGGCATCCGTGATGCCGGGAACCTCGATTGGGGCGGTGGAACTGTCGGCGCAGGTTCCGTCCCGGCAGGTTCTGGGGTCGATCACCCGCAGATCGGGGCGCAGCGCCTTGGCCGGCTTGTCCTCGAACCGTTCCAGGATCAGCAGGCGACCATCCGGCAGGACCGTCATCGCCTTGATGCGCGTGGGCCGGTCCGGGGGCAGGCCATAGGACAGCGCAAGGCCATTGCTGGTGATCAGGTCGTGGCGCAAGCCTGTATCCGCGAGCATCGGGTCCTCGGGCGCGGTCACCAGCCACCCTTCGGGATGCCGCGCCAGAGATTCCGGGCCGCGCTTGCCGCCCCGCGCTTGGACGGCCGCCCCAAGCGAGGCCGGCATGGCAACGGCATCCAGCCATTGTCCCTCCAGGTCAAAGCGTGCCACCTGTGCGCCCTCTTCGCTGATGATGGCCAACTGCCCGGCTTCCTGCGGGCCAAGCGCGGTCATGCCTTCCGGATTGAAGACCTTGGGATCGAGTTCGGCTCCATCGCGTCCCGTCAAAGGCGTCGCGGACACAGGGGTCAGCGCAAGGCGGTCGTTGTCCATGGTCAGGTCAAAGGTGAACAGGATGGCACGGTCGGACACCCCGTAAAGCCGCCCGGATGCCGCATCGAAGCTGAGGCCCGAAATCTCGGCAAGTCCCTGACCGTCCACCGGCACCTCGTCCAGGACAAGGTGATCCAGAACTTCGGCCTGGAAGGCGCCGGCCGGAAGGGCGGCACCTGCGAGAAGGATCAGGGGGAGCAATCGGCGGATCATGGAAAAGGGCCCGTACGCGTCCGACGGCCTGTGCCGTCGCCGCAAAACGGCTGCGGCCACCGCCCGGTTCCGCAAGGGCGAAAAGGGGGGCAGAGGCTGCCCCCCATCTGGATCAGCGGCGTCCGGTCTCGAGCGCGTCGTCAAATGTCCGCAGGCCCGCGACCGGGGACTGGACAAGCACCGCCATGTTGCCAGGCTTGTGTTCGTTGCGCAGCATCTTCATGTGGGCGCCCGGAATCTCGGCCCAAGGGAACACCTCGGACATGCAGGGGTCCAGGCGGCGCTCCAGCATCAGCTGGTTGGCGGCGCTGGCCTGCTTCAGATGCGCGAAATGCGACCCTTGCACGCGCTTCTGGTGCATCCACAGGTAACGGACGTCGAAAGTGCAGTTGAAGCCCGTGGTGCCCGCGCAGATGACGATCATGCCGCCTTTCTTGCAGACCAGCGTCGAGACTGGAAAGGTCGCCTCGCCGGGATGTTCAAAGACGATGTCGACATTGTTGCCCTTGCCGGTGATGTCCCAGATGGCCTTGCCGAACTTTCGGGCCTCGTTGAACCATTCCTTGTATTCAGGTGTGTTGACCTTGGGCAACTGGCCCCAGCAGCGGAATTCCTTGCGGTTGATGACGCCCTTGGCGCCAAGGCCCATGACGAATTCGCGCTTGTCCTCCTCGGAGATCACGCCGATGGCATTGCCCCCCGCGGCGTTGATCAGCTGGATCGCGTAGGAGCCCAGGCCCCCCGAGGCACCCCAGACCAGCACGTTCATGCCGGGCTTCAGCTCGTGCGGCTCGTGGCCGAAGAGCATGCGGTAAGCCGTTGCCAGCGTCAGCGTGTAGCAGGCCGATTCCTCCCAGGTCAGGTGGCGCGGACGGGGCATCAGTTGCTGCGCCTGCACGCGGGTGAACTGGGCAAAGCTGCCGTCCGGAGTTTCATAGCCCCAGATGCGCTGGCTGGGCGAATACATCGGGTCGCCGCCGTTGCAGTGTTCGTCGTCGCCGTCATCCTGGTTGCAGTGGATGACGACCTCGTCGCCGACCTTCCAGCGCTTGACCTTGTCACCGACCGCCCAGACGATCCCCGAGGCATCCGAGCCCGCGATGTGATATGGCGCCCCATGCCCGTCAAAGGGGCTGATCGGCTGGCCCAGGCCTGCCCAGATGCCGTTGTAGTTGACACCGGCCGCCATCACCAGGACCAGAACCTCGTTGCTGTCGATCGAGGGCGTCTCGACCACTTCCAGCTGCATCGCCTGGTCGGGTTCGCCATGACGCTCGCGCCGGATCGCCCAGGCATGCATGCGCGCGGGCACGTGGCCCAGAGGGGGCATCTCGCCGATCTCGTAAAGGTCTTTGACGGGCGCCTCGTATGGGGCGATCGGGGTCGGGGCGTCGAGGGCCATCGGTGTCTCCTTCCTTGGTGCCGCAGTGCAGAATCACTGTGCCTATGAGCCAGTTCCTACGATGATCTGCGCAACAATGCAATCATAAGGGCGTCTTGTAAGCAATAAAATGTCTCCTCCTTTGATATTTGCGCCGCGCTGCGGCGAATTGACGGCGCAGTTTTGTTTCTGTATCCAGATAAGGACAGAAATATTCTTGCGAGGGAGTGGCATGACCGAAAAGGACAAACCCTGGTTGTTCCGCACCTATGCGGGCCATTCCACGGCGGCCAAGTCGAACGCGCTCTACCGCACCAACCTGTCCAAGGGCCAGACGGGCCTGTCCGTGGCCTTCGATCTGCCGACGCAGACGGGCTATGACAGCGACCACCTTCTGGCGCGGGGCGAAGTGGGCAAGGTCGGCGTTCCGATCTGCCATCTGGGCGACATGCGCACGCTGTTCGACCAGATCCCGCTGGAGCAGATGAACACCTCGATGACGATCAACGCGACGGCGCCCTGGCTCTTGTCGCTGTACATTGCGGTGGCGGAAGAGCAGGGGGCCGATGTCGCGCGCCTGCAGGGGACGGTCCAGAACGACCTGATCAAGGAATACCTGTCGCGCGGCACCTATATCTGCCCGCCCAAGCCCTCTCTGGCGATGATCACCGACATCGCCGCCTATACGCGCGAACATCTGCCCAGGTGGAACCCGATGAACGTGTGTTCCTATCACCTGCAGGAGGCCGGCGCGACACCCGAGCAGGAGCTGGCCTATGCGCTGGCCACCGCTGTCGCCGTTCTGGACGATCTCAAGGGCAAGGTTCCGCCCGGGAGCTTCCCCGAGATGGTCGGCCGCATCAGTTTCTTTGTGAACGCGGGCATCCGCTTTGTCACCGAAATGTGCAAGATGCGTGCCTTTACCGAGTTGTGGGACGAGATCACCCGCGACCGCTATGGCATCGAGGATGCCAAGTACCGCCGCTTCCGTTACGGGGTGCAGGTGAACAGCCTGGGCCTGACCGAGCAGCAGCCCGAGAACAACGTCTATCGCATCCTGCTGGAAATGCTGGCGGTCACCTTGTCCAAGAACGCGCGGGCGCGGGCCGTGCAGCTGCCGGCCTGGAACGAGGCGCTGGGGCTGCCCCGCCCGTGGGATCAGCAGTGGTCGCTGCGGATGCAGCAGATCCTGGCCTATGAAACCGACCTGCTGGAGTTCGGGGACCTGTTCGACGGAAACCCGGTGATCGCCGCAAAGGTCGAAGAGTTGAAGCAGGGCGCGCGGGACGAACTGGCGGCCCTGGACCAGATGGGCGGGGCGATTGCGGCCATCGACTACATGAAGGCGCGTCTGGTGGAATCAAATGCGGCCCGCCTGGGTCGGATCGAGGCCAACGAAACGGTCGTGGTGGGCGTGAATCGCTGGCAGCAGGCCGAGCCGTCGCCGCTGACGGCCGGGGATGGTGGCATCATGGTGGTCGATCCGGCGGTCGAGCAGGACCAGATCTCCCGCCTGCAGGCCTGGCGCGAGGCGCGCGACGAGGGGGCCGTCGAGGCCGCCCTCGCCGCGTTGCGCCAGGCGGCGCAGGAGGGGCGCAACATCATGGAGCCCTCGATCGCCGCGGCCCGTGCGGGTGTCACGACCGGCGAATGGGCAGGCGTGATGCGGGCCGTGCATGGCGAGTACCGGGGGCCGACGGGCGTGTCGGCCAGCCCCTCCAACCGAACGGAAGGGCTGGAGGAAATCCGCGAGGCCGTGGATGCGGTCAGTGCCCGTCTGGGGCGGCGGCTGAAGTTCCTTGTCGGCAAGCCGGGCCTGGACGGTCATTCCAACGGGGCCGAACAGATCGCCGTGCGCGCACGTGACTGCGGCATGGACATCACCTATGAGGGCATCCGCCTGACGCCCGAAGAGATCGTCCGTCGCGCCCAGGAGCAGGAAGCGCATGTTGTCGGGCTTTCCATCCTGTCGGGCAGCCACATGCCGTTGATCGAGGAGTTGATGGGGCGCATGCGGAGCGCCGGGCTGGGCCACGTGCCGGTCGTCGTCGGCGGCATCATCCCCGACGAGGATGCCGCGCAACTGGCCGCCATGGGAGTGGCACGGGTCTACACGCCCAAGGATTTCCAGCTGAACACGATCATGATGGACATCGTCGCGCTGGTGGAGCCTGGTGCAGCAGCCGCTTGATCGGTGACGGAGCGGTAGGGCATAGTGGCGGCCATAGATTGGTTCCCCCTGCCGCCCGGCGCAACCGCCGCGCCGGTCGTTTTTCCGGATGTTGCATTGTCATGACTTTGTCCTCTGGTCGCAGCAGCGCCCTTGATCCCCTGCGCCTGATCCTTTCCGTCTGTGTTGTCGCGATCCACGGAGTCCATGCCGGGCCCCTTCCGTCGATGCTGCGGCAGGTGACGGTCAACGGCATGTTCAGGCTCGCCGTCCCGATCTTTGCCCTCATCTCGGGCTATTTCTTCGTCAACGCGATCAGGCAAGGGCGCGCAAGACCCTATGTGGCACGGCTGTGCAGCCTTTATGCGATCTGGATGGTGATCTACCTGCCGAACTATGCCGCCTTGATCGAGACGCCAAAGGATGCCGTGCGAATGGCGATCTTTGGGTTCTTTCACCTGTGGTTCATGCCCGGCCTGATCTTTTCGGCAGTGCTGATCTGGGCTCTGATGCGGATGGGTGCTGGACTGCGCATCATCGCGACGCTTGCGGCGGTTGCGGCCCTGACTGGCCTGACGCTGCAGTTTCTTGAACTTTCGGGACGGGCGCAGGTCGGAGTGGATTACTATCGCAATGGGCCGTTCTTCATCCTTCCCTACTTCGCGGCGGGGTACGTCTTGTCCGCAGGCAGCCACCGACTGACCAGTTGGAGACCGTCATGGGCCATTGTCGCCGTGGCACTGGCGGCTGTTGCGGCCGAATCAGTGGTCTGGTCATGGATCGCGGGCGGCGAGGCAGGAGTCGATCACCTGCTGACCCTGTGGGGGGCTGCGCCCATCCTGTTCCTGGCCGCCCTGAACCGCGAGGGCATCGGCCACGGCAAGGCCATCGCCAGCGTCGCGGCCTTCATCTACTTCATTCACATCCACGCGATGATCCTGCCGCACAATCTTCAGGTGTCAGGCATTGAGGCGGTGGCCGTCGTTGTGGCGTTCAGCGCGGCGGTTGGCATGGTACTGACCACGGTGGGACAGGGGCGTGTCCTGCGCGCCATGACGTGACGGTACGCCTGCCGCAAAAAGAAACGCCGCCCCGAGGGGCGGCGTTTCCGAACTGCGATGCCGGGTGATTAGAAGCCCAGGCCCGCGTATTTCGACTTGAACTTGGATACACGGCCGCCGGCATCCATCAGGCGGGACGAACCGCCGGTCCAGGCCGGGTGAGAGGTCGGATCGATGTCCAGCGCCATGGTGTCGCCTTCGCCGCCCCAGGTCGACCGCGTCTGGTAGGTCGTTCCGTCGGTCATCTTGACCTCGATCATGTGGTAGTCGGGGTGAATGTCGTTCTTCATCTCGTGACCTCTGCTCAGGCTTTCGCGTCCGACAGCGGACGGTAGTTGGTCTTTTCGGAAATACGGGCCGACTTGCCGCGGCGGTCGCGCAGATAGTACAGCTTGGCGCGACGGACCTTGCCGCGACGCACGACCTCGATCGAGTCGATGTTGGTCGAGTACAGCGGGAACACACGCTCCACGCCTTCGCCAAAGCTGATCTTGCGCACGGTGAAGCTGGCCGCGATGCCGCTGCCGCCTTTGCGCGAGATGCACACGCCTTCGTAGTTCTGGACGCGCGAACGCGTACCTTCGGTCACTTTGTAGCCGACGCGGATCGTGTCGCCGGCCTTGAAGTCAGGGATGGTCTTGCCAAGCTGGGCGATCTGCTCGGCTTCGAGTTCTGCGATCAGGTTCATCGCTGTGGGTCCTTGTCATGCTCGCGGTGGTTCCGCGATTGGTCTGATGCGCCCGAGCGCTGTCGGTCCTTTGCCGGGTCCATACCATCCTGGTATGCCCGCCACAGATCGGGGCGGCGTTGCTTGGTCAGCCTTTCGGCCTCACGCGCCCTCCAATCGGCAATGGCCGCGTGATTGCCCCCCAGCAGAACCGGCGGGATCTCGCGGCCGTCCCAAAGGGCGGGCTTCGTGAACTGGGGGGCTTCCAGAAGGCCCCTGTTGCCGATGGAAAAGGATTCCTCGGCCAGAGAATCCTGATTCCCCAGCACGCGCGGTATAAGCCGGACCGTCGCGTCGATCAAGACCTGAGCGGCGATCTCTCCTCCGGTCAGGACATAGTCGCCGATGCTGATTTCCTCGACATCATGGGCATCCAGAACGCGTTGATCGACCCCTTCGAAGCGGCCGCAGATCAGGGACACGCCCGGACCCTCGGCCAAGGCGCGGGCGCGTGCCTGTGTCAGGGGCTTGCCGCGCGGCGACATGTAGATCACCGGCAGGGGGCGGTTTCCGGCCGCGTGGCGAAGCGCCGCATCCATGACATCGGCGCGGATCACCATTCCCGCGCCACCGCCCGCAGGCGTGTCGTCCACGTTGCGGTGCCGGCCCGCACCGAAGTCGCGCAATGGGATGGTTTCCAGGTTCCACAGCCCCTGCGCCAGCGCCTTGCCGGTCAGTGACAGGCCCAGGATGCCGGGAAATGCCTCGGGGAACAGGGTGATGATGCGCGCGGTCCATGCACCCAGCACCTGAGGTTCGGCCATCAGCTCGCGCGGCTTGATGCTGGGGCGTATCGACAAGCGGCCGTGGGACTTGGGCGCGTCGCTCATGGGGCGCGCCTCACTCCTCGGCGCCGGGCGGATCGGCAACGATCCGGCGGGCCGAAAGGTCCACGGTGGGAACAACGGCGCGCGTGAAGGGCAGCATCAGGATCGTGCTGCCGCCCACGACTTCCAGGATGTCGCCGGCGCCGTGGTCGTAGATCGCCCGCACGCGGCCAAGCGGCTGGCCGCCCGTGTCCACGACATCGAGGCCGATCAGGTCGGCGTGGTAGAATTCATCATCCGGCAGCGACGGCAGGACAGAGCGCGGCGTCCAGAGGGTTGTGCCCTTCAGGGCTTCCGCATCCTCGCGCGTGGCAACGCCCGACAGGCGCGCGCCCAGACCCCCTGTCACGGGCCTTGTCAGGGTCACTGTAAAGACGCGTCTGCCGTCTTCGGACGTCAGCGGCGCATAGGTGGCGATGTCGGCAGGTTCGGCGCAAAAGCTCTTCAGGCGCACCTCTCCGTGGACCCCGAAGGCCCCGGCGATCGCGCCGACGCAGATACGTTCAGTCACGAGGTTCGTCCTTGCATTCGGGGTTGGTCACGAAACGGTTGACACCCCCCAGGGGCGGGACTGGATGCCGCAGGTAGGTTGCAGCCAGCTGTCCCAAGGGGGGGTCTGATGCGGCAGGTTTCCCTGCCGCACGCAGGTTCCGTGGCGGATTACTCGGCTTCGGCCGGGGCAGCGGCTTTCTTGGCACGCTCTTCGGCACGGGCCTTGGCTTTCTTGCCCGGCTCGGCCTTTTTCATGTTCGAACGCTCGGCCTTTTCCTTGACGCCGGCCGCTTCCAGAAAGCGGGCGATGCGGTCCGTGGGCTGCGCGCCCTGGCCCAGCCAGTACTGAATGCGCTCGATGTCCATCTTGACGCGATCTTCGCTGTCCTTGGCCAGCAGCGGGTTGTAGATGCCCAGCTTCTCGATGAAGCGGCCGTCACGCGGCATGCGCGAGTCGGACGCGACGATCGCGTAATGGGGGCGCTTCTTGCTGCCACCACGGGCGAGGCGGATCTTCATGGCCATTGGGGTCTCTCCTTTGAAATGGCGGTCAGGGGCATATGCCCCTAGGACTGGTATTGCTCGTGATGCCGGATCACTTCGGCGATCACGAAGTTCAGGAATTTGCGCGCGAACTCCGGGTCGAGATCGGCCTCGCGCGCGAGGCGTTCCAGCCGTTCGATCTGGGCGGCTTCGCGCGCCGGATCGGACGGAGGAAGATCGTGGTCGGCCTTCAGGCGGCCGACGGATTGCGTGTGCTTGAACCGCTCGGCCAGCGTATAGACCAGGATCGCGTCCAGCCGGTCGATGCTGGCGCGATGGTCCTTGAGCAGGGCTGCGGCCTGGGCGACGGGATCAGTCATGCGGCACCTGCATGAGTCTGCGCGCCCGGGATTTCGTGTCCCCGGCCCCTGCGGGAGGCGTCCCACAGAAGATGAAGGTCGCGCCAAGTGCGGCCGTATGGAAGGAACAAGGTATCATTTCTTGCCGAACAATCCGCCAAGGCCGCCGGGCAGGCCCGCGCGGCCCAGTTGCCCGCCCAGACCTTTCGGGTCCTGCAACAGCTTCTGCGCTTCGGCCATCTTGGCCGGGTCCAGGTTCTCCATGTCAGGCAGGCCGCCGCCCTTGCCGGTCATGGCGCGCATGGCCTGTTTCATCAGCCCGCCCTTGCCCATCTTGCCCAGCTTTTTCATCGTGTCGGCCATCTGCTTCTGCATCTTGAGCAGCTTGTTCAGATCCGACACCTCCAGACCGGCACCGGCTGCGATGCGCTTCTTGCGGCTGGCCTGCAGCAGGTCAGGATTCGCCCGCTCCTTTTTCGTCATCGAGTTGATCAGTGCGATCTGGTGGCGGATGACGCTGTCGTCAAAGCCGGCCGTCTCGGCCTGCTTGGCCATCTTCTGCATGCCGGGCATCATCGACATGACCGACTGCATGCCGCCCATCTTCTGCATCTGCTCCAGCTGGCCCTTGAGGTCGTTCATGTTGAACAGACCCTTCTGGAAGCGCTTCATCATGCGCTCGGCCTGTTCGACCTCCAGCACCTGCTGGGCTTTCTCGACCAGGGCCACGATGTCACCCATGCCCAGGATGCGGCCCGCGACGCGCTGCGCGTCAAAGGTCTCCAGCGCGTCCATCTTCTCGCCGAGGCCGACGAAGCGGATCGGCTTGCCGGTGATCGCGCGCATCGACAGCGCCGCGCCGCCGCGGCCGTCGCCGTCCATCCGGGTCAGCACCACGCCCGAGATGCCGACCTTGCCGTCGAACTCGGTCGCGACGTTGACCGCGTCCTGGCCGGTGAGGCCGTCGACGACCAGGATCGTCTCGCGGGGCTGGGCGATGTCGCGGACCTGCTGGACCTCGGACATCAGGGTTTCGTCGATATGAAGGCGGCCGGCGGTGTCCAGAAGGACGACGTCATAGCCGCCGAGGGACGCCTGCGTCTTGGCGCGCTGCGCGATCTGGGGGGCGGTCTGGCCGGGCACGATGGGCAGCGTATCGACCCCGATCTGCTGGCCGAGGATGGCCAGCTGCTCCATCGCGGCGGGTCGGTTGGTGTCCAACGAGGCCATCAGCACGCGCTTCTTCTCGCGGTCCTTGAGGCGCAGGGCAAGTTTCGCGGTGGTGGTCGTCTTGCCCGACCCCTGCAGGCCCACCATCAGGATCGGCGCGGGCGGGTTGTCGATGCGCAGGGCCTCGGGCGCATCCTCGCCCTGCAGGACCTTGATCAGCTCGTCATGGACGATCTTGACGACCTGCTGGCCGGGGGACACGGATTTGGTTACCGCCGCGCCGGTCGCCTTGGCGGTCACGGCCTTGACGAAGTTGCGCGCCACCGGCAGTGAGACATCGGCCTCCAGCAGGGCGACACGCACCTCGCGCATGGCGGCGGTCACGTCATCCTCGGACAGGGCGCCCTGCTTGGTCAGCCGGTCGAAGACGCCGCCCAAACGGTCGGAAAGGTTCTCGAACATGGCCGGGCCTCCTATGGGTCCAAAACAGGTTTGCCCCCGTGGGCGCAACGCGCTGACGGGGGGCGATCCCCGCACAGGCGCGGGGACCGGAAGGCGATGCTTCCGGAATCTGGGGTGACATAAGCCTAAACGGGCGACGAGTCAACGCAAGGCAGAGACTGCGCCCCACCGGTGGCAGACAGTGTCGCTTGCGAGGCCTTTGATGGCATCCTCGAGAGACCGCCGCCTGCGCCTGGGATGAGCAAAGACGATGACGCCGCGTGATGAGAGCGGATGCCAGCGAGCCGCCTGACGGAAAAAACCGCCACGCTTGACAGCATGGCGGCGGCAACTTGGAACGAAAACTGATGGCGGCAAGGCGGTCAAGCCTGATGCCGTGTCGCCGGTTCAGCCCATCCATGTGGGGACCCGGCCACGGAAAGGATCAAGCCGCGATCTTGTCCAGCGCTTCCTGGGCGCGAGCCATTCCGGCCTCGCGGTCCATCGCCAAGCCGTCGGCGGCTACGAAGGTCACGTCGGTGATCCCCAGGAAGCCCAGCATGTGGCGCAGATAGCCCGACGCATGGTCAAGGTCCGAACCAAGGGGTGTGCCGGCGGCGGTATAGGCAACAAAGGCGCGCTTGTTCTTCAGCAGACCTTCGGGACCTTCGGCGGTATAGCGAAAGCTGATGCCGGCGCGGGCGATCTGGTCCAGCCAGTTCTTCAGCTGCGCGGGGATGGCAAAGTTGTAGACGGGCAGGCCGATCACCAGCGTGTCGGCGGCCTGAACCTCGGCCAGCAGCGCGTCAGAAGTCGCCACGCGGTCCTGATGCTCGGCCGAAGGGTTTTCCGTGCCCACCCGCACGGCCTGGAACCAGAGGGTGTCGATCGCCGGCACGCCCGTGTTCAGGTCGCGATAGGTGACGGTAGCCTCCGGATGGGCGGCCGAAAGACGGCTGACGATGTCGGCGGTCAGTTGACGCGAGATCGAGGTTTCGCCAGTGATCGCGCTGTCGAGGTGAAGGATATGCATGCTAGGCTCCGGTGACGTGCTTTGTTGCGGATGACTTAGGTCTGCGCAGGGAAGAACGAAAGGGCCAAGGGTGCGCAATGACTGTGCGGGGATGCACATGCAGATTGAAAGCTGGGATGACATCCGCGTGGCCTTGGCCGTTGCGCGGACGGGGACGGTCAGCGGGGCTGCAATGGCCTTGGGGGTTCATCATGCGACGGTGATCCGGCGCATCGACGCGCTGGAGGGCGCCCTGCAGGCGCGGCTGTTTCAGCGCCACACGCGCGGCTACGCCCTGACGGAGGCGGGGCACACCCTGCTGACGGCGGCGACTGCGGCGGACGAGCGTTTCGCCCAGATGGCCGCACAGATCGCCGGCGCCGGCGACCGGATCGAAGGCGATCTGACCATCACGTCCCTGCCGCAACTGGCTGATCTGGTCATGCCCCGGCTGACCGGGCTGATGCGCCGTCACCCGGGGCTGCGGCTGACCTATGTCACCGACACCCGGCTGTTCCGCCTGGATGCGGGCGAGGCGCATGTTGCGATCCGCGCAGGCGCGCAGCCGACCGAGCCTGATTACGTCGTCCGACCCATGGGGCAGGCCAGCCAGATCCTGTTCGCCGCCCCTGACTATCTGGACCGCCATGGGCCGGTCGATGACCCGCGCCATCATCGTTTCGCCCTGGCTGGCCCCGAGGCGCGGGGCGCGCCCTATATGCGATGGCTGCGTGAACGGGTGGCACCGGAAAACATCGTGATGACCACCAATGACGACGACGCACGCGAGGCGGTGGTCCGCGCGGGGCTGGCGCTTGGGGTGCTGGCGCCCGGACGGGCGGAAGGTCTGGTCAAGGCGCTCAGCCTGCCCGAATGGGATTCTCACCTGTGGCTGGTGACCCATGTAGACCTGCATCGGACCCCGAAGGTGCAGGCCGCGGTGGCCGCCCTGCGCGAGCCCGGCTGACGCTCGGCCCGCTACAAAAGCCAGAGCACCAGGCCGGTGCCGCAAAGACCCAGGGACAAGAGCAGGATCAGCAGCCCGATCCGCCAGGCCGGCTGCAGGCGTGCGGCATGACTGGACAGCCGGCGGCGCGAGGTCCGGTTCTCCAGCCATGCCGCCAGAAAGATCAGCTGCGCCGCCACCAGGAAGACGGTGGCCACCGCCTTGGGCAGCCAGGTCGGCTGAACGGGACCAAAGACCGCATGAAGGCCCAGCGCCACGGCCGCCGTGGCAAGCCCTGTCCTGATCCAGCCCGAAAAGGTCCGCTCGACCGCCAGAACCGTCCGGTCCTCGGCCCAGTCCGTGCGCTCTTCTGCAAGCTCTTTCTTGACCGTCATGGGATGGGTTCTAGGCCCTGGCAGGGCGGCGGACAAGGGAACGCGGCATTGGCAAGGGGGCGGGTTTCCTTTGATCGGTCCCGCCGCTAGGTTTCGCCGCAGGGACAGGACAAGAGGCGGCCAGTGGCGCATATCATCGTGGTCGGCAACGAAAAGGGCGGCTCGGGCAAGTCCACCACGTCGATGCATGTGGCAACCGCTTTGGCGCGGATGGGGCACAGGGTCGGGGGGCTGGACCTGGATGTTCGCCAGCGCAGCTTTGGCCGGTATCTGGAAAACCGTGTGGCCTATTGCGCCCGCCAGGGGATCGACCTGCCCATGCCGGTCATGGTGCAACCGGGGGAGGGTCCAGACCCTCTGACGCCGGCGCTGGAGCAACTGGAACATCAGTGCGACTTCATCCTGCTGGACTGTCCGGGTTCGCATACCAGGCTGAGCCAGATGGCTCATGCGTTGGCCGATACGCTGATCACGCCCCTGAACGACAGCTTTGTCGACTTTGACCTGCTGGCGCGCCTGTCGCCCGAGGGCGAGGTGCTGGGCCCGTCGATCTATGCCGAGATGGTGTGGAACGCCCGCCAGATACGGGCGCAGGCGGGGGCGGGGGCCATCGACTGGCTGGTCCTGCGCAACCGGCTGGGCACGCAGCAGATGCACAACAAGCGCAAGGTCGGCGGCGCGCTGGCCAGCCTGTCGCGGCGCATCGGCTTTCGCGTGGCGCCGGGCTTTTCCGAACGGGTGATCTTTCGCGAACTGTTTCCGCGGGGGCTGACGCTGCTGGACCTGAAGGACGTGGGCGTCGATACCCTGAGCATGTCCCACATTGCCGCCCGGCAGGAATTGCGCGACCTGATCGCCGAATTGAACCTGCCCGGCGTGACGGTCGGTTTCTGACGCTCGGAACTGCCGCAGGGGCGCCTGCATTGGGTGTCGCAATCGACATACCAATCCGAAAGGAGGGCCAAGGATGGCCAGCATTCTCATCATGGCGTCGGAAGGCTATGAGCAGTCGGAGTTGTTCGTGCCGCTGGAAAAACTGCGGGCGGCGGGACATGAAGTCAAGATCGCCGCGCCCGAGGCCGGCACGATCCGGGCTTGGGACAAGGACGACTGGGGCAAGTCGGTCGAGGCCGACGGGGCCATTGCGGATCAGTCGCCGGACGCATTCGACGCCCTTGTTCTGCCGGGCGGGGTCATCAATCCGGATAACCTGCGGGTTGATGAAAAGGCCATCGCGCTTATCAAGGCCTTTGCCGAGGCCGGAAAGCCCGTGGCGGCCATCTGCCATGCCCCGTGGCTGCTGGTCGAAGCGGGTCTGGCCCGGGGTCGCAAGATGACCAGCTTTGCCTCGATCCGGTCGGACATCGCCAATGCGGGGGCCGAGGTCGTGGACCAGCCGGTCGTGCAGGATCGGGGCGTCATCACCAGCCGAAACCCGGACGATCTTCCCGCATTCGTCCAGGCGATCGAGGACGCGGTGGCCTGAGCGCCTGTTTCGGACAGCGGCCGGTTCGAGCCGGACGCTGGCCGATACTACGCTCGAGCCCTTCGAATGGTGCCGTGAGCAGGACAGGGCGTTGTGCGGGATCCTGCCGTCCTGTCCTTCGCATGATGGTCCTTGAGCCGTGCGATACCGCGCCGGGAGGTAGACCGGATGTCCCAGAGGCATTTATCCGGCTACGCGCGTGATATTTTCCTTGCGGATCATTTCCGAAAGCTGCGAGAGGCGTGAAAGGGTCCGTGAAGACGGGCAACCGAGGCGCAGATAATTTCCGGGTTTCCTGAGGACCCAAACTCATGCGGCAGCTGAAGCAAGCGGGCGGCGCAAGGAAAGGGCACCAACTGCAGGGTTGTGAAGGCAGTTCCGCCGGCGGCAGGTCGCGCCTGCCGCCGGAGAAGATCAGGCGTCAGGCCAGCATGCCGACCGGATTTTCCAGATGGCTGACGATGGCTTCCAGCAGTTGGGCTCCCAGCGCACCATCGATGACACGGTGATCGACCGACAGCGTCATCGACATCACGTTGCGCACGACAATCTCGCCCTTTTCGACGACGGGCGTCTGGATGCCCGCGCCGACGGCCAGGATCGCGCCATGGGGCGGGTTGATGACGGCGTCGAAGTTCTCGATCCCGAACATGCCCAGGTTGCTGATGGCAAAGCTGCCGCCCTGGTATTCATGCGGGGCCAGCTTCTTGGACTTGGCCCGACCGGCCAGGTCCTTCATCTGGGCCGACAGGGCCGACAGCGTCTTTTGATCGGCATCGCGCAGGACGGGCGTGAAAAGGCCCCCTTCGACCGCGACGGCGACCGCGACATCCGACGGCTTCAGCTTGAGGATGCGGTCGCCGGCCCAGACGGCATTGGCG
Source organism: Alphaproteobacteria bacterium (assembly GCA_016869875.1). GTDB lineage: Bacteria > Pseudomonadota > Alphaproteobacteria > Rhodobacterales > Rhodobacteraceae > Paracoccus. The sequence goes on from VGDE01000035.1 coordinate 14,648, forward strand.
TCCGGCACCTGCTGCAGCGCGAGGGCGCAGGCCTTGATGACGAAGTCGTTGACCGACAGCTTGACGCCGCGCCCTTCCAGCTGCTTGTTCAGCGTCCCCCGGAACTCCATCAGCGCGTCCAGCTTGGCGGAACGGCGCAGATAGAAATGCGGGATCGTCTGCTTGGCCTCGCTGAGGCGCGCGGCAATGGTCCGGCGCATGCCGTCCAACTGCACTTCCTCGGTTTCGCGGTCGGCGAACATCTTGAGGACCGCCTCGGTCGACAGGCCCTTGGCGGGCTGCGGGGCCGAAGGCTCCTTGGAAGCGACGGCATGGGACACAGGCGCCTTGTCGCCCGCATCGGCCTTGGCGGGGGCCGCGCCCGGCTGGGCGTTCTGGACATCCGCCTTGATGATCCGGCCGCGTGGGCCCGATCCCTTCAGTTGCGACAGGTCCAGCCCCTTGTCGGCCGCGATGCGGCGGGCCAGGGGCGAGGCAAAGAAACGCCCGCCCTTGTCCGCTTTGTCAGCCGTGCCGCCAGAGGAGGCTGCGCCCTTGCTGTTGTCATCGCCCGCGACCGGCGCGCCGATGGGACCGCCATAGCCCTTTTCGGCCGGAGCAGGCTCCTTGTGGGTCTGCGCGTCGCCACCCGCCTGTTCCGCCTTGGGCGCTGGCGCGGCCTCGGCGGCCGAGGCATCCTCGCCTTCTTCCAGCAGAACGGCAATGGGGGTGTTGACCTTGACCCCCGCGCTGCCTTCGCTGATCAGGATCTTGCCGATCCGACCTTCGTCCACGGCCTCGAACTCCATCGTGGCCTTGTCGGTCTCGATCTCGGCGATCACGTCGCCGGACTTGACCTCGTCGCCTTCTTTCACCAGCCATTTGGCCAGCGTGCCTTCCTCCATCGTGGGGGACAGCGCGGGCATCAGGATTTCCGTGGGCATCGCACTGCCTCCCTTACTTGTAGGTGACTTTCTTCACGGCTTCGACGACCTCGGCGGGCGTGATCAGCGCGTGCTTTTCCAGATTGGCGGCATAGGGCATGGGAACGTCCTTGCCGGTGCAGTTGATCACCGGTGCGTCCAGATAGTCGAACGCGTTCTCCATCACATAGGCCGAGATGTGGTTGCCGATGGACCCCACGGGGAAGCCTTCCTCGACCGTCACCAGACGGTTGGTCTTCTTCACCGATTCGATGATCGAATTGTAATCCAGCGGGCGCAAGGTACGCAGGTCGATCACCTCGGCCTCGATCCCGTCCTTGGCCAGCATGTCGGCAGCCTCCAGCGAATGCGCCATGCCGATGCCAAAGCTGACGATGGTCACGTCGCCGCCCTGACGGGCGATGCGGGCCTTGCCGAAGGGGATGGTGAAGTCCTCGAGGTCCGGCACCTCGAAGCTGCGGCCATACAGGATCTCGTTTTCCAGGAAGATGACTGGGTTCGGGTCGCGGATGGCCTGCTTCATCAGACCCTTTGCATCGGCCGCGCTGTAGGGCATCACGACCTTGAGGCCGGGAATGGCGGCATACCAGGCGGCGTAGTCCTGGCTGTGCTGTGCGCCCACGCGGGCGGCGGCGCCGTTAGGACCCCGGAAGACGATCGGGCAGCCCATCTGGCCGCCGGACATGTACAGGGTCTTGGCGGCCGAATTGATGATGTGGTCCATCGCCTGCATGGCGAAGTTGAAGGTCATGAACTCGACGATCGGGCGCAGGCCGGCCAAGGCAGCCCCGGTGCCGATGCCGGCAAAGCCTATCTCGGAGATGGGGGTGTCCACGACGCGGCGCGGGCCGAACTTGTCCAGAAGGCCCTGGCTGATCTTGTAGGCGCCCTGGTATTCGCCGACCTCTTCTCCCATCAGGAACACGGTCTCGTCGCGCTCCATCTCTTCGGCCATGGCCTCGCGCAGGGCTTCCCGCACGGTCATGGTCTTCATCTTGGTGCCCTCGGGATAGTCGGGGCTGCGGTCGGGTTTGGGGGTCTTCACCTCTTCCACGGCCGACTTGCCAGGCTGGCCCTGATCGTCCGGACCTTCCTTGGTGGAAGGCGCCTGCACCTGGGCGGGCTTGCTTTCGGTCGCCGCGTCATCGACCGACTCGCCTTCCTCGATCAGCACCGCGATGGGCGTGTTGACGGCAACGCCCTGCGTGCCTTCGGCGATCAGGATCCTGCCCATGACGCCTTCATCGACCGCCTCGAATTCCATCGTGGCCTTGTCGGTCTCGATCTCGGCGATGATGTCGCCGGATTTGACGGCGTCGCCTTCCTTCTTCAGCCATTTGGCCAGCGTGCCTTCCTCCATGGTCGGAGACAGGGCGGGCATCAGGATTTCGGTTGCCATGTTATCTAACCCCCCTCAGGCGTTCTCTTCCGCGCTGCCCTGGGGCAGTTCTGCGGCGTAAATGTCGGTCCACAGCTCGTCCAGCGCGGGCTCGGGGCTTTCCTTGGCGAACTCGGCCGAGTCGTTGACGATGTCCTTGATTTCCTTGTCCAACGCCTTCAGCTCATCCTCGGAGGCGTGGCCGCCCGTCAGCAGCAGGTCGCGCACGTTCTCGATGGGGTCACGCTCGTCGCGCATCTTCTGGACCTCTTCCCGCGTCCGGTACTTGGCCGGGTCCGACATCGAGTGGCCGCGATAGCGATAGGTCATCACTTCGAGGATATAGGGGCCCTTGCCCGCGCGGCAGTGGGCCACGGCCTTTTCGCCGGCGGCCTTGACGGCCAGCACATCCATGCCGTCCACCTGTTCGCCCGGAATGCCGAAGGCCTCGCCGCGGCCGAAGAAGGTGGTCGACTTGGTCGAGCGCTTGACCGAGGTGCCCATGGCGTACTGGTTGTTCTCGATCACGAAGACGACCGGCAGGTCCCAGAGTTCGGCCATGTTGTAGGTCTCGTAGACCTGGCCCTGGTTGGCCGCGCCGTCACCGAAATAGGTGAAGGTGACGTTGTCGTTGCCCAGGTACTTGTCGGCAAAGGCGAGGCCCGCCCCAAGCGGCACCTGCGCTGCCACGATCCCGTGGCCGCCATAGAAATGCTTTTCGCGGCTGAACATGTGCATGCTGCCGCCCTTGCCCTTGGAATATCCCCCCTCGCGGCCTGTCAGTTCGGCCATGACGCCGCGAGCTTCCATGCCGCAGGCCAGCATGTGGCCGTGGTCGCGATAGCTGGTGATGCGCTTGTCGCCTTCCTTGGCGCAGGCCTCCAGACCGACGACAACCGCTTCCTGGCCGATGTAGAGGTGGCAGAAACCGCCGATCAGGCCCATGCCGTAGAGCTGGCCTGCCTTTTCCTCGAAGCGTCGGATCAGCAGCATGTCGCGGTAGTATTTCAGCAGCTCGTCCTTCGAGACATTCGAAGGGACCTCTGCCTGAAGGCTTGGTTTCCTTGCCATGCGGCACATCCTCCTGGAAGCGTGGTCGGAATAGTTCAGCGTTAAACTATCCGTAGCGCATCGCTTGCATCCGTGCAATGCCGGGTCCCCCGACCTGTCAGGGGAGGGCGGAGGGCGTCAGCGGAGGATGATTTCGTCCGAGCGCACCAGTCCCAGCACCTCGCGGGCACGCTCGTCCAGCAGGTCCAGATCCAGATAATCGTCCGACATTCGCCGCGTCAGGTTCTGCATCTGCGCCACCTCGTCGCGCAGCGCGTCGCGCTGCTGCTCCAACTCGACGGTTTCGGCCTCGATCTGGATCCGCCGCAGGATGCCCGAGGGTCCCTGCACTGCCGCATAGGAAAAATAAAGGCCCAGCGCGCCAGTCAGGACGATGAAGACGGTGGCGCCGATGGAAAGGCGTGGAGGCATGGGTGGTTCCTTCAGGGCGTTCCGGATGATGCCACAGCGCAACCGCCGGGGGAATCCCCGTCAGGCGCGTCTGCGAAAGATCGCTTCGATGCGGCCGGCCTCCTCCGCCAATCCCCAGGGCGGGTTGAGCACCCACATTCCCGAGCCGATCATCGAATGGCCGGAACGGGCCGGGGGAAAACGGACCTCGGAGAAAAGGGCGTCGGGAAATTGCGTCGCCAGGGCTGCAGTCATCGCCAAGTGGCGGTGGTCCGTCAGGATGGGATACCACAGCGCAATGATGCCGACATTCCATTTTCGGGAGATGTGGGCGATCTGGCGCGGAATCACGTCATAATCGGCCTTGACCTCGTAGCTGGGATCGATCAGCAGCATCCCCCGCCGGGGCAGGGGAGGGCAGACCGCCTGCGCCATCTGAAACCCGTCGCGGGCATGAAGCGTGGCAAACCCCGCAACCTGACGCAGCGCGTCATGTTCGGCAGGGTGCAGCTCGGCCAAGTGGGCGCGGTCCTCGAAGCGCAGGAAATGCGCCGCGATGAGGGGGGAGCCGGGATAAACATCCGGCCCCCTGCTGGACCGGATCGCCGTCAAGGCACGCATAAGGGGATGATCGTCCGGCAGCCAAGCCTCGGCCTGGGCGCGGATGATCCCCGCGGCGGCCTCTCCTGTCTTCAACGCCTCTTCGGAACGAAGGCCGTAAAGGCCGCGTCCGGCATGGGTTTCCAGGTAGGTAAAGGGCTTGTCCTTGCGCGCCAGGTAATCCAGGGCCGTTGCCAGCAGGGCATGCTTGTGCAGGTCGGCCAGATTTCCTGCATGATAGGCGTGTTGATAGCTGAGCATCCCCGGGATCTAGCGCGGTCACGGCTTCTGCGAAAGGCCCTTAGTCTGCGCGGGACAGCTCCGACCGGCTTTTCAGCACCTCGTCGCCATCCTCCTGAGTGATCAGGTAGGCTGGCTCTTGCTTGGTCGCGGTGCGCTTGATCTTGCTGCCCTTGATCGTCCGCTCCACGTCATGGGTGAAGATGTCGGTGATCTTTCCGGTGGCGGTGCTGCCCGCCCACTTCCATTCCACCTTTGTTCCCTTGCGCATCATGGATCGTCCTCCGAATGCGGTTCGGAGACAAATGCACAAGGTCAGGGCGGGTTCCGCAGGGGCTGAAACGAAACGCGGCGGCACCCAGGGAGGAGGAGGGGTGCCGCCGCTGAACGCTGGCCCAGGGAGGAGGAGGGGCCGCGTATGGGGTGCGGTGCCGGCCAGGGAGGAGGAGAGGCCACCACCGCTTGCGCAGATCCGGGAGGGAGGAGGAGGGATCCGGCGCAACAGGTTGCCGCGAAACAGGGCGGCTATGAGGTGCGGCGACCTCCAGGGAGGAGGAGGGAGGTCGCCGCTGAACGCTGGCCCAGGGAGGAGGAGGGGCCGCGTATGGGGTGCGGTGCCGGCCAGGGAGGAGGAGAGGCCACCACCGCTTGCGCAGATCCGGGAGGGAGG
>VGDE01000036.1 GCA_016869875.1 Alphaproteobacteria bacterium
GAGGCTCTCTGGCACGCTGTCGGGCAGGTCTGCGATCTTTTCACCGATGAGGAATGCTACAATTTCTTCAAAGCCGCCGGATATGAAACCGATTAAACGCAACGCGCTCTAGAGTTAGCCGAAATCTACGTTTGGCAAGCTACTGATTTTCTGATGGATGCCCTTTGGTCCAGGGTAGAGCCCTCGGATATTGAGTTTCTGTCAAACAATGCACAGCGACGTGGACGCAAATCTACTACCGAGAGGCGAAACGCCACGCTGGCAGCTGCTGTCGATGAACAACACAGAAACGGACTTACTGGAAAAGCCGCACGCAACGCGGCTCTGAAGCAACATCCAGACTTGGCGAAGGCATTCTCTGGGATGTCGGATGACACCATCCGGAAAGCAGCAGATCGCGGCGCAAAAGGGCTGAAATAAACAATACTGGGACAGAAATACGACCCCAGATTTTTCGTCCGCTTTGGCTAGTCCAGCTTGTCAGCATCCGCAACGAAAGGATGCACCATGTACCTATCAGATAAGCAGATCGCCGGCCGGTACAGTGTCACTCGCCCAACCGTCTGGCGCTGGCTGAAGGCCGATCCGACTTTTCCAAAACCCATTTCCCTTTCGCCTGGCTGCACCCGCTGGAAGCTCGATGAGATCGAGCAGTGGGAAGCTGCACGCCGAGCGGCTTGAGAGGTTTACCATGACGAGGCAAAAGGAATGCCCCGGAACGCTGGCGGGCGCTACCGGGGCTGATGTTCAAGAGTGGCTATCTTGGATCGATCATAACATAGAGCGCGAGAATGCAGCAAGAGAATTTGCCCTTGCATTGCTGAAGTGCGACCCGGCCGATCGGCTGGAGCTTCTGGAAGTAAGCATCGAGGCTTTACGCCCAGGCTGGCCGGTTCCGCCTTTCGGCCGGGTGATGGATGAGGCCTCTTTCTGGGCAGATATGGCGAGCCGTGCGGAGCGAAAGGCTTACATGCTTGCATGCTTCGAGCGTCTTTCCGTACGAGATCAGTCCGGCTTCCTAGCCTACGCTCAGAGGAGGTCAGCCGCATGAACGAGTTCGCAGACCTAGGCCGCCAAGATGCAGCGCATCGCGCATCTCAGGGAAGCCTCCAGATTGGGCAACGAGTGACAGACACGCGCGGCAAGCAAGGTGTCGTGAAGGCGGTCGCATGGGACGACGTAAGTGTGCTGTTCAGAGGGAGTGAGCATCCGGAATGGGTCCGTCCATGGACTGTTCATGCGATCACTTCATCTCGCAACGGTCGTGCTGGCGCCATTGCAGCAGCAATCCGCCCTCTGTCATCTATCAAGGCTGCATTGCAATCGCGCTCTCTTGTTAAGGGTCTCTTAGACCGCGGCGCGTTCAGCATCTTCTTTGGCGAGTCCAACGTGGGCAAGACGTTCCTCGCTTTGGATATAGGACTGCACATCGCTGCGGGCGAAGATTGGCAAGGACATCGAGTTCATGATGGGGAGAAGTGGGCGGGGCCCGTTCTCTATGTCGCAGCCGAAGGCGGTAGCGGCATATTCAACCGCATCGAGGCCATGCGCCGCACCAAGCCCGAATTGATGAGCCGCATCGAGAAGAAGGGCAGTTTCGCCATGCTCTGCGCCCCTCTGGATCTCTGCACTTCAAACGATGGGGAGTTCCTCATCGACGCAATTCGCGGCGGTGGTGGAGCAATGCCGGCACTTATCGTGGTGGACACTCTGGCCAGGACTATGGGCAACGGCGATGAAAATACGGCGAAGGACATGGGTCTGTTTGTTCGCAACATCGACATGCTGCGCGAGGTGACTGGTGCTCACGTCATGGTCATTCACCACAGCGGCAAAGACACCAGCAAGGGCGCCCGTGGCTCTGGCAGCCTTCGTGCTGCAGCAGACACAGAGATTGAACTGACACGCTCCGATGACGTGGTGATGGTCGAGGCACGCAAGCAGCGTGATATGCCGTGCGGTGACGTTTTTGCCTATCGCCTGAAGTCAGTATTCCTTGGCTTGGACGATGACGGCGACAAAGTCACGTCTGCTGTTGTTGAGGCAGCCAGTCCTGTCAAGCGCAAGGTCAAGTTGACAGGAACAGATAAGATCGCGTTGCAGGCGCTGGATGATTGCCTGCGCGATCATGGCGCCGCGATGGCGAGCGACAGCTATCCGCGAAATAGGCACTGCGTGTCACTGGAGCGCTGGCGGGAATACTGCGATCGCCACAGCCTATCGAGCGGCGAGAGCGATAGCGCCAAGCGCGTTGCCTTCCACAAGGTCAAGAACCGCCTGCAAGAGAAGGAGATGGTCCGCGTCGTGGATGGCTGGCTCTGGCGAGTTGCGCCTGATGAGAAGGCGTTACCAACGTTACCAAGCGTTACCAGTAACGAAGTTAACGACGGTCATGCAGGCGTTACCGCCGTTACCGCGCTCTATAAGAGCGGTAACGCGGGTAACGCTGACCCAGCCCAAGAAGTCGGAGGGCGTGGCGATGAGTAGTAAGGCTCTTCATCAACAGTTGTGGGGCCGGACCAAGCCTCAGGCCAAGAAAGCACACGGGGCTGTCAGGAACGCTCTCCGGCGCGGCGCACTGCAGCGTGGCCCTTGCGAGATCTGCGGAACACTGCACGGGCAGGACGGCATCATCGTTGATGCGCACCACGAGTGCTATTCCCAGCCCTTGGACGTGACATGGCTATGCCGTCAGCATCACCGGCAGATCCATGCGGACATTCGTGCAGGCGTGTGGGTCAAGAGGGCCACGCAATGACCAGTCCCCTCACAGGTGACAGCCAGTCCCCTAGGGAGGGTCATCCTTATCTAACACTACCCACTGCTGCTGGCAGCCTGCTTGGACCTGCGCCGAGTGCGCGCATCGTTCAGCTATGCGACGCCCAATGCCGAAGCCTGCGCCTGGAGGCGCAAGAGCAATTCGCGGTACTCATGATTGTGAGAATAAGCTGCGATTGCGGACAAGATCAGCGGCAGGTCTTCGGCAGAAACCGAGGCTCGCATGTCTTTCCGATAAGTAGGTTTATTCATCGGCTTCCTCCCTCCGATAGAAATCCCTCCTGTGACGATAACCCGAAGTTGCGACGTTTGTCTTACCTGCGGACGCACATATGCTGTGCATCGGCGCACAGTGGGGGCGAGGGTCAAGACCAGCGGGGCCGCTTAACGGGGGACCGCATGGGGAACTTCGCTTCTTTGCTAACACAGGATTTCACGCGCGCGCACGCGAGGAGGGGCGGGGTGATTGAGGATCAACCCAGTTCACATCTCGGGACCGTCGGCCTCAGCGCATGCACGCGTCCGCAATTCAGCAAAAGGGGATTGCCCTATGCCTGAGCCCTCGCTGTCGGATCTTGCGGCGCAGATGACCCGCATCGAGGCCATGCTGGCGCAGTTGCTTGGCGGGAAGAAAGATCCGATCGAGCATGACCTGGTGCAACTGGTGGCGAGCCTCACGGCCGGGGAGTGGTTTGCTGCGAAAGAGCTCTGGGCGACGGTCGAGGCCATGCGGGTTGCCGCAAGCGCGACAGGCGAGCCAATGCCCGACATTGCCCAAGCGTTCGATGACTTGGGCTTGGCATCGACCAGAAGCCTCGGCCGCTGGCTGGCGGCGCAAGATCCGGCCGTGGCCGAACGTAGCGAAAAGACGCGCGATGGCCTGCTGTGGCGCGTCGTGACTTTGGCAGGCTAAGTCACCTGCTGCGTCTCGAACTAAGAGTGAACACGGTATCCTTTAGACAAGGAAATCAGAGGTTCACCAATGTCCAATCAACGAATGGCCGATATCGCGGCACTGTCCCGCCGGGTCGAGGATGCCGCAACAGTCGGCTGGATCGCGCGAGCAAAGGCAATGGGCGCGGGCGCTGACTATGTGGCCGAGATGGGCGGGCCAAGCCGGGCCGTCGACGTGCTGTCCAAGGCGCTGAGCACCGGCAGTCTGGCTGAAGCCGGGGCCGGTACCGCGGTCACGGCTTTCATCGAAAACGCGGCCCGCTCCAGCGCTTTCCTGGCAATGGTCGCTGAGCGGTCTTTCCGTCGCGCGCCCTTTGACACTCCGCTGATCCATTCCGGCAGCCTGCCGCTTCCTGAGGGTCGGAGCGAAGGCCAGATGATCCAGGTGGCCGAGCTGGAGCTGGAAGGGGCCAAGCTGAAGGCGCAGAGCGTCGGCACGATCGTCATCGCGAACGACGAAGCCTGGAGCCGCATCGACGGCCCCGGACAGTCCTTCATCAACGGGCTGCTGCAGGCCGCGGTTGGCAAGGCTGCTGACGCGCGCATGTTTGAGGCGCTGGCCGGCACCACCCCGATAGCCTTCACGGCTGCCGAGGGCAACCAAGCGGCTCTGACCGCAGCGCTGCGGTCCGCTATGAAGGCGCTGCTGCTGAAGTCCGGGCAATCGCTGCGTTGGGTGCTGTCGCCTGCGGCTGCCGCCACCCTGTCCACCATCAGCGCAGACGGCCGGATCTCGGTTGGCCCGAGCGGCGGCACGATCTTCGACATCCCGGCATATCTGACCGAGGCACTGGAGCCTGGCGAGATGGCCCTGATCGCGGCATCGGAGATTGCGGCGGATGTCATCGACCTGAGCATCATGCGCGCCCGTTCGGCCACTGTGCAGCTTCCCGGCGGCGAGCAGATCAGCCTGTTCCAGAGCAACATGACAGGCGTGCGCGCGGTGCTGAGCTTCGGCCTGGAGCCGCTGGCAGATGCCGTCATGGCCCGCGTCACGCTGACGGAGTGAGGGGCATGAAGACGCCGGCATATCCGTATCACCTGAGCGACGACGAGCGCAAAGCGGTGATGAACCACGCGGCTCACATGTTCGCAGATGAAGCGATTGCATCGGCGGCGGCTGCTAGCGGCAAGGGCGTCGCTGACCTGCGCCCGCAGATGGCCGACGAGGCCTTCATGCGCGGTCTGACGCTGGTCGCTATGAACTGGTCCAACGAACGGCTCAAGAAGCTGGAAGACGAGGTCCGCGCCGGCCGCGCCCGCATCGCTGAACTGGAGGCTCGGATATGAAAGGCAACATTGAAACGGCAATGGCGCGGATTGATGAGATCCGCGCGCAGCGGCAGGAAGAGGCGCGGCAGGACATGCTCACGCGCCTGGATCCAGACAGCGTCGAAGCTCTGATGCAGACCGGCGACATGATGTGGCGCACCGAACGGCAGGTCATCGAGACACGCCTGCGGGAAGCCTTGCAGGAGTTGAACGCATGACCGGGGGCGAGTTGAAAGAAACGGAAGGTGTTCTCCTTCGGACCCGCGTGGATACCATCGGGGGATTTTACCTCCTGCTTTGATTTTTGCAGGGTGCGAACCCCAAAATCAAACCTCATTTTTTCCAATATTATCAGCGTTCTGTACCGTCTTTGATTTTCATTCAAACTGTGCGCAGTCCGCATTTATCAAAGAGTGCGTACCAGCCACCGAAAGGCTGACCCAGGGGGAATGAGATGGGCGCGGCTCTTTGGTTCCTTGGGAGCTTCGCAGGTTGTCACGCTTGGGGTGGCGGAGGCAGCACATACCGGAAGGACCGGTTTAGCCCGCGTTTGGGCAAGGAGGCCCCGGCAGGACGCAGCCGGGGCCTTTTCGCTGTAGATCAGGAAGGGCAATGAAATGTCTTTAGACGCGGCGCTGGCCGAAGCATGGGGCGATGAAGCCTGGGACGACATGGACGGATGGGCCAAGATTAGCAGGCGGTTCCCCATTCCGGCCGAGACGCTCGCTCGCCTGTATATGTATGGGCGGTTTGAGCTGACACCGGACGAGAGGCACGCGCTCATCAGGCGCGGCCAGGGCCTGAGCTTCACAGACAAGTATCGGCTCTACATGAACCACATATGGAAGCTTTACAAAGGACCGCTGTGGCCTGCTGAGAAACGGCTGTCCGAGTATGTGGTCAATGTCGCACACGATCTGGGCTACACATGGTATCATGGGGGGCGTGGCGGCATTCAGGTGGGCGAAAAGATCCTGCCCCCCGCGCTGACGGGCATCACCCCACGCGGGCAGGCTCGCGAAGCCGAGCGACAGCATTGGGTCTGGATTTCACCGGCCGCTCACCTTGCAAGCCATTATGCCACTCCGGAGTTTACCCTCAACGGGCAGCTCTACCGCGTTCAGCCGGAGGGCGCGGTCACTGTCGATCCCCGCTGCCTGCGGCTGTTCATGCTGTGGGTGGATGATCCCGAGCTAAACGTGGATCTTGCTCGGCTGGTCTGGATGATCCAGGAATACCGCTGCGAGAGTGCGACGGTTCTAGAGGTGATGGCGCAGGATAGGTAAAACCAACATCTACTGGCAATAAGTTGCTAGTCGCCGGCCAAGAGGTCTTCTGGCAAGCAAATGCCAGCACCTAGTCCAGCTGCAACAACCTGCCGCGAAGCATCCTGATCGCCTGCATGTAGTTTGGATCAAAGCCTATTTGAACATACTGAAGTGGGATCCTATACATCGTTGCAAGATCCGTATCCGATACTTGGCCACTTCGATAATCCGCTTCGTGCCTTAGACGGAACTCAAGAGGAAACAGGGTCTCTAATGAGTATAGCTCTGCCGCCTTTTCACTAGTAAATGGAGGGAATCCTCCTGTTACTGAAGTGGTGTCTACTGCCAGATGACTCAGCAGAGAGCTGAGGGAGGCCAGCGTGTTTACACGACTGTTTGGCAGGCGATCGATCATACAGTGGTACATCTCTTTGCAAACTGCGAACCGCCGCCAACACAGGTTCTGGTTTTGTGCATAGTAGATGTTGGCGATGTCGCCGTTGCTATACGCGCCGATGGCACCAAAATAGGTTTGGACCTGAGCGATGATGTGGTGGCCAATCACATCAACCTCGAAAATGTTGATTTGGTCAACAATGCCCCGTTGCTCCACGTAAGGATGCAGCAGCCGTGTCTTTATAGGAATTTCATCATTTGCGGGAATGTGTCCAGGCGCAGCAGGGCGAAGGCCATGATCACGTTTGTAATCAGAGAGGATGCTTCCAACAATCTCCAATGAAACAGACATTCCATCCCCTCTATTCAACTAAAAAGGGGAGCCGCGGCCCCCCTTGCATCTCAGCATTATTTGGCTTCCAAGCCGCTTAGCGCAGATAGATCCCCATCGTCAATCCACCGAAGCCACTTGAACAGCCTGCCCATTATTGATGGCGCACTGAAATGCTACGGCTTCTGCTTTGAGCTCTTCGACGGTGAGGTTCTCACCCTTGCGCACGAAGAACTTGATGTCCGACAGGCCTTCGGCGAAGGCTTTAGAGAAGCATTCGTCAAACGTCGTGATTGTCTTTGACATGTTTCGTTCCTCTTTTGTCATACGGAGTGCGACCTCCGCCTAGGACAATATAAGTATAAAATGCTGTGCTTCACCCATCTGCCTCGGATGATCACATGCTATTGCTAGAGAACACGTTGGGCGGTGGCAGGTTCCGTCGATCGGCGGGCGGTTACGGCTGGGTAGCTTGATAGTCAAGTGCTGTTTCCTCTGATGGCACGCTATTTATGCCATGACAAGCCCTTGACAAATTAAACTTACGCGAATCGTTGCGCTTACTCTGGTCTCACGGTTCTACAAGACGCTACCTAATGATCCGTTAACTTGCCGATCGCAACGTACACTAGTGTTCGATGGCACGACAGAAGAAGGCTTTGTCAAGTCGTAGCATGCTCCTGCAGCCCGTTCATTCGGACTTTGCATTAGGATCAACGTTGAAGATGACAGGGAATGTGGAAAGTATACATCGCCACCCCTGCGCCCTTCCTTGCCGGCCGAAACGTGCGCAAGAGCTGACTTTGGCGACTAATATCGTGGTGCAGCTAGCTGGCTGGCTAACGTGCAATGCTGATGTTGACTTTGCCACATGTCACCGCTTCTTGAAGGATGCGCCGGGACGACATCTTCACGATGCTCGTAGGACCCTCACTCTGCTACCGTAGATAGACACGGTCCCTCCGTCTCCTAGAGGCGCCGCTGAAGCAACTGGCATAAGTTAGTGAGTGCCTTGGCCCCTGGCTGAAAAACCCAGTCACGGCGCAGCTCTAGAAGCCTACAGATGGCGGCGCTGATTGGAAGGTGAAGAGAAAGGGTCAGGCGCACCACACACCTGACCCTTTCGACTGGAAGCTACCATACTTCCAGTCATGTCAGCCAATGCTCACCATAGCACTGACCAACTATAAGGCGCGAGTAAAGGCACAAGCCCACGCCCTATTTTCAAGGCATCTACTTTGTCGAATCAGTTGCTTGATCGGCAATGAGCTATGCATAGCAGCTCCAAGCCACCATCGGGATGGTGAGTGCGTTTAAGGTTAATAAGGCCCGCGGAGTAACAGGGGCCTTAACTAGATACAGTCCTGCCGCATTCTTCCGATCCCTCTCAGGCGGGACGATCTGCTCGTCAATCTGCTGTTCAGGATCCAGCGTGGCAGGTTCAGGCCGCGCAAGGTTGTCTCACTGATCCGAAGGTAAGCCGCTACCCTAAGGCGACGCAACTGAAGGGCGCGGCCCCTGCGGCTTCGGGGGCTGTCTGGGCCTGCGCAATGTATTGAATCACAATTAAACTTTGACGATCACCTTGCTGCGCTGTTCTTCTAGGTAAATGCGCACCATCTCAGGGCGCGATGGCGCAGGGGCCATTTTTCCCCGTTCGGCATCCAGCCAGTCGAGAAGATCTGGCGGAAGCCTCAGGTTGATCGAAGTCGAATTAACAACTGGTCGCCCCCTCGGCCTTTTTTCTTTTTCTGGCACCTGAAAATAATCCTTGACTACCTTGATTAGATGGTGCCAGAAAAGAAGCAAGTTGGCAAGGTGCTTTAACGGCTGCCAGCTCCACTTGAAACCTGACCTCAACATCTTGGAGAGAAAGATGAACGCGAACTCCGCGAACGACACCGGCTTGCTTGTCAAGAAATGGGAAGAAGCCTTCAACGAAACCGGCATGCAGATTGCGCGCTTAGACGGGTTCGTCACGATCCTGGACAAGATAGCCGATGATTGGCCCCCGCTCAGCAACAACGACCCAGTTGCGAACGGCATCATTACGTTGATCCGGGCAATCAAGGCCGACTTGAGCCGGCTCGAGGATCTGCGTTCGGAGGAATACAAGCTGCAGAGGCAAGCTGGCGCAGCGTGAACTTGTTGTAATACGACACATCCAAGCGCATCACCAATGATGGGTAGCACGTTGGGTGCCTGCGCTTAATGCAGAAAGAACTGAGAGAAAACAATGCATTGCGATTTGATCTGGTGGAGCCGAGGGGAATCGAACCCCTGACCTCGTCATTGCGAACGACGCGCTCTACCAACTGAGCTACGACCCCAACGGGATGATCAATCGCGCGCCGGGAATGGCTTGTCAAGCCCGGACCTGCGCCGGAGCCTTCAGGGACAGACGACCGCTGCCCCTGGCGCGTTGTTGGGAGGCGCGGAGCGTTTCGCGGCAGGATCGGCGAGGTCATTCGGCGGCTTCGGCATAGGTCTCCAGGGGCGGGCAGGTGCAGATCAGGTTGCGGTCCCCGTGGGCGTTGTCGACCCGGCCCACCGGCGGCCAGTACTTGTCCACCCGGAACGCCCCCGGGGGAAAGCAGCCCTGTTCGCGGGCATAGGGCCGGTCCCAGTCCCGGACCAGATCCTCGACCGTATGGGGGGCATGGCGCAGGGGGCTTTGATCCGCCGCGATGCGGCCCTCGGCCACGTCGGTGATCTCCTCCCGGATGGCCAGCAGGGCGGTGACGAAGCGGTCGATCTCGGCCTTGGTTTCGGACTCGGTCGGCTCGACCATCAGCGTTCCGGCGACAGGCCAGCTCATGGTGGGAGCGTGGAAGCCGTTGTCGATCAGTCGCTTGGCGATGTCATCGACCGTCACGCCATGTTCGGCAAAGGGGCGCGTGTCGATGATGCACTCATGCGCCACCCGTCCGCGATTGCCCATGAAGAGGATCGGGTACGCCCCTGCCAGACGGGCGGCGATGTAGTTCGCGTTCAGGATCGCCACGCGGGTCGCCTGCGTCAGGCCCTTTCCACCCATCATCAGGCAATATGCCCAGGAGATCAGCAGGATCGAGGCGCTGCCATAGGGGGCGGCGCTGACTGCGCCTTCGCCCGCCTGGGGATCGCCGGGCAAGAAGGGCGCCAGATGCGACTTGACGCCGATGGGTCCCATGCCGGGCCCGCCGCCGCCATGCGGGATGGCAAAGGTCTTGTGCAGGTTCAGGTGGCTCACGTCGCCGCCAATCTCTCCGGGCTTCACCAGGCCCACCAGGGCGTTCATGTTCGCGCCGTCGATGTACACCTGACCGCCGTGGCGGTGCGTGATCTCGCACACCTGGCGCACCGTGTCTTCGAAGACGCCATGGGTGCTGGGATAGGTGATCATCGCCGCCGCCAGCCGGTCGCCCGCCTGTGCCGCCTTGTCGGCGAAATCCTCCAGGTCGATGTCGCCGTTTGGCGCCGATTTCACCACGACCACCTTCATGCCGCACATCTGCGCGCTGGCCGGGTTGGTGCCGTGCGCGCTGACCGGGATCATGCAGATGTCGCGCTGGTCGTCGCCATTGGCGCGGTGATAGGCCTGAATGGTCAGCAGCCCCGCATATTCGCCCTGCGCGCCGCTGTTGGGCTGCATGGAAAACGCGTCATAGCCGGTGATGCGGCACAGCTTGTCCGTCAGGTCGGCAATGGCCTCGTGATAGCCGGCAGCCTGATCGCGCGGGGCAAACGGGTGCAGCGCGCTGAAGGCGGGCCAGGTGATCGGCATCATCTCGGCCGCAGCGTTCAGCTTCATGGTGCAGGAGCCAAGCGGGATCATCGCCCGGTCCAGCGCCAGGTCCCGGTCCGACAAGCGTCGCATGTAGCGCATCATCTCGGATTCGGCACGATTCATGTGAAAGACGGGGTGGGTCAGGTAGTCGCTGTCGCGCAGCAGGGCGTCAGGGATCGCGGGGGACATGGCCGCCTGCGCCGCCTCCTCGATCCCGAAAGCGTCCAGAAGCCGCATGATCACGCCCGCATCGGTCGTTTCGTCCACGCTGATGCCCACGCGGTCGCGGCCCACCCGGCGCAGGTTGACGCCGCGCTGTCGGGCGGCGGCCAGAATGCCCTGCTGGCCGACACCGACCTTGACGGTCACGGTGTCAAAGAAGGTTTCGGGCGCGACCTCGGCTCCGGCCGCACGCAGCGCATCCGCGATGGTCACGGCATGCAGGTGCACGCGCTGCGCGATGGCGCGCAATCCCCGGGGGCCGTGGAACACCGCATAGAACGAGGCCATCACCGCCAGTAGCGCCTGCGCGGTGCAAACGTTGCTGGTGGCCTTTTCACGTCGGATGTGCTGTTCGCGCGTTTGCAGCGCCAGGCGATAGGCCTGGTTGCCGGCCGCGTCGATGCTGACGCCGACGATCCGGCCCGGCATGGCGCGCTTCAGCGCGTCGCGGCAGGACATGAAGGCGGCATGAGGCCCGCCATAGCCCATCGGCACGCCGAACCGCTGCGCGGAACCCACGGCAATGTCGGCGCCCATCGCACCCGGCTCCTTCAGAAGGCAGAGCGCCAGCAGATCCGCCGCAACGATCGCCAGAGCGCCGGCCTCGTGCAGCGCCTCGATCTCGGGGGACAGGTCGCGGATATGGCCGTAGGTGCCCGGATACTGAAAGATCGCGCCAAAGACCTCGTCGGCCTTCAGATCGTCGATCGAGGCCTTGACGATCCTGATGCCCAGGGGCGCGGCGCGCGTCTCGATCACGCTGATCGTCTGGGGATGCAGGTCGTGGGCCACGAAAAAGGCATCCGCCTTGGAACGCGACTGCCGCCGCGCCATGGCCATCGCCTCGGCCGCCGCCGTCGCCTCGTCCAGCAGGGAGGCATTGGCCACCGGCAGGCCCGTGAGGTCCGCGACCATTGTCTGGAAGTTCAGCAGCGCCTCCAGCCGTCCCTGGGCGATCTCGGGCTGATAGGGGGTATAGGCGGTGTACCAGGCCGGATTTTCCAGGATGTTGCGCTGGATCGCAGGGGGCGTGACGGTGCCGTAATAGCCCTGGCCGATCAGGCTGGTCATCACGCGGTTCTTGGTCGCGACCTCCTGCATCCGCCCCAGCAGCGCCGCCTCGGACAGCGCGGGCCAGTCCAGGACGTCTTCCTGCCGGATTGCGTCGGGAACGGTCTGCTCGATCAGCTGGTCCAGGCTGTCGGCGCCCACGACCTTCAGCATCTCGGCCATCTCGGCGGGCGACGGGCCGATATGGCGGCGGTTGGCAAAGTCGTCGGGGTTGTAGTCGGTCGGGGTCCAGCGGGCCATGCGCCACTCCATCTTGTCAGGCCGCTCTCCGGCCCGTTCCGTGTTGTCCAGATACCGGGACATCCGGGAGCGAACCCCCGGGTTGCCGCCGCGCCGTCAGGCCCCGTCCGGGTCAGCCGACCAGTGCCTGATAGGCGCTTTCGTCCATGAACCCGTCCAGCGCGCCGACATCCGCCGGCTTCAGCCGAAAGAACCAGGCGGCCATGGGATCGCCATTGACGTCTCCGGGTGCATCGGCCAGCGCGGTGTTCACGGCCGTCACGACCCCTGCCACCGGTGCCACGATGTCGGAGGCGGCCTTGACGCTTTCGATCACCACGATCTCCTCGCCGGCCTCGACCTCCCGGCCTTCCTCGGGCAACTCGATGAAGACCACGTCTCCCAGCTGTTCGCTGGCATGCCTGGTGATGCCCACGACGATTTCGTCCCCCTCGGGGCACAGCCATTCGTGATCTTCGGTATATTTCAGCATGGGAGTTTTCCTTCAGCGTTTGTAGGAAAGGGTGACAAAGGGCAGGGCAGAAACCTTGACGGGCAGCCGCTTGCCGCGCAGTTCGGCCCACAGCGTGTTGCCCTCGGGGATGTCGGCGGGAACCAGCGCCATCGCGATCGGCCCGCCGACCGAGGGGCCAAAGCCGCCCGACCGCACGGTTGTCACCGGCTCGCCTCCGCTGTCCCCGGCAAAGATCGCGACGCCCTCGCGGATCGGGGCGCGGCCCTCGGGCCGCAGCCCGCGCCGGATGACGCGCGCGCCTTCGGCCAGCTGGGGCAAAATCCGGTCGGCTCCGGGAAAGCCGCCCTCCCGCGCGCCGCCGATGCGACGCACTTTGGGAATGGACCAGCCAAGCGCCGCCTCGGCCGGGCTGACGCCCGTGTCCATGTCATGGCCGTAAAGCGGCATCCCCGCCTCCAGCCGCAGGCTGTCGCGGGCGCCCAGGCCAATGGCCGCCACCTCGGGCTGATCCAGCAGCGCCCGCGCAAGATCCTTCACGCGCGCCGCCGGAACCGAGATCTCGAACCCGTCCTCGCCCGTATAGCCCGATCGTGAAATCCACAGATCGGCATGATCCCAGTCGTGGATCTGGCTGTCCATGAACCGCATGGCGGCAACGGCGGGCACCAGCCGCGCCAGCACGGCTTCGGCCATCGGCCCCTGCAGCGCCAGCAGGCCCCGATCGGTCACGGGTTCGATGCGGACGCCCGAAAGCGTTTGCAGATGCGCGATGTCCTGCGTGACGCAGGCAGCGTTCACGACCAGCAGGAAGTGGTCGCCGCGATGTGCGAACATCAGATCGTCCAGGATGCCGCCCGCATCGTCGGTCAACAGACCGTACCGCTGCCGGCCCTGGGGCAGGCCCAGCACATCCGCCGGGATCAGGCTTTCCAGCGCCAGGGCGGCCGTCTCGATCCGCCCATCCTCGGGCCAGACCAACACCTGGCCCATGTGGCTGACGTCGAACAGCCCCGCCTGGGTGCGGGTGTGCAGATGCTCGGCCATCACGCCCATGGGATACTGGACCGGCATCTCCCAGCCGGCAAAGGGAACCATGCGGGCACCCAGCGACAGATGCAGGTCGTAAAGACCGGTCCGGCGGATCTGTGTGGCCATCGGGCCTCCTGATAAAGCTGCCGGACAGCCGGCATCGATGATGCGGGGACAATCCCCACGCGACGATGCCCCCTCTGTCCCTGCCCGCGGCCGTGACCGGCCTGGGGCGCCTGAGATCGTTATCCCTTCGGCGGGCCTTTCGGCCACTCTCCAGAGTTCTTGGGGAAGACGGTCCTTTTGCCTGAGAGTTTGCCAGGGCGGCTGCTCCTTCGGCCCCGGTCCTGCCGGAGTCTCCCGAATTCCTGCCCCAAGGCGTAGCGGCAGGCCCACGGCATGGCAAGACTTTTGTCGCAGGCGGCATCCAAAGCGGCGCTTTTGCTCCTGATACACGCAAAGGTTGACAGGCCCTTGGCCGCGCCCCAAGGTCTGCCTGCGCGACAGACAGGCCCCGAATGCAGCCCAAGTTCTTCCAGATCGGCTTCAACAAATGCGGCACGACCTTTATCGCGCAACTGTTCGACATGAACGGCATCCCCGCCGCGCACTGGCTGGAGGGCGCGCTGGCCGAGGATATCGCCTATGCCCGCCTGACCGGCCGCAAGCCGCTTGAACGCTGGGCCGAAAGGACCGTGGCCTTCACGGATATGGAGTCGGTACGTTTCCTGAACATGCCGGTGATCGAGGCATTCAAAGAGTATGCGTTTCTGGACCAGCACTATCCCGGCTCGGTCTTTCTGCTGAACACGCGGCGGCTCGAGGACTGGATCGCCAGCCGCTACCTGCATCGCGGCGGTGCATATGCGCGCAGCTATGCGGCGAACCTGGGCGTGCCGCTGGGTGATCTGGCCGACATCTGGGCCGCAGACTGGCAGGCGCATCTGAAAGGCTGCCGCGCCCATTTCGGCAACCGCCGGGAATTCATCCAGATCGACATCGACGCTGCAGGACCCGACGATTACCGCGACGCGCTGGCGCCCTGGTTCGACCTGCCGCTGTGCCCACCGATGCCCGGAGCCTCTGTGCGCAAGGCGCGTCAGGGCAACCTGCCCAGGGTGATGCAGATGATCGAGACGCCGCCGCCGGGCGTCGACATTCCCGCGGACCGCCGCGAACGCCTGGCCGATCGGCTGGCGCGCCTGGCTGCGCCCGCGCAAAGGCGGCAAAAGGGGCGTGTCGACGATCCGCCCACGGCCGAGGCCCTGTGCCTCGATGTTGCGCGCGGCCAATTGCGGGGCGGCGATGGCGCCGTGATGCCGATGACACGTGGGCCGGGCGGACGCTTCTATCTTGAGGCGCAGCGGCCCGGCCTGCTGCGCGTCGCGGCCGTCGCCAACGACATCGCGGCAGTGACGGACCACGGCTGCTACTGGCTGGACATGCGCCCGGCCTGCTTTGCGGGCAGCGATTCCGACAGCCCTGCTGCCGGTCCGCTCATCGCCACCCTTCGTCGCGTGGGCGCGCGCAACGTGTTTCTCTGGCCCGCGCCTTGGCTGCACCGCATCGGCAATGACGGCTTTCCCGGCGCACCTGTGGGCGATGACCCGGCATTCGGGGTCCGTGCCGACCTTGCCGTGTGGCGGGGCCGCTTGTCAGGTTTCGTGCCGGACCCCGATGGTCCGGCAGAGGGCGATACTGCCGAAGCCGCCCTGGCCGCCCTGTCGCAGATGCCCGCGGCCGAGGCACCGGCCAGCGACGCGGCGCGGTTGCTGTCCCGTACGGCCCGGTGGCAGTTCCTTCAGCACCATGCAGGTGCCGAGGGGTTGGATCTGGCGCTGCTGCCGGATGATCGCGCGGCTCGCGCATTGGGGCGGGCAGGGCTGCAGGCGCCGGTTCCCGTCCGTGCCGCCGCACCGGCCGCGCGGCACGTCATCTGCCTGGGCGGCACGGCCGGCGACGAGGACTTTCTGCCGCTGGCGCAGACGTAGGCGGTGGTCCTGAAGGAGGAGGATGGCTGGGAAAGCTGCATCACGCGGCTGTTCCAGCCCTGGCGCGACTACATCCCGATGGCGGCCGGCGGCACGGACCTGGCCGAGCGCCTGGCCTGGGCCAGGGCCCATCCGGCCGAATGCCGGCAGATCTCTCAGCACGCGCGGCGGCTTTGTGCGGGTCTGGCGGATCCTGCGGGCCGCAGGTTGCACCTGGCGCGGGTGCTGGCGGACTATCGCGACGCGACCGGGCAGGGCTGATGGCAGGAAGGCCTGCGCGATCAGCCGCGCGGAAAGACAAACACGCGGTCACGGCGCAGCATCAGCCACATCGTCGTGCCCGCAGGGGGCAGAAAGACCCCCGGCACGGTCGCGTGCAGCGTGATCCCGCCTTGGTCCGTCCTGAACTCCACCAGCGATTCCCGCCCCAGATAGCGCGCCCGCGTCACCAGGGCGCGGGCGGCGGTTCCGTTTTCGGCGGTGGGCGCCGGGCCCTGGCCCGCGCGGTCGAAATCCAGCTTGAGGTGCTGGGGGCGGATGACGATGTCCACCTCGGCGCCGTCCGGCATCCCGGGCGTCAGGAACTGGCCAAAGGGCGTGTCCGTCAGCGCCCCCTGGACGCGTCCCGTCAGCACGTTGATGTCGCTGAAGAACCCCGCCGCCTGCCGGTCGACGGGCGCGTTGTAGAGGTTGTAGGGCGCGCCTTGCTGGACGATCCGGCCCCGGCGCATCAGCAGGATCTGGTCCGCCATGCGCATCGCCTCGTGCGGCTCGTGCGTGACCAGCAGGACGGCGGTGCCTTCTTCCTTTAGCAGGGCCAGGGTTTCATCCCGGATGCCGTCGCGCAGACGCTCGTCCAGGCCGCTGAAGGGCTCGTCCATCAGCAGCACGCGCGGGCGCGGCGCAAGCGCCCGGGCCAGGGCGACCCGCTGTTGTTCGCCACCGGACAGTTCGTGCGGATAGCTGTCGATGTGGCGCCCCATGTGCACGCGGTCCAGAAGGTCGGCCACGCGGGCCCCGTTCGCCTTGAAGCCGCCCGGCAGGCCAAAGGCCACGTTCTCGCGCACGGGCAGATGCGGAAACAGCGCGAAATCCTGGAACATCAATCCGATGGCCCGCCGTTCGGGCGGGACGCGCGTCGTCGCGTCGCAGATCATCTGCCCGTCGACCAGGATGCGCCCGCTGTCCTGGATGTCGACCCCCGCGATGATCCGCAGCGTCGTGGACTTGCCGCAACCCGACGGGCCCAGCAGGCAGGCGACCTGTCCCGCCTCGACCTGAAAGCTGACGGCATCCACCACGGGGGCGCCGCCAAAGGCGCGGGTCAGGTTCTGAACGTCCAGGCGGGGCGGGGTCGTCACGGGCGGGGCCAGGGCTTTGATCGGGTTGTCCCGCCCTATCAGGGGCAGGATCGGCCCGCAACCGATGCTCAGATCGTGACGTTCAGCGCGCCGCCGTCCAGCAGCACGTTCTGCCCGACGATGAAGCGCGCCTGTTGGCTGCAAAGAAAGGCGCAGGTCGCACCGAAATCCTCGGGCGTGCCATACGTGCCGGTGGGGATCGTGGCCTGCCGCTGCGCGCGGGCCTCCTCCAGCGTCAGGCCCTGCGCCTTGGCGACCCCCGTGTCCAGGCTGTCGGCGCGGTCGGTTGCGTGGATGCCGGGCAGCAGGTTGTTCACGCAGACCCCCTTGCCCGCGACCTGCCGCGACATGCCGGCAACAAAGCCCGTCAATCCCGTGCGGGCCGTGTTCGACAGCCCCAGGACCGAGATCGGCGCCCGTACCGAACCCGACGTGATGTTCACCACCCGGCCCCAACCCCGGTCCATCATCCCCGGCACCAGCGCCTGCATCAGGGCCACGGCCGACAGCATGTTGGCGTCGATGGCGCGGATGAAATCTTCCCGGCTCCAGTCCTGCCAGTTGCCGGGCGGGGGGCCACCCGCGTTGGTGACAAGGATGTCGGCATCACCCATCGCCTCCAGCACGCGGGCGCGGCCTTCGTCGGTCGTGATGTCGGCCGCGACGGGAATGACCTCGACGCCGTGGCGCTCGGCGATCTCGCGGGCGGTGCGGGTGATATCGGCCTCGGTGCGGCTGTTGATGACCAGGTTCACGCCCGCCTCGGCCAGCGCCTCGGCGCAACCGCGTCCCAATCCCTTGGAGGCCGCGCAGACCAACCCCCGCTTTCCCTTGATCCCCAGATCCATCGCGTCCTCCTGTGCCCGTGTCGGCGCGCAGGAAACGCGGCCCGCGCGGCTTTGTCAAACGGGAAGGGGGCAGGGAGGTGCGGGGGGCGCAGCCCGCCGCGGCACGGAAGGGGCTTCGATGGCCCCTGCCGTGCCAACCTCCTCAGATGCCGACCGCATCGCGGATGGCGCGCATGTTGCGGCCATAAACAGCCGCTTCCTGAACCGAGCCGCCCTTGAAGACGGCCGACCCGGCGACCAGCACATTGGCGCCCGCCTTGGCGACCAGCGGCGCGGTGGTCGGATCGACGCCGCCGTCGACCTGGATGTGGATGGGCCGATCGCCGATCATGCCGCGCAGGCGGGCGATCTTGTCGATCTGGCTGTGGATGAACTTCTGCCCGCCAAAGCCGGGGTTCACCGTCATCACCACCACCATGTCGCACAGGTCCAGCAGGTATTCGACTGCCTCGACCGGGGTGCCAGGGTTCAGCGCGATGCCGGCCTTCCTGCCGGTCGCGCGGATCGCCTGCAGCGTCCGGTGCGGGTGGGGTCCGGCCTCGACATGGGCGCTGATCATGTCGGCACCGGCCTCGGCATAAGCCTCGATATAGGCGTCCACCGGCGCGATCATCAGGTGCACGTCCATGAATGTCCTGACATGCGGGCGAAAGGCCTTCACGGCAGGCGGACCAAAGGTGAGGTTCGGAACGAAGTGACCATCCATCACATCGACATGAACCCAATCGGCGCCCTGATCCTCGATCGCGCGGATTTCGGCGCCGAAATTGGCGAAATCGGCGGACAGGATCGACGGGGCGATCTTGATCGTGCGGTCAAAGCTCATCGGGATCTCCTGCGGCTATTCCGCCGCCGCCTGCCTGCTTGCGCGGTCCACGTCAAGCCCACCCTGAAAGACGCGGCTGGCGCGGATGTCGGGCGCGGTCAATGTGGAGAGCTCGGCGGCATCCAGCGGACCCCGCGCCTCGTTGAACAGCCGGTTCGCCTGGCGCAGGCGGGCGCGGTCCAGCGCGTTGCGGATCGAGCGGGCATTGGCGAAGTGCGGTTGGTGGCGCCGGGCCGCGACATAGGCCGCCATGGCCTTGCGCGCCTCGGGATCAAGGGTATAGTTCTGCGTCCGCAACATCCCCTCGGCGATGAACAGCAGCTCGTCGTCGCTGTAGTCCGGAAACTCGATGTGATGGGCAATGCGCGAGCGGAAGCCGGGGTTCGAGGCAAAGAACCGGTCCATGCGGTCGGCATAGCCCGCAAGGATCACCACCAGGTCGTCGCGGTTGTTTTCCATCACCTGCAGCAGGATCTCGATGGCCTCCTGGCCATAGTCACGCTCGTTCTCGGGACGGTAAAGGTAATAAGCCTCGTCGATGAACAGCACGCCGCCCATCGCCTTCTTCAGCACCTCCTTGGTCTTGGGCGCGGTATGGCCGATATACTGGCCGACCAGGTCGTCGCGCGTCACCGTCACCAGATGCCCCTTGCGGACATAGCCAAGCCGGTGCAGCAGGTCGGCCATGCGCAGCGCCACCGTCGTCTTGCCGGTGCCGGGATTGCCGGTAAAGCTCATGTGCAGGGTCGGGGTTCCGGTCGCCAGCCCCATCTTGCGGCGGGCCTGATCGACCAAAAGCAGGGCGGCGGTTTCCCTGATGCGCGCCTTGACGGGCGCAAGGCCCACCAGCGTGCGGTCCAGATCCTCCAGCACCTCGCGCACGCCACTTTCGGCAAAGCTTGCGGCCAGATCGACATGGGTAGGGCGGTCGTCTTCGGTCATGGGAAACCCTCGCGGCAGGAAAGGGCCGGGCAGCGGGGATGCCGCCCGGAAGTGGCCTCAGGCGTAGCGGGCGCCTTCGGGTTCGCGCATTGCATAGCTTTCGATCGTGT
>VGDE01000037.1 GCA_016869875.1 Alphaproteobacteria bacterium
CGGCGCGACCTCCAGCATGGCCGTCAATGCACGACCGGGATCCAAGCGGCGCGCGGCGTCGATCAGGGCAAGGCGTTCGGGCGTGCGACGCTTGCGGGCAGGAGGGCGCAAGTCCAGAAACCGGCCGCCGCCAATGGTGCGACTGGCCGATACGTCGCGGAGGATGAAGCGGTCCCCGACGGCCGCCGCGATCGGACGGTCCAGCACGATCTGCACAGGTCCGGCCGCACCCGGCGCGATCGGATCGGCCAAGGGAACGACCCGTGCACCGACCTCGACGGCGTGACTGTGCAGGCGGGCCGGAAACCAGGTGCCGACAGATTTTGGCTCTCCCGGCAGCACCGACAGGCGTGCATCGATGCGGTCGGTCGGTGCGTGCAGCGCAGGCGCCAGCACCATGTCGCCGCGATGAATGGCATCCTTGGCAATGGCCTCGCCGGCCAGGTTCAGGGCACAGCGTTGGCCCGCCAGACCTTCGGTCGCGGGACGGTTCTGGGCATGGATGCCTCGCACCCGCGCGGCAAGGCCGGATGGGCTGACGGTCACCAGATCGCCCAAGGCAACCCGCCCCGTCAGCACGGTTCCTGTCACGACCGTGCCCGCGCCTGACAGGGTAAAGCTGCGATCCACTGCGAGGCGGAAGGACCCGTCCGTCCGGCGCTGCGTCGTCTGTGCCTCGGCCGCGATCAGGGCGGCACGCAGATCGTCCAGTCCTTCACCGGTCAGGCTGGAAACCGGGATGATCGGCGCTCCGGCCAGCCGGCTGCCGGCCAGGACGGCCCCGATCTGGGCCGTCACCTCGGCGCGCCGGACGGCATCGGCCAGGTCTGCCTTGGTCAGCGCGACCAGTCCCCGGTCCAGTCCCAGCAGATCCAGGATCGCCAGATGCTCGGCCGTCTGGGGCATGATCCCGTCATCTGCGGCCACGACCAGCAGCGCCAGGTCGATGCCTCCGGCCCCCGCCAGCATCGTGTGGATCAGGCGTTCATGCCCCGGCACATCGACAAAGCCGGTGATCGCGCCACTGCCCAGATCCGCGTAGGCAAAGCCCAGGTCGATGGTGATGCCACGCGCCTTTTCCTCGGCCAGACGATCGGCATCCGTGCCGGTCAGCGCCTTGACCAGCGCCGTCTTGCCGTGGTCGATATGACCTGCCGTTCCGACGATCATAGGTCTGCCAGGGCCGCCAGCAGGTCTGCGTCCTCTTGCAGGCACCGCAGGTCCAGGATCAGCGCCCCGGCATGGATGTGACCGATGACCGGGCGTGGCAGGGCGCGCAGACGGGCCGCCAGACGGTCCGGGGCATCCCCTCCCGCGCCCGTCAGACGCAACCCGGCCGATGGGATCGTGTCGGTCGGCAGCGAACCCGAGCCGACCTGGCTGGCGCAGTCCACCACCGCCGCATCATAACCCAGAGGCGCCAGCAGGGCCGCGACCTGCGGTGCAAGGCGCGCGGCCTGAGCGATGATGTCACTTTGGGCGCGGGACAGCATCCGCAGGACCGGCAGGCGCTGCGCCAGCCGGGCGGGGTCGCGGTACAGGCGCAGCGTCGCCTCCAGCGCGGCGATGCGGATCTTGTCCAGGCGGACGGCACGCTTCATCGGGTTCTTGTTGATCCGGGCGATCAGATCGCGGCGGCCGACGATGAAGCCGGCCTGCGGCCCCCCCAGCAGCTTGTCGCCGGAAAAGGTGACCAGGTCCGCGCCTTCGGCCACGGCCTCGGCCACGGTGGGTTCGCGCCGCAGCCCCCACCGCGACAGATCCACCAGCGAGCCCGCGCCAAGATCGTTCAACAGCACCACGCCCGCCTCGTGTGCGATTGGCGCCAGTTGCGGGGCGGCAACTTCGGCCGTGAAGCCTTCGATCCGATAGTTCGAGGTGTGGACCTTGAGGATCAGGCCAGTCTGGTCGGACAGCGCGTCACGGTAATCGCGGGGGTGGGTGCGGTTGGTGGTTCCCACCTCGACCAGTTGGGTGCCCGCGCGGGACATGATGTCGGGCATGCGGAAGGCGCCCCCGATCTCGATCAGTTCCCCGCGTGAAACGATGGACTGCCGCCCTTGGCCAAAGGTGTTCAGCGCGATCAGCACGGCCGCAGCATTGTTGTTGACGATGGTGGCGTCTTCGGCCCCCGTCAGTTCGCGCAAAAGATCGCGAAGGTGATCATCGCGCTGTCCGCGCCCGCCGGTCGCGAGGTCGTATTCCAGCGCAAGCGGGGCCGCCATCGCGGCGCTGGCGGCTGCAATGGCCTCATCGGCCAGGATCGCGCGGCCCAGGTTGGTGTGCAGGACGGTGCCCGTCAGGTTCAGGATCGGACGCAGCTGCGTAACGGCCTGTCCCGCCAGATCGGCCGCCAGCAGATGGGGCAGGCGGGCGGCCTCGATCGCGCCATCGGCGCCGCTGCGGATAGCCTCGCGCGCCGCGTCAAGCCGCGCACGCGCCGCCGCCGTCACCGGCTGCCGGCCGTGCGCCTCCACCAGCAAGGGCAGCGCATGCACAAGCTG
Source organism: Alphaproteobacteria bacterium (assembly GCA_016869875.1). Taxonomy (GTDB): domain Bacteria; phylum Pseudomonadota; class Alphaproteobacteria; order Rhodobacterales; family Rhodobacteraceae; genus Paracoccus. The sequence goes on from VGDE01000037.1 coordinate 2,505, forward strand.
GTCGACCGAAGGCAGCGCGCGGAACCCCGTCATCAATAGCCGATCAGGAACGGATTGAAGCCGCCCCGGCGCAGGTCCGTGTCCCTCATCATCAGGTCCAGTCCCAAGCTTGCCACGTCATCGGCAACGGGTTCGAGGCTGTGGTTCTTGTTCTGATACAGGATCTTCACCCAGCTGTCGCATTCGGTACAGACTTCGGCCCGCACGGTCGCCTCGATCGTTTCGACGCTGCGATAGCTGATACCCTTGGTGGACCCGCAGCAAAGGCAGGTCAGCCGCACCTCGTTCCACTGTGTCTGACAGCATGCGCATGCGGCATAGCGTACGCCGTCCAGGCCGCCGATGCCGATCACGCTGGAGGTCGCGGGCCGACCGCCGCAGGACGGACACACACCCGTGCGGATCGGCACCAGTTGCGCAGCGTCCAGCGTTGCGGCCAGCCGCGCCAGGTGCAGCTGCACGGCCACGGCCGCGAAAAGATGCGGGGCAACGCTGTCGTCGGGGATCTGGTCGGACAGGATGTTGTCCAGCAGCCAGTGCCGGTCGGCCAGGGGTGCCGCGGTCACCGCCGACAAGGCCAGGCGGGCGGGTTCGGGCATGTCCAGGTTTGCCGCCTCCGCCAGCACCCGGTCCAGAACGGCGTGAAGGTCCGGGTCGGTGGCCAGGGGCCTGCGGTCGATCGGCGGCATGCGGCTTTCGCGCGCCAGGCGCACGCGGTCGGCGGACAGGGGCACCGCTGCTGGCAGCTGGTCCGCCAGCCGCGCCTGAAGCCCGACCAGGGCGCTCAGTAAGCCCAGATAAGGCGCCAGGTTGCCGCCGTTCCCCGCCAGAAAGTCCAGCCGCTTGGCGCGAAGGGAAAAGACCTGCTTGGGCTGAGGCAAAAACGCAAGCGGCGCCTTGGGGACGCCGCCGATGGCAGAAGGATTCGGGACTGCGGTCGTGGTCATGTCTGCTCCGGGCCGACCGGCCACAGGGGTGTCGGCATGTTGTGGCCGGCAGATTACTCTGCCGGACCCTTGTTGTCACGGCTGGCGATCTCGCGCAGCCACTTGCGGTGGTGCCGCCATGCCCAGCCACCGGTCACGGTGCCCCGCGTCATGGCGCGCAGGGTGCCGCGGGTCCAGATGGCCGCATAAACGTGCAGGATGAAGACCAGCAGGATCAGCACCGCCGAAATCGCGTGGACCAGCACCGCCACCCGACGCACGGGCACGCTGACCATGTGGCCCACGACCTGTTGCCAGATCAGGACGCCGGTCACGATCAGGACCAGGATCAGGCCCGACATGGCCCAGAAGATGAACTTCTGCCCCGGATTGTACTTTCCCAGTTCAGGCAGCGCATCTTCGTTGCCCTTGACCACATCGCCGAACTTGGCAACCCAGGTCGTGTCCTCGGGGCGCGGCATGTTCAGGCGCCACAGCTGGATGAACATCAGCGCAAAGCTGAAGAACAGCACGACCCCCACGATCGGGTGCAGCCAGCGCGTCGTCTGACCCCCACCGAACAGGCCCGTCAGAAAATACAGCGAAGGGTCGAACAGCGCGAGGCCCGACAACGCCAGCACGATCAGCGCAATCGCGGTCAGCCAGTGGTTGCCGCGGATGAACCCGCGATACCGGCTGACCGTGACGGGCGCCGTGCTGTCGATCCGATCGCCCGGCTCGGAGTAGTAGGGACGACGCGCCATCAGCCGTGACCTCCCTGATCCTGATCAGGATCCTCGCCCTTGACCAGCTTGTCCGCTGCCTGGTCGTCATGATCTTCGACCTCGTTGCCTCGGGCAAAGAGCCCGTGCAGCGTGGCGCCGATCGCCGCCAGACCAATGGCGGCAAGGCCTGCTGTCTTGGTGACGCCCTTCCACCCCTCGACGATCGGAGAGATGCGAGGGCTTTCTGCCAAGCCATTGTAGATCTGCGGCTTGTCCGCGTGATGCAGGACATACATCACATGCGTTCCACCCACGCCCGCCGGGTCGTAAAGGCCGGCGTTCTCGTAGCCGCGCGACTTCAGATCCTCGATCCGCTCGGCGGCATGGGCTTTCATGTCCTCCTTTGTGCCAAAGACAATGGCCTGGGTGGGACAGGCCTTGGCGCAGGCCGGACCCTGACCCACTGCGACCCGGTCGGAACAGAGGGTGCACTTGTAGCTCTTGTGGTCGACCTGGCTGATGCGCGGGATGTTGAACGGACAGCCCGTCAGGCAATAGCCGCACCCGATGCAGTTCTCCTGCACGAAATCGACGATGCCGTTCGAATACTGCACGATGGCGCCGGGGGCAGGGCAGGCCTTGAGGCAGCCCGGATCCTCACAATGCATACAGCCGTCCTTGCGGATCAGCCATTCCAGATCGTCGGTTTCCGGGTTCACCCATTCGCTGAAGCGCATCAGGGTAAACATGTTCGGCGTCAGGTCGTGGGGGTTTTCGTAAACCCCCACGTTTTCCTCGACCGCCGGATGCGTGTCGTTCCACTCGATGCAGGCGGATTGGCAGGCCTTGCAGCCGATGCATTTCGACACATCGATCAGCTTGGCCAGCTTTTCCAGCTGCCGGTCGGGTTGCGGCACGTTTCGCGTGGCCGAGATGCGGACGATGTCGCCCGAATTGAAATAGGCCTCGGTGGGCTGGACCGGCGGGTTCGACGCCGCGGTGGTCGGAGAGGTGGCAATATCCTTCATGCGACCGGCTCCTCTGCTGCGGGTTCGATGTTGACAAGGAAAGCCTTGAACTCGGGCGTGTCCACGTTGGCATCACCCACGAAGGGCGTCAGGCTGTTCGGCCCCCAGCCTTTCCTGGCCGACCCCATGAAGCCCCAGTGCAGCGGAATGCCGACGACATGGACGGGCTTGCCGCCGCAGGTCATCGGGCGGATCCGCTTGGTCACCACGGCCTTGGCCCAGACCTCGCCGCGCTTGCTCCAGACGCGGACGCGACCACCCTTGGTGATGCCTCGCTCGGCCGCCAGTTCCTCGCTGATTTCCACGAAGAACTCGGGCTGCAACGCGGCGTTCACCGGGTTGTGCTTGGTCCAGTAGTGGAAATGCTCGGTCAAGCGGTACGAGGTCGCGACGAAAGGAAACTCATCGCTGGTGCCAAGCCGCGCGGCATCGGTCTCGAACATCCGTGCCACCGGATTTCCGCGCATCCTCGCGTTGAACACGTTGGCCATCGGGCTTTCGAAAGGCTCCATATGCGTGGGGAACGGTCCGTCGCGCATCAGGCCCCGGCTGAAGAGGCGCGAAACCCCTTCCTGGTTCATGATGAACGGACCCACCTCGCCCGGAGGCGCGGTCGGCGGGATGTCGGGCACGTCATAGCCTTGCCAGCGCTCGCCGTTCCACGAGATCAGCGGGCGGCTTGGATCCCAGGGATTGCCCTCCAGATCGGCCGAGGCGCGGTTGTAGAGGATGCGCCTGTTGGCGGGCCACGCAAAGGACCAGTTTAGGAACATGCCCACGTCGTCGGGATCGGAATTGTCCCGCCGCGCCATCATGTTGCCATCCTCGGTCCAGCTGCCGGCATAGATCCAGCAACCCGCCATGGTCGTTCCGTCGTCGCGCAACTGGCCAAAGCTGGACACCTGCTGGCCCGCCCGCAGCACCGTTGCGCCCGTTGCCGGATCGGTCAGGTCCGCCAGCGCGCGACCGTTCATTTCACGCGCCAGTTCCTCGGGCATGGGTTCGCCGGGGTCGGCATAGTTCCAGGCCAGGTTCAGGATCGGATCGGGGAAGGCGCCGCCTTCCTGGCGGTAGAGTTCACGCACCCGCAGCCAGATCTGTGCCATGATCCATGTGTCGTGCTTGGCCTCGCCCGGAGGCGTCGCGCCCGGCCAGTGCCATTGCAGCCAGCGGCCCGAGTTGACCAGCGCGCCCTCGTCCTCGGCAAAGCAGGTCGTGGGCAGCTCCAGCACCTCGGTCTGGATCTGGGCCGGGTCCACGTCGTTGTGGGCTCCGTGATTTTCCCAGAAATGCGCCGTTTCCGTGGCCAGCGGGTCCATGACCACCAGCATCTTCAGCCGCGACAGTCCCCGCGTGACCTTCCCCCGGTCGGGCGCGGACAGCAGCGGATTGAAGCCCTGACAGAAATACAGGTTCACCTTGTCATGGTTCATCAGCTCGACCATGCGCAGCAGGTCATAGGCCGGAACGTCCAGCTTGGGCAGATATTCATAGGCCCAGTCATTCTCGGCCGTGGCGGCATCGCCCCACATCGCCTTGAGGAAACTGACCATGAACTTGGGATAGTTCTGCCAATAGCTGGTCTGACCCGGCCGGAGCGGCGTGAAGGTGCGGGTGGACAGATAGGTCTGCCAGTCCGTTTCCTTTTCCGTCGGGATGTTCAGATAGCCCGGGATCAGGTTCGACATCAGGCCGATGTCGGTCAGGCCCTGGATGTTGGAATGCCCGCGCAGCGCGTTCATCCCCCCTCCGCGGACGCCGATATTGCCCAGGATCAGCTGCAGCATCGCCATGCCACGGATGTTCTGCGCGCCCTTGGAATGCTGGGTCCAGCCAAGCGCGTACATCGAGGTCATGGTCCGGTCGGGCGCGCTGCATTCCCCGATCATCTGGCAGACGGTCAGGAACTTGTCGCGCGGCGTGCCGGTGATGTTCTCGACGAACTCGGGCGTATAGACGTCGACATGCGCCTTGAGCATGTTCCAGACGCAGCGAGGGTCCTGCAGCGTCGGATCGGTCAGCACAAAGCCGTCGTCGCCCTTCTGGTAATCCCAGCTTTCCTTGTTGAAGTCGCGCTTTTCCTCGTCATAGCCGGTGAACAGGCCGTCCGACCAGCCAAAGTCCTCGCGCACAAGGAAGCTCGCGTTGGTGTAGTTGCGGACATAATCCCACTGCACCTTGTCGTTCTCGATGCACCAGCGGATCACCCCCATCAGGAAGGCGATGTCGCTGCCGGGACGGATGGGCGCGTAGTAATCTGCCACGGAGGCCGTGCGGGTATAGCGCGGATCGACCACGATCAACTTCGCGCCGCGATGCGCCTTGGCCTCGGTCACCCATTTGAAGCCGCATGGATGCGCTTCGGCAGCGTTGCCGCCCATGACGATCACGAGGTCGGTGTTCTTGATATCGGTCCAGGAGTTGGTCATCGCTCCACGGCCAAATGTCGGGCCCAAACTGGACACCGTGGGGCCGTGTCAGACGCGCGCCTGGTTGTCGAATCCGACGATTCCCATGGACCGGACCGTCTTGTAGGTCAGCCATGCGGTTTCATTGGTCGTGGCCGAAGCCGCCAGGAAGCCTGTCGTCGTCCAGCGATTGACCGGAACCCCGGCGTCGTTGGTGGCGATGAAGTTCGCGTCCCGATCATCCTTGAGGGCGCGGGCGATCTTGTCCAGCGCCTCGTCCCAGGTGATCTCCTCGAAACGGTCGCTTCCGGGCTTGCGAATCCGGGGATGCGTCAGGCGCGAGGGGGCATGAACGAAGTCCTTCAGCGCCGCGCCTTTGGGGCACAGCGTCCCGCGGTTCGTCGGATGGTCTGCGTCGCCCTCGATGTGCAAAAGCTCGGCGGTTTCGCCGGCGCTCACGTCACCCTTGGAATACAAGATGATCCCGCAGGCGACCGAGCAGTAGGGGCAAGTGTTGCGCGCTTCCGTTGTCGTGGCCAGCTTGAAGGCGCGCACCTGCGCGGCCTCGGCTGCCTCTGCCTCGCCGAAGCCCATGGCTCCTAGCGACGTCGCCGCAACCCCCGCACCCGCCAGCCTCAGAAAGCCGCGGCGCGAAAGGTCGATATTCATGGGACCCTCCCCTCTGCCTGTCACGATTGATAGGTACGCACCTATGGTCGACTTTTGGGTGGCCCAAGTCAAGATGGCATGCCTTGCGCCCGACGCCCGGCCCACGATAGAACAAGGGCTCAAGCCGATGCGCCGGGTGCGCTCGGGCCGGAAAGGCGCGCCGCATGGCGGGGGCTTGACGACACGGCGCGAGGCACCGGAAAGAGGCGCCCGCCGCAGCCTTTCACGCCGTTCTTCCAAAAAAGGTTCCCTATCATGACGTCGCGCCTGTTTGCCCCCCTGCTGGCTGCCGCCCTTTCGCTGTCCGGCGCAGCCCTTGCGCAGGAGACGCTGTATTTTTCGGCCATACCCGACGAGGACGAGACGCGCCTGACCGAACGCTTCACCGCCGTGGCCCGGTACCTGTCCGAGGCGCTGGACGTCCCCGTCCAGTTCGTGCCGGTCAAGTCCTATCCCGCCGCCGTCACCGCCTTTCGCAACGACCAGGTGCAGCTGGCCTGGTTCGGAGGTCTTTCGGGCGTGCAGGCGCGCCTGCTGGTGCCGGACGCCCGCGCCATTGCTCAGGGCGACGAGGACACGCAGTTCGTCAGCTACTTCATCGCCAATACCGAAACCGGCCTGAGCGCGTCCGAGGATTTCCCGGAGGACGCGCGCGGCATGTCCTTTACCTTCGGGGCCAAGACTTCGACCTCGGGGCGCCTGATGCCGGAATACGCGATCCGCGAGAACACGGGCGCGGCACCGGAAGAGTTCTTTTCCCGCGTCGGGTTTTCCGGCGACCACAGCCAGACCCTGCGGCTGGTCGCCTCGGGGGCATGGCAGGTCGGCGCGCTGAACTTTGCCGTTTATGACCAGGCGGTGGCCGATGGGGCGCCGGAGGTCGAAACGGCCAAGGTGATCTGGCAGACGCCGCCCTATCCCGACTACAACTGGACCATTCGCGGCGACGTGGACGAGCGGTGGGGCGACGGGTTTGCAGATCGCGTGCAGGCCGCGCTGGTGAGGATGGAAGATCCCGACCTGCTGGCCGCCTTTCCGCGCAATGCCTTCATCCCGGCGGCCAACGAGGATTATGCCCCGATCGAGGCCGTCGCGCGCCAGCTGGACCTGCTGGAGTAGGCGCATCGCATGCAACTGCTGGACGGTGCCGATCTGGGCTATGGCGGGGCTCCGGTCCTGCGCGACGTGCGCCTGAATGTTGTCGTCGGAGAGCGGCTGGCCCTGCTGGGCCGCAGCGGGTCGGGCAAGTCCACGCTGCTGGCGGCGCTGCGCCCGGCGCTGCTGGCGCGCGGCCTGCGGGTTGCGCTGGTCCCACAGGACACCTCGCTGGTGCCGCAGTTGAGCGCGCTGCGCAACGTGCTGATGGGACGGCTGGACGATCACGGGGCGCTCTACAACCTTCGGACGCTGGTCCGTCCCCGCCGCGTCGACCGCGTGGGCGCCCTGGCCGCGCTGGAGCGGGTTGGCCTGGGAGTTGAGGCGGACCGCGCCGTGGAAAGCCTGTCAGGCGGACAAAAGCAGCGGGTTGCCCTCGCCCGCGCGCTTTTCCGCAAGGGCCAGGTGATCCTGGGCGACGAACCCTTGTCGGCCGTCGATCCCCGCCAGGCCGAGGCACTGGCAGGCACCATCGCAACGACGTTTCCGACCGCTGTCCTCGCCCTGCACGACGTGGGCATTGCGCGTGCCTTTGCCACGCGAGTGGTGGGTCTGAAAGCCGGGACGCTGCTGTTCGACCTGCCCGTCGGGGCACTGGATGCCCGCCGGATCGAGGCGCTTTATGCGGGCTAGCCTGTCGCGCCTTCATGTTGTTGGTGCCTTTCTCGTGGTGGCGGTCCTTTGTCTGCCGTTGGCCGACCTGACGACAGCGGGGCACGACCCATGGACTGCCCTGGGCCGGATGGCCCGGGGTTTCCTGTCGCCGGACTTTTCAGCAATCGAACAGATTGCGCGTGCCATCGCCCTGACGGTAGCCTTTGCCGTGACGGGCGTGGCGGCGGGCGGATTGGCAGGGCTGTGCCTTGCCCCCTTTTACCGGCTACGCATCGTGCGCGGCCTAGCCATCGGGTTGCGTTCGGTGCACGAGCTCTTCTGGGCGCTTCTGCTGCTGCAGGTCTTTGGCATCAGCGTCTGGTCCGGCATTCTGGCCATCGCGCTGCCTTACGCCGGGATCTTCGCCAAGGTCCTGTCGGAGATCCTGGACGAGGCGGATCGCGGCCCCTCGGACTGGCTGGGGCCGCGGGTGGACCCGCTGACGCGCTTTCTATGGGCCCGGGCGCCGCTCGTCTGTCCCGCGATGGTGAACTATGCGCTTTACCGGCTGGAATGCGGTCTGAGGTCGTCGGCCGTGCTGGGCTTTGTCGGCCTGCCGACGCTAGGCTTTCAGCTGGACAGCTTTTTCCGGCAGGGCGAATACGGCGCGGCGGGGGCAGTGATGGTGATCTATGTCACGCTGATCGCCAGCGTCCGGGTCTGGATGCGCCCGCGGACAGCCGTCCTGTGGCTGATCGCGGCGATGGGTCTGATGACGACAGTGAATGCGCCGCCGATGGGGCAGGGGGCATTGTGGCGGTTCGTCAGCCAGGACATCATCCCGGCCCCCTTGCGGCAGGGCGACCCGACCGCCCTGTGGCCCTGGCTATGGGACCTGACGACGGGGGCGATCCTGCCGGGGCTTGCGGCGACACTGGTCGTGGCGCAACTGGCGCTGATCCTGGCTGGGCTCATGGCCTTCCTCGGCCAGGCGCTGATCGTGCCCCGCGTGACGGGCCGGGCAGGGGCCGCCTTGGGGCACCTTCTTCTGGTCGTGCTGCGGTCCTTTCCCGAATACATGCTGGCCTATCTGTTCCTGCAGGTCTGGGGACCATCCATGCTGCCCGCGATCCTGGCGCTCGGGCTGCACAATGGCGCGATCATCGCGCATCTGCTGGGCCGACAGGCGGACGGGCTGGCCTTTCGGGCCGATGCGCCGCAAGGTCTGACCCTCTGGGGATGGGAGATCGTGCCGCGCCTGTTCGGCCCGTTCGTGGCGCTCTGTCTGTACCGGTGGGAGATCATCATCCGCGAATCCGCGATCATGGGCATCCTTGGCATTGCCACGCTCGGCTTTTACCTCGACAGCGCCATCGGAGAACTGCGGATCGATCGGGCAATCGTTATCCTGGCCGCAACCGCGCTGGTGACGGTCGGCATCGACGCGCTGTCGCGCGCCATCCGTGCCCGGCTTGGTGCCGGTCAGCTGCGCCTGTCGGCCGCCCGGCGGGTCGAGGCCCGCCAGGCGGCCGGCTGCTAGGCGGCCATGGCCGGCTGCCGCACCGCGCAGGAGAAGGCCAGGAACTTGCCGTCGTCGTTCGACACCAGGTCCCCCATCGGCCGGGGTGTCCAGCCAAGCCGCGTTGCCATGCGTAGAAAGGCGGGCGGCCCCAGGAACAGGCAGTCCTCGGCTCCGACCTGATGCAGATAGCTGTTCGCGCCTTCCAGGATGCGCTCGGCCAGTCCCGGCAGGGGCAGGGCTGCAAAGCGTGTCAGTTCCCAAGCCTGCGGGTCCACCGGTGGCTCGTTATGGCAAAGGTTGGTGGGCATGCCGGGCAGCAGGCCAAGATGCGCATCGCGGATCATGTAGGAATAAACCACGGCGCCTTCACCCAATGTCTTATCGGTGCGCTTCAACCGCGCCCCGCCCACCGCCTGCCCGCCGCGATGGGCGATCACGTAAACCGTGTCGAAGGTGTCGTATTGTTCGAACTCGATGCCCTCGGCGTGATGCAGGGGCCACGCCATGCGGTCCACGAAGATCTGCTTGCGCAGCTTGAAGAAGCTTGTCACCAGATCAAAGCGCGCCATGTCGCGGGGCAGGCAGATCAGGTCCACCTGCACGTCGTCAGCGTTCCGTATCCTCATGTCAGTGACCTTACTGCCGAAGGCCGTCGGGAAGCTTTGCCAGGCCGAGGAACTGGCGTCCCCCGGTCACCTTGTTGGGCAGCCACAGCCCCCAAGAGGTCACTTCGACCTTCAACACGCCTTCATCGGCATAGGCATCGAAATAGTTCAGCATCGTCTCGACCATGTCGCGGCTGAACTCAGCGGTGGCCAGCTTTGGCTCTCTGATTCCGGGGGTCATTTCCTTGCTCCTTGGCTAAAAGGTGTTAACGGAATGCGCCTCGAATCAGCCTTTGTCTTGTAAAAATGATCTTTGGCGCCTTTTCAGTATGTCCGAAAAGGCATACGGCAGAAGAGAGGCAACCGACGGAGGGGAAATGCTGAACGACCTGATCCCCAATTTCGACAACGAGATCGCGCAGATGCACGCCTTGGCACCGACCGGGTGGATCATGGGCTTCAACTTGACCTACAAGGGGCCGGAACACCTGTTCAACGCATATCCGGATGCCTGGCGCGCGATTTACGAGGACAAGAACTATTTCTTCGGCGACCCGATCGCGATGTGGACGATGACCCATGACGGGTCGGCACGCTGGTCCGAAGTCCGCATCCCGGATCTGCGCGGGGTGATGACGGCCGCGCGGCGGTTCCGGCTGAACTATGGCGTCGCCATTTCACGAAAGGTGGCTGGCAAGCGGTCGTTCCTGACGCTGTCCCATCCCGACCGCGAATTTTCTGATGAGGAGATTGCCTATTGCGCCGCGCGCTTTCACCTGTGGACCGATCTGGTGCTGAACCGTGCGGCGATGACCCAGGCCGAACTGGACGTGCTTCGCTGCTTTCGCGACGGACTGGGGCAGTTGGACACGGCACTAGAGCTGGGCATCGCCGAGTCGACGGTCAAGCAGCGGGCGCTGAAGGCATGCGCCAAGCTTGGGGCAAAGACCCGCACCCAGGCCGTGGCCATCGCGGTGGCCCGCAACTATCTGTAGCGATGCTCCGGCGCGGGCACTAGGATAGCGCGCCTCGTGTAGCTTTGAGCCCTATGCATGTGCCGGCTGCTGTTCGCGGTGGGGAGTTTGGCGTGGCTGCGGAAGTCGCTCATATGCATCCGGCCTGTTGGATCGGCTCGCGGGCGTTCGCAAGCTTACCCATGATGGGGTTACGCACGCGCCTTGGTCTCATTAGCCGCAAGGCCTGGGACGGCCCGATGGGCTCTCAGACTCTGGGGGCGTAGTTGATCCGTTCCATGCTGTTCTCTCTTTCGCGAACTCCGTAATGGCGGTGGAAGCCTCAGACGGCTTCCACCGCCATGTCTCTGTCTCTTGCAGCGTCGAAGCTGGTGCCGTGGCGCAGGATGCTCCAGGCGGTCCGGGCCAGCTTGTTGGCCAAGGCGATGGCGGCCTTGTTGCCGGGCATGCGTGTCACTGCGGCGGCCAGCCAGCTGCCGAAGCTGAAATTCGGCCAAAGGTGGGGACGCATCATGATGATCCGGGCCGCCTGAACCAACAGCATCCGCAGATACCGGCTGCCCCGCTTGGTGATCCTGCCGAGGATCGTTCGGCCGCCCGTGCTGAACTGCTGGGGCACCAGGCCTACCCAGGCTGCGAAGTCGCGCCCGCGGTCAAAAGCCTCCCCCTTGCCGATGGCGGCGACCATTGCCGTCGAGATCATCGGGCCGACGCCCGGGATCGACATGATCCGCATGCAATTCTCTTCGCTGCGGCTGATCTCGTCGGAGATCCGGTCGATCCGCTCATCCAGCCCGTGCCAGTCGTCGCGAAGGCCGGTCAGAACCCCGCGCATCCGTGGCGAGATCTCGTCCCGGCGCTGATCAAGGATCGCCTCGAACGAGGTGTTCAAAGCCCGCAGGCCAGATCGCACAGTGATCCCTTGCTCGATCAAAAAGGCGCGGATTAGGTTGATGGTGGCGGTGCGGCGTGACACCAGGCGGGACCTGACCCGGTGCAGCGCCTGCGGGTTCAGCTGATCCTGATCCTTTTCCGGCACGGTCCGCAGGTTCGGGCGCAGAGTTGTCTCGGCAATGGCCTCAGCATCGTTGCAGTCGTTCGTTGAGAAAATAGCCTCCCGGACGGTTTTCTGATCCTCCTCACTCTTACCCTTGTTGAAGGGCGCTACGTAAATCGCCGAAACGATCCGCCGCTTAAAACCGGGCAAGCGCAGGCGCCGACCGACGAAGTGGGACTGAGGAAATTGTCTTGCTCGGCCTTGATATAGGCAAGGACACCGCCGAGATGCTTGTTGTCCGGATAGAGCAGGCTTGGCAAACCTAGCTTTACACCGCTGCATGAAGCTCGGGAGGAAGGCATTAGCCGCTTCCATATCCGATATATTGAGGTGCCCCCTGAAACCTGGACACTGACGCAAGCTCTGACTTGCTGTCTGTTGATCTTCACCACGGAGGAGATCGAAGATGTCGAAACGAAAGCAGCATGCCCCTGGGTTCAGGGCAAAGGTGGCGCTGGAAGCGCTGAAAGGCGAGGCCACCGTGTCGGAGCCGGCGAGCCGGCTTGGCGTGCATTCGACGATGATCAACCAATGGAACGCGCATTGCTGGACGGGGCGTCTGGTGTCTTTGGGCGCGGCAGCCGCAAGGCGCCTGTCATCGACGAGGATCAGGTTCGGGACCTGCATGCCAAGATCGGAGAGCTGGCGGTGGCCAACTCTCTTCTGGAAGGAAAGCTCAAGCCCTGGGGCGGGACGTAGGGCGTGGCATGATCGAACGCGACCATCCTGACCTGTCGATCGGTCAGCAATGCGCGCTTCTGTCGATACCGCGGTCATCGTTCTACTACACGCCACAGGGCGAGACCGCGCAGAACCTCGCGTTCGCCACGGACCTCGGACCGATGGCGGTCACATGGCTCACTGCGGCTGATCGACGTGCAATTTCTGGAGACGCCCTTCTTCGGCATGCGCCAGATGACGTGGCACCTGCGCAACGAGGACCATGCGGTGAACGAAACGCGCGTCCGGCGGCTCATGCGTCTGATGGGATTGATGCCAATCTACCAGAAACCCAACACCAGCAGACCGGGAGGCGGGCACAAGACCTATCCCTATCTGCTGCGCGGGCTGCGAGGGGACCGGCCAAATCGGGTCTGGTGCGTGGACATCACCTGCCTGCCGATGCGTCGCGGGTTCCTCTGTCCGGCGGCGATCATGGACTGGCACACCCGCATGGTTCTGTCCTGGCGGATCTTGAACACGCTGGACGCGGACTTCTGCGTCGAGGCGCTGAACGAGACCATCTATCGGTTCGGGCCGCCCGACATCATGAACAGCGATCAGGGGTCGCAGTTCACCGCGTTTGCCTGGACAGATCGTCTGCGCCGGTCAGGCATCCGCATCTCGATGGACGGCAAGGGTCGCGACCTGGACAACATCTTCATCGAGCGCCGGTGGCCACATTGAAACACGAGTGCGTCTATCTGCATGCCTGGGAGACCGGGTCACAGGCCCGCGCCGGCGTCCGCAACTGGATGGAGTTCTACAATCACCACCGCCCGCACAAGGCACTTGGCGGCCGACCACCGGCAGTGGTCTGTTCACTGAAAATCGAAGCAACCCAACCCGATCAGCAGGAGCAGATCAGAGCTCAAAAAGCGCCACATCCTGTCCAAGGAAAAGGGAGCACCTCACTTGGCCTTGAACGAGATCGTCATCACATCCTCCCCATCACGCCGCTCTGCTCGACCGAGCGTAGCTCAGGCTGAAGCATCAGCAAAATTTGCAACACAGCCGAACCAGATCCCGCGCGATGAACAGACCAGCACAGCGACCGGTGACGGCGCCTTTGACACCCGCCGGTGCCAGACACCTATTCTGCATCGTGGCGGCACGGCCGTCATCCCGATCCGCAGGAACGGACGCCTCTGGAGGGAAGACTGCCCCGCTGCCCGTGCCCGCAACGACATCCTTCGCGCCACCAAACGCTTTGGCCGGGCGAACTGGAATCACTGGTCCGGCTATCACGTGCGAAGCCGGATCAAGGCGAAGATGCGCTGCCTGAAGTCCTTTGGCGAGTGGATACCCTCACGGGACCCCGACAGGCAAACGACCGAAGTCCACATCCGCGTCGCACTCCTGGACCGCTTCAACGCACTCGGCACCGCCGAGATCGAACGCCTGGCATGAGGTTAGTGGAGTAAGGGGAAGTCCCCCTTCAACGCCAAGTTCTGCAACAATGCCGGCTTCGACTGCAGAAATCTGGCTGATCCTATAGGACGGTTTTCGATGACCAGTGCGAATGGCGGCGGGCGACTGATACGATTGGGATAGTCATTGCCGAGGATGATGCGGTAAGGGCTTGTCCGGAGGAGGTGCGGGAAATATTTGCAGCGCACTACGCCTCGGTAGGAGATAATCTTCTTGCTCCGGACGCCATTTTGGGAACCGTGGGCGAGCAATGACGCGTGGGCGAGCTTGAGAACAGACGCCTGAGATGCTGATCAAAGGAAAGCCGATGAAGTTCCGATTTCCCATCGTCATCATAGACGAGGACTTCCGTTCCGAAAACACTTCGGGCCTGGGCATTCGAGGTTTGGCCGAAGCCATCGAAAGCGGGGGATTCGAGGTGCTGGGAGTTACCAGCTACGGAGATCTGTCGAAGTTCGCCCAGCAGCAAAGCCGCGCCTCCGCATTTGTGCTGTCGATCGACGACGAGGAGTTCAGTCCTGGTCCAGATCTTGACCCCGCCGTCGTGAACCTGCGTAACTTTATCGAGGAAGTGCGTTGGAAGAACGCCGATGTGCCGATCTACCTCCATGGCGAAACCAAGACCTCCCGCCACCTGCCCAATGACATCCTGCGGGAACTGCACGGCTTCATCCACATGTTCGAGGATACGCCCGAGTTTGTGGCCAAGCTCATCATTCGGGATGCAAAAACCTATCTGGAAGGCATTCAGCCGCCCTTCTTCAAGGCACTTTTGGATTATGCCGAGGATGGTTCATATTCATGGCACTGCCCCGGCCATTCGGGCGGCGTGGCGTTTCTGAAGAGCCCGATCGGGCAGATGTATCACCAGTTCTACGGCGAGAACATGCTGCGGGCAGATGTCTGCAACGCGGTGGAGGAACTGGGTCAGCTGCTCGACCACAACGGAGCCATCGGCGCGTCCGAGCGCAACGCCGCGCGGATTTTCAACGCCGATCATTGCTTCTTCGTGACCAATGGCACCTCGACCTCCAACAAGATGGTCTGGCATCATACGGTCGCTCCGGGGGATGTGGTGGTCGTGGACCGCAATTGCCACAAGTCGATCTTGCATGCGATCATCATGACCGGCGCGATCCCCGTCTTTCTGCGGCCGACCCGGAACCATTGGGGCATCATTGGCCCGATTGCCCGCTCCGAGTTTGAACCGGAGTCCATACAGGCCAAGATCCGGATGAACCCGCTGCTGCAGGACGTGGATGCCAGTGCAGTCAAGCCGCGCATCATGACCCTGACTCAGTCCACCTATGACGGAGTTCTTTACAATACGGAGGAAATCAAACGGATGCTAGACGGTTACGTCGAGAACCTACATTTTGACGAAGCCTGGATTCCTCACGCCGCCTTCCACCCGTTCTACGGGACCTATCACGCGATGGGCCGCAAGCGGGAACGGACCAAGCATGCCATCACCTTCGCCACCCAGTCGATCCACAAGCTGCTGGCCGGGATTTCACAGGCAAGTCATGTTCTGGTGCAGGATTCCGAGGAAACGAAGCTTGACCGGCACCTCTTCAACGAATCCTACCTGATGCACACCTCGACCAGCCCGCAATACTCGATCATCGCAAGCTGCGATGTGGCGGCCGCAATGATGGAGCCCCCGGGCGGCACCGCCCTGGTCGAAGAGTCAATTCTTGAGGCGCTGGATTTCCGGCGCGCCATGCGCAAGGTCGACGAGGACTTCGGCGAAAGCGACTGGTGGTTCAAGGTCTGGGGTCCGGACGAACTGTCCGAGGAAGGCATCGGCCGCACCAAGGACTGGGTGCTGCGCCGCACCGATTCCGAAGGCGTCCAGCGCGACGGCGAGGATAGCTGGCACGGCTTTGGCGACATGGCCCCTGGCTTCAACATGCTTGACCCGATCAAGGCTACGATCATCACTCCGGGGCTCGACATCGAAGGGCGGTTTGACAGCACGGGCATTCCTGCCTCGATCGTGTCAAAATACCTGGCCGAACATGGCGTGGTCGTGGAAAAGACCGGGCTTTACAGCTTCTTCATCCTGTTCACCATCGGCATTACCAAGGGCCGTTGGAACACACTTCTCGCAGCTCTCCAGCAGTTCAAGGACGATTTCGACCGCAACCAGCCCCTGTGGCGGGTAATGCCCGACTTCTGCGCAAAGCATCCGCGTTATGAGGGCATGGGGCTGCGCGATCTGAGCCAGCATGTCCATGCGCTTTATTCAAAATACGACGTCGCGCGCCTTTCGACCGAGATCTATCTGACGGACCACCATCCGGCGATGACGCCTAGCGAAGCCTTCGCGCACATTGCGCGGCGCAAGACGCAGCGGGTCCCGATCGACGAGTTGGAGGGCCGGATTACGACAAGCCTCGTGACTCCCTATCCGCCAGGGATACCGCTGCTGATCCCTGGTGAGACGTTCAACGCCAAGATCGTGGACTATCTGCGCTTCAATCGCGAATTTGCGCGCGAGTGTCCGGGGTTCGAAACCGACATCCACGGTCTGGTGCAGGAAATCGGCTCCGATGGTACGGTGCACTACTACGCCGATTGCGTGACATCCTGACAGGGACTTTGTGGACACGACGAGCAGAAGTTGCTGTATGAGCTTTACCGTTCGGGATCAGGACTGGTTCCGGGACCATAACCAG
This sequence comes from Alphaproteobacteria bacterium, assembly GCA_016869875.1. GTDB lineage: Bacteria > Pseudomonadota > Alphaproteobacteria > Rhodobacterales > Rhodobacteraceae > Paracoccus. The sequence continues at coordinate 19,000 of VGDE01000037.1, forward strand.
ACGGTGACGGTTGCAGCGAGTGCGACGGCGGAAAGGAAGCCCCTCGGGCATCGGTCATACCGGGTGGCGACGCGTCGCCCGTCCTTCAGGCGCCCGAACATGATCTCGACGCGGTTTCGACGTTCCGTCCTGGTGCTTGTCATGCGTGATCGGGCGACCCAGTGACTTCCGGCTCGGGATGCAGGGGCGTCTCCCCTTGTGTGTCGGCGCATCTCTGAACCAGTCGGCCTCCTGGCCCTGTCAGCCAGCCACCATTCTACCTTCGGCAGGCTGCCGAGGAGAGCGGCGGCGCCAGTGTCATCCCTGACCCGGCCTGCAGTCATGAAGAAGCGGATCGGCCCCCTCGGCATCGGCCGCGGCATGCAGCTCGGTGTTCAGGCCACCCATACTCAAGGCAAACGATCCACCGGAACATTTCCTGATCTTCGCGCTGCGGCCGATCAGACGACCCCTCTGATTGCCGGGTCCCCCTTTTTCGACCGCAGGCTGGTCGCCGTGCGATACGCCTTGAGACAACTCACGTCGATCATCACCGTCTTCGGGGTGGCGGCCTCCGGCCCGCCCATCCATCATCCGGGCGAAGACCCCCCTTGTCGCTCCATCGCTTCCAGCGGTTGTACAGGGTCCTGGGCGGGCCATATTCCTTCGGCGCATCGCGCCAGCGCAAGCCATTGCGATCGAGAAAGATCATTGCGCTCAGCACCCGCCGGT
>VGDE01000038.1 GCA_016869875.1 Alphaproteobacteria bacterium
GTGCAAGGGTCGGGTCCTTGGCGATGGCCTGCAGCAGATCCTGCCGCATCTTGACCAGGCGCAGCGTTGCATCGGGCGCAAGGTTCAGGCGCCGCAGCAGGCTTTGACGCGCCGGTTCGACCACGCGGAACAGGTCGGCTCCGGTGGCCGCATCCGGGTTTGCATCCCATGCCGCATAGGCGGCACGGATCGCCTCGGGGTCCACGCCATGAGCATCGCGCAGAGTTTCGAAGAAGCTCTGCTTTTCCTCTGGTGTCAGTTCCCCATAGGCCGACAGCGCCTGCTGGGCCACCGCCACGCGCGCCGCATCACCGATGCGGCCCATCAGGACATTGCAGGCCACGGTGGCGCGTTCCAGCGATGGACGGGACAGCGCCTGCAGGGTTTCGGCCTCGCCACCGCGCTTGCGACGCGTGATCGCCTCGACGAAGTCCGTCAGGAATGCCAGTCTCTGCTTGCCCATGAACGATCCTCCCTCAAGATGATATACATGAAAACGGGCATGATGTATATAACAACCTGACTGACCCCGAGGCTGCCATGACCGTTCCTGTCACCCTACGTATCCGGATGGCCCTGGAAAACGCCATCGTGGATGGGCGCGTGCAGCCAGGGGACCGGATCGACCCCGACCGGATCGCGGCGGAATACGGCTGTTCGCGCACACCGGTGCGCGAGGCGCTGCAGGCGCTGGAGGCGTCGGGCCTGCTGAACGTTCAGCCCAAGCGGGGCACCTTCGTGGCCAAGCTGGGCATTCCGGAACTGATGCAGCGGTTCGAGCTGATGGCTGAACTGGAATCCTTCTGCGCCCGGCTGGCCTGCCGCCGCGCCGACCGCGCCGACCACGACCGCATCGCGGCCAGTTTGGACGCCTGCGAGACCGCCGCCCATTCGGGCGATAGCGACGGCTACTACGCGCAGAACACCCTCTTTCACCAGGCGATCTATCGGGCCGCCCACAACCCTTTCCTTGAGGGCGAAACCCTGCGCCTTCAGGCCGTGCTGCAACCCTATCGCCGCCGCCAGTTGCAGGCACAGGGCCGTGTCCTCACCTCGCTGGAGGAGCATCGGCGCATCGCAGCGGCCATCCGGGCAGGCGATGCCCAGGCCGCAGCGCAGGCGATGACGGACCATGTGCTGGTCCAAGGGGAGCGTTTCCGCGACCTGGTCGCCCTGATGGAGGGTTAGCGCCGCGCCTCCAGCGCGGTCTTGATCACCAGCGCCACCAGCGCGATCACCGTCAGGGTCGAGGCCGCGGCAAAGGCCCCCACCGCGTTCAGGTCATTGAACAACAGTTCGACATGCAGTGGCAGCGTGTTCGTCTGGCCGCGGATGTTGCCGGACACCACCGATACCCCTCCGAACTCGCCCACCGCCCGCGCCGTGCACAGCACCGCGCCATAAAGCAGCGCCCACCGGATATTGGGCAGCGTCACACGCCGGAAGACCTGCCACCCCGAGGCTCCAAGCGTCACCGCCGCCTGCTCCTGGTCGGTTCCCTGCGCCTGCATCAGGGGCAGCACCTCTCGCGCGACAAAGGGGGCAGTCACGAACATCGTCACCAGCACGATGCCCGGAAGCGCGAACATCACCTGCAGGTCGGCCGCTTGCAGCCACGGTCCCAGCAGCCCCTGGCGGCCATATAGCAGCAGATAGCAGATGCCCGCGATGATGGGCGAGATCGAGAACGGAATCTCGATCATCGTGACAAGGATGCCGCGCCCGGGAAAGCGGTGCTTGGCCACGGCCCATGCCGCGGCAATGCCGAATGCCACGTTCAGCGGCACGACGATGACTGCAACAAGGCTGGTCAGCCAGATCGCGTGCAGCGTCGCGGGGTTCAGGATGTTGTCGGCATAAACCTGCCAGCCCTGTGAAAAGGCCCGCACGAAGATATAGAGCAGCGGCGCTACCACAAACAGCAGGGTCAGCCCGACTGCCAGCCCGATCAGCAGGCGGGCCCCGCCTGTCCGGGCGGCATGTCCGTGATGCGGCGGCACCGCGTAGCCGGGGGCGATCAGGTCGGGCGGGTTCATCGCGCGGCCTCGCGGTGACGGGCAGCCCAGTTCTGCAGAAGGTTCGAGGCGACCAGCAGCACCAGCGCAAAGCCCAGCAGCACCAGCGCGATCGCCGCGGCGCCGTTGTAGTCGTATTCCTCCAGCCGGATAAAGGCCAGAAGCGCCGCGATCTCGGTCTGGAAGGGCAGGTTTCCGGCAATGAACACGATCGCGCCGAATTCACCCAGGGACCGGGCAAAGGCGGTGGTGCAGCCTGCAAGCCACGCCGGCAGGATTGCGGGAAAGACGACGCGGGAAAAGATCTGCCAGGGACGGGCGCCCAATGTCTCGGCCGCCTGTTCCAGAGAGACATCCAGATCCTCCAGCACCGGCTGGACCGTGCGCACGACGAAAGGGACCGAGGTGAATGCCATGGCCAGCGCGATCCCCCAGATCGTGTAGACAACCTGGAGGCCTGCCGCCTCCAGCGCCGAACCGAACCAGCCGTTCGCGGAAAACAGCGCGGTCAGCGACAGGCCTGCCACCGCCGTGGGCAGCGCAAAGGGCACGTCCATCAGCGCATCCAGCAGACGCTTGCCGGGAAAGTCATAACGCACCAGAACCCAGGCCATCAGCAGGCCATAGGCGGCGTTGACCGCCGTCGCGATGGCCGCCGCCGTGATCGTGATGCGAAAGGCCGCCACGGCGCGGTCGCTGCTGACGATCTGCCAGAACCGCTCGGGCCCGATCTCGGCCCCCTTCAGGATCAGCGCCGCGATGGGGATCAGGACGATCAGCACCAGATACAGCAGCGTCGTGCCCAGGCTCAGCGTGAACCCGGGCAGCACGCGCTTGGCGCGGACGGGGGCGGCGGCCGCGATCATCGGTTCACGAAGACCTGGTCCAGGATGGCGCCGTCGGCCAGATGCTCTTCGCGCACGGCATCCCACCCGCCAAAGACATCGTCCACGGTGACCAGATCGACTGCGGCCTGCCGGTCCGCGTATTCGGCGGCCACGGCCTCGTCAGTGACACGGTAATGGTTGTCGGCCAGGATGCGCTGTGCGTCAGGCGAATAAAGCCATTGCAGATAGGCTGTCGCCGCCTCGGTCGAACCGTTCGCCTCGGCATTTTCGGTCACGACCGCCACCGGAAAGGCGGCAAACAGGCTCATTGACGGTGTCACGCGTTCGAAGCCCTGCGCCTCGTATTCGGCGGCGATCTGGCCCGTTTCGGCCTCGAAGGTCACCAGCACGTCGCCCATGCCGCGTTCCGCGAAAGTCTGGGTGGCCGCACGCCCGCCCGTGTCAAAGACGGGAACGCTGTCAAAGATGCTGCGCACGAAATCCTGCGCGGCCTGCTGGTCGCCGTCGTTCTGCGCCAGGCCATAGGCATAGGCGGCCAGATAGGTATAGCGTGCGTTGCCGCTGGTCTTGGGGTTCGGAAAGATCGGCGCCACATCGTCGCGCGCCAGGTCGTCCCAATCCTCGATTTCCTTGGGATTCCCCTGACGCACCAGAAAGGCCGGCAGCGAATAATAGGGCGAGGCGCCGTTCGGAAAGGCTTCGCGCCAGTCGGCGGACAAGAGCCCCCCTTCGGCCAGCACGTCGATGTCCGTTTCCTGGTTGAAGGTCACGACATCCGCCGGCAGCCCTTCCAGAATGGCGCGGGCCTGCCGGGACGATCCGCCATGGCTTTGGTCAATGGTGATGCTGCGCCCCGTCTCGGCCTGCCAATGTTCGGCAAGCGCGGGATTCAGCGCCTCGAACAGCTCTCGCGCGATGTCATAGCTGACGTTCAGCAGACGGTCCTGCGCGGCGGCGGGCGTGGCCAGGGCCAGCGCGGCCGCCATGGCAACAAGGGTCACTTTCATTTGAACAGTTCCTTTCGCAAGGGCGTGACGGGGACAGCCGGAAGGGGACGATGGTCGGAAAACACCGAACCCGCCTCCAGGCGCAGGGTGACGGCGCTGCCTCGCGCCAGGCTGGGCGCGCCGCGCCGGGGCATCTGCGCCTCGGCCGCGGGCAGGTCAGGATGGCTCAGCAGCAGCCGCAATTCGGCGCCTGTGCTGGACAGGGTGTCGATGCGCCAGGGTCCGTTCGGGTCCGGCTGGACGCGGATGTCGGCCGGTCGGGCGAACAGCCGGGCCGGTCCGTCGGGCAGCGCGCGCCGGGGCAGCGCCGTCAGGTCCAGCCCCGCCCCCAGGGCGCGGCCGGCCTGCAACGTGACCGGAAGAACGGTCGTGGCACCCATGAAGCGGGCGACGAAGGGGGTGGCAGGATGATCGTGGATCTCGTCGGCATGGCCGATCTGCTCGATCCTGCCCTCGCCCATGACAACCACGCGGTCGGCCAGTTCGAAGGCTTCCTCCTGGTCGTGCGTCACGAAGATCGTGGTCGAGCCCGTGGCCTCGTGTACGCCACGCAGCCAGCGGCGCAGGTCGCGCCGGATGGCGGCATCCAGGGCACCGAAGGGTTCATCCAGCAGCAGCACCCGCGGCTGGATCGCCAAGGCACGGCCAAGAGCCACGCGCTGGCGCTGCCCGCCCGACAGCTGCGCCGGATAACGGTCGGCCAGCGGGGCGATCTGCAGGAAGTCCAGCAGGTCATCCACCCGGGCGGCGATCTGCGCCCGGCCCGGACGCTTGGCCCGCGGGCGGACCGAAAGGCCGAAGGCGATATTGTCGCGCACGCTCATATGCGGGAACAGCGCGTAGTGCTGAAAGACAAAGCCGATGCGGCGGTCGCGCGCCGCCAGTTGCAGCCAGTCCTGGCCGCCGACCTGCAGCCCGCCCACATCTGGCCATTCAAGGCCCGCCACGATCTTCAGCAGGGTGGTCTTGCCAGACCCCGACGGGCCCAGCAGGGCCATCAGCTCGCCCTCGGCCACGGACAGGTCGATGCCGCGAAGGACATCGGTCTGCCCGAACCGCTTTGTCATCCCGGTGATCGTGATCGACATGGCGCCCCCTGAGTGTCGTATCCCGAGCTAAAGCCGTGATCGGGATCGGACAAGGGCACGCGGGACGTGGCCCCGGCAGCCTGCCAAGTCCAGCGTTCCGCCCGACGCATCATGGTCACCATGACCATCACGCGATAGGTCACAGGCCCAAGATGATGTTCCGGGGGAACCCCCCTTGCGGCGGCTGGCGTTCTTTTTCGCGGCATCCCTTGCGGAAGCCTCCTGCCCCTGCCCTTAGCCGGACGGTCCGAATGATCAACGATACCCTTGGCGCCCGCTCGCGCTCGCTGCTGCGCTCATCTGTCCCCGCGAACCGCCGCGGCCTGTCCGTCGGCATATGCCTGGCGGTTGTCCTGGCGGCCACCTTGGTCAAGCTGGCCTTCTTCGCCTGGCTGGAGCGGCCCTGGGGTTGCGACTGCGGGCTGATCTGGACCATGCCCACGGACCCCGAGCTGAACTCGCGCGTGATGCTGGACCCTTACACGCTGATGCATGTGGTCGCAGGCGGGCTGATGGCGCATCTGCTGATGGCGCTTCGGCCGCGATGGTCGCTGTGGACCCTTCTGGCGGCGGTCGTGGTCAGCAGCACGATCTGGGAACTGGCCGAAAACCTGCCGGCCAGCATTCACCTGTTCAACTATGACCCCGATGAGCCGCTGGCCTACCGGGGCGACAGCCGCCTGAACGCGCTGGCCGACACCGGCGCGGCGGTTCTGGGCGCGGCCCTGGCGCGGCCGCTGCCGTGGTGGGTGGTGGTGCTGGTGGTGGCGGGGCTGGAACTGGTGCTGGCCTTGTGGATCGGCGACGGGTTCATGATCGGGCTGCTGCGTGCCGCAGGACTGCTGCCATGACCTCCTCGATTTGTCGGATGGCGCCCATCGCCCCCTCCCATCCGGCACTTTCGCGCGCAAAGCGCCCTGCCGCGTCACGATAGCCAGGCTGGGACAGCAACTGCTCCACCGCCGCCCGGATGCGGCCTGAGCGGCGTGCTGCGGGTCCAAGTCGCAACCCCGCGCCACAGGCCTCGATCCGGGCCGCCACTCCGGGTTGGTCATGAGTCAACGGCAGCGCCAGCATCGGCACGCCATGTGCCAGGCATTCCAACGTGGTGTTCAGCCCCGCATGCGTCACGCACATGTCTGCCCGCGCCAGCACCGCCTGTTGCGGGACAAAGCTGCGGACCCAGTCGGCAGGAATGCGGCTTGCCTGACGGGGCTCCAGCGCGTTCCCGTGCGATACCAGCACCTGTGCCCCGACCGTGCGGCAGGCGTGTGCGATGCGCGCCAGCAGACGCCAGCGGTGGCCTTGCAACGTTCCGAGTGAGACATAGACCAGCGGCCGGCCCCTGTCTGGGATGATGTCGGCCGGAAAATCCTGGGTGTCGGTCCTGCCGAAAGGCCCTAGTTCGACGATCCGTCGGCCGCTTTGGGGCCGTGGATGGTCAAAGCCCGGAACCGTCTGGGACAACGTCAGGCAGGGAGACAAACAGTCGGCGAAATCCTCGCGCTGGCCCAGATGCCACCGTTCGCTCCAGTGCCGGATGACGCGACGGTGGGGGGCCATCAACAGGCGCGCGATCCTTTCGCCCCCCGCGTTGCGTTTCAGCCCGGCTTGCGAGGTGTCGTAGGGCCAGGACAGAAACGGCAGGGCGATCCCGGGTTCAGGGTCGAACGGCAGGGCGCAGGCGACTGAAAGGAACGGAATGGCCAGTGCGGCCGCCAGCAGGCCGGCCGCAGGTTCGGTCTGATCACCCAGGATCAGATCGGGAGCCAGCCGGTCGAGGATCGCCGGCCCAAGGCGACACAGCCGGTCGCTGCGCCGCGCGCCCCGACGGATATCCCCCGCCAGCCAGCCGCTGCCGGAATCCTCCCCTTGGCCCGGCAGATGATGAACCTCATGGCCGGATGCAATGGCCGCGCCCGCCTCCGCCAGAAAGACCGGTCGATGCCCGCGCGCGCGCAACGAGAGGGCCAGCGCCTCGAAGGCGCGAAGATGGCTGTGCAGCGGAGGGCAGATCATCACGATACGCAGCCCGCCATTCGGGGCCACAGGCTGCGGTCGTGACCCTTGCAGTTTCGAGTTTGTGGTCGGCGTCATGGTCATGCGTGGTGGAACCGCCGCTCTGGCATGATGTTCCCGGACATCCATGGACCATGCATCATCTGCCAACCGTCACTTCCAACGAGACTTCATTTCGGACCAGCCTATGCATCCTGCCGCAGCTCCTCCCTGGGCCAGTTCTATGAAATGCGCCAGCGTCACCGTTTTCACGGTGCTGGCCACGCTGGTCAAGGCGGCGTTTAACGGCCCTTGCGATCGCTGCAGACCGGCAGGTGTTCTTCAGGTCGTTCTTTGCCCTTCTGCCATCGTTGCGCGGCTGATGTGGCGCAGGAAGCTGGACCCGGGGCTGCAGGACCGGCGGCCCCGGGTCCAGCTAGGGCGCGGCCTTGTGGGAACGCTGTCCATCGGCCTGAACTTCTTGTAGCTGCAGACCGTTCCTGAGGTTACTGCCATTGGTTATGCGGGGCCGCTGCTGATCGTCGGTTTCCCGGACTGTTTCTGCGCGAGGATGTCCGGCTGTTCCTGTTGTCGGGCTTGGCACGGCTGGCGTGATGCTCGTGCTGTCGTCGCGACTGGCAGGGTGCGGCGGCGACGCACCGGTCCGCAGCACCGGCGCCGGGCTGGCACTTGGAGACGACGTCTGTCTCGCCCTGGCGCAGATGCTTGCGCCGCCACGGTCAGGAAGAACGCATCTTGGCGATCATTTATGGGTTGTCGGTCACCTCCACGCTGCTTGCGCTGACGACGCCACTTTAGAGTTTGGTGATGCCGAACGGCGGAATTGGGGCAAGGCTGGTGGTGACCAGCGTGCCGTGGAAGGCCCGAGCAGATCCTGCTGACGGCGTCGTATGAAACTGCCGATGCTTCGGTCGTCGCGCCTTTCGAGCAAGTGTCGATCCTGCTGCCAGCAATGATCGGCTGGTGGATCTTTGCCGAGCCACTGCTTCTTCCGGTACTCTGGGGCGCCGCTCTGGTCATCCTTGCCGGCATCCTGATCATCTGGAGAGAGCAGCGGCTTGGCCTTGAACGGGGCCGACAGCGCCCGCGCGAGATTTGCAAGGCTGGCGCTCAGCGATCTTCCAGTGATCGCAGCTCATGCTCCAGAAAGAACGAGATGAACGAGCGGATCAGCACCAGCCCGCCCAGCAGCAGGAGGTTGCCAAAGCTCATGTGCAGCACCGTGCGGATTAGGTCGGCAACAATCAGCACCTCGAGTCCGGCTAGGATGTGACGCCCCAGTTCCAGCCGGCCGCAGTTCAGGTGATGCGAACGCTCATGTGCCTTGGCCTCCATTGCCTCTCCCGTCACGAACCGGGTGGAAAAGCGGATCATTCCAAGCAGCAGGATCGCGATTGCAAGGATCTCGATCAGGACAACCAGCCATTCAAGACCAACCGCCAACCCCCCTATATGATCTGCCAAGGAAAACGTGATCTTGTTCGTCATGTGCTGCCACTGATGCTGCCACTGATGCTGCCACTGATGCTGCCACTGATGCTGCCACTGATGCTGCCGCTCTCGCCTCAACCACACCGACGTCAACCGGTTTCATCGGAAAGAACCTTCTGGCGCATACAAGCAGCTTGCTTCGTACCGCAAGGCTGCGGGCTATGGGTCCGGCACGGCCTGTGTCGGACTCGCGTTCGTCCCTCAGCTCAGGCGACGTCCGCCTTTGTACGAGCCGGTCACGGCTCGATTGCGCTCGCCTGCCCAAGTGGTCTCCTGTGACACGCCTTGCTCCGGAATACCCGTGAAGTGGTCGACCAACCGCGTCAGGGATTGTGCTTCCGCTTTCAACAGGCTGCTCGTCGCGCTTGCTTCTTCAACCATGGCCGCATTCTGCTGCGTAACATCGTCAAGGTAGCGGACGGCACTGTTGATTTCGGAAATGCTCAGCGCCTGACGCTGCGAAGTCGCGGCCATCTCGGTGACAGTGGTCTCGATCTCGCGAAAGACGGACACGATGTCGTCCAGGGTGGCATGGGTGGCGCTGACCAGTTTCACACCCTGCGCGGTCTGATCGACACTACGGTCGATAAGGCCCTGGATCGTGCGAACGGCATCCGCAGACCGCTGCGCGAGGGCACGGACTTCAGCGGCGACAACGGCGAAACCGCGCCCTGCTTCTCCCGCACGGGCGGCTTCCACGCCCGCGTTCAAGGCAAGCAGGTTAGTCTGAAACGCGATCTCGTTGATCACGTTGATGATCTGACCCATTTCGCCTGCGCTTGACGACACGTTCGACATCGCGACCCGGGTTTCCTCCATGATCTTGCTACCCCGGCCGGCAACGTCGCGCGCGCGGGCAGCCATTTCCTCGGCCTCTCGACTGCGACGGGCCGAGTCCTGCACCGCCGACGTCATCTCGTTCAATGCGGCAGCCGTCTGCTCCAGACTTGCGGCTTGTTGCTCGGTCCGCCGTGCAAGATCGTCCGCAGCTGCGGCAATCTCACTGGTGCCGTTTTCGATTTCTTCGGCTGCCCTCCGGACGGATGAAATGGTTGATCCAAGCGTGTCGATAGTCTGGTTGAAGCTTGTCCTCTCAGATAGCGCCGCGTCGACGCGTGCACTCAAGTCTCCTTCGGACAGCTGTCCCAAAGCCGAGGCCAGATACTCAAATGCCTGATGCTGTGCCTTCTCAAGCGCCTCGCGCCGTGCATCGATCTGCTGCAGGTATGTTGTCACCGAAAGCTCGATGTCCAGCAGCGCGGCGCGAATCAGTGCCGAAAGATCCAAGGCCAGATGTCTGCGCGCGCCGGCCGTCAGGGTGCGGCGTTCCACGACGATATCCTGGATGACATGATCAAGCACAATCCCATAGCCGCCGACATACCAGCGCGGCTCCAGCCCGATCGTTGCATGGACGGCGCCAATCCGCTGCACCGCGCTTGCATAGTTCTGCCCGTAATCTGCAGACATGATGCGCTGCCAGTGCTGCTGCTGCTCACTTTGCGCCTTTTCCATCTGCGCGCCGTTCCGGAAGAAGTTCCGGAGATGCGGCGTCTGTCTGACACGATCATAGAATTCGGCCAGCGCCCGGCTGATGCTGGCATCGACGCGGCCTGCTATCTTCCGCAGCCGCCCCTGCGCTACATCGTCCAGCCTGAGAAACTCCAGGCGCGCCTGCAGATCCACCGAGGAGCCTTGGTCAATGTCCGTCACGATATGATCCAGTACTGGAAAGAGTGATTTTAAAGTTACGCATGCCACCATAATGAAGAGCCAGGATTAACATCACGTTAGCGCCACATTGACCGCGACATTTTTCGAGATTTCCGCTGCACTGTTGCCAAGGCAGGCGCCGCATTAGGTTCGAGGCCAGCTAATCGACCGGCCTCGAACACGCTTAAAACTCGAACAGTTGCGCCGCACTTTCGGAACGTCCGCCAACCACCCTCAGGGCCAGAGATTCGGCCTCAGCGGCAGCAGTGCGCCCCGGCCATGTCCTTCTGGATGCAGGACGTGCAATGCCATTGACGCGGAAGCGGGAAATCTCTGAAATCAGGTCTTGCGAGCGCTGCTGCAGCGATACCGCTGCGGCGTTCGTTTCCTCAGCCACAGCAGCATTCTGTTGAGTCACCTGATCCAGCTGATTCACTCCAGCATTGATCTCAGCCAGGCCGATCGACTGTTCATTGGCGGCCAATGCGATGGCCGAGACTTGATCAGACACTTCCTGCGCCTTGCCGAGGATCAGGTCGAGGCTCTCGCCTGTGCGACCTACCAAGGCGGATCCCGCCTTCACTTGTGCCGCACTGTCTGAGATCAATGCCTTGATCTCGCGCGCCGATTCGGAGGCGCGTTGCGCCAGTCCGCGCACTTCGGACGCAACCACCGCGAAACCACGTCCTGCTTCGCCGGCCCGCGCCGCCTCCACTCCGGCATTCAGCGCCAGGAGGTTGGTCTGGAACGCAATGTCGTCAATCACCCCGATGATGCGGGTGATTTGGTCCGACGATTTCTCTATACCTTTCATTGCCGCAACTGCGTCACGCACAACGGCCGAGCTGGTCTCTGCGATCTCGCGGTTGCTGCGGCTGGCTTGTTCTGCCTGCTTGGCTCGGTCGGCGGTGGAGCGGACGCTTTCGCTCATCTCGTTCAAGGCCGCCGCCGATTGTTCTAGGGTCGCCGCCTGTGTCTCCGCGCGGCTGGAAAGATCGTGAGCAGCCGAAGTGATTTCGTCCGACCCTCCTCTGACCTGATCGGCAACATCGGTAATGCGAGCGACGGTTCCGGCCAGGCTCGAAACCACCGAATTGAAGGATTCCCGCAGAGCATCGTATCCTGCCGGAAACGGATCGGAGGGCGGGCTCGGGATTTCCTGCGTCAGGTCGCCTTGTGCCAGACGGTTCAACCCGTCGCCGATGTCCCGAACGACCCGCGCCTGTTCTTTCATCAAGGCTTCGCGCCGCGTGGCTGCCTCTTCGTCGCTGCGCCGAGTATCCTCCGCCAAACGCTGCCGCTCAAGGGCGTTCTCCTTGAACACGGACAAGGCCCGGGCCAAGTCCGCCAGTTCGTTCCGACCTTCGCGACCGGTGATTTCTACGCTCAGGTCGCCTTGGGCAAGGCGGGTGGTCTGCCCGACCGTCCTCGCCAGGCGCGTGCTGAGCGCGCGGGACAAAATCCCCGCAACAAGCGCACCGATCAAGATGGCAATCGCCACACCGCCCAGCACGGACCTGCTGGTGGTTCGGGAGATGGCAGACGCTTCCTGGTCATGGACCTGCTTTGCCTCGACAGCGGCTGCGCCCATGGCCTTGACAACCGTCACCACCTCGTCGGTCGTGCTCTCGATCTGCGCAAGCGTCTCGTTCAGCTGCGGCGCGGCCGCACGGATGGCCGTAGCACGCTGCCAGTAATCATCGACGGCCGCTTGGATTCCTGTCACCATCTGCCGGGCTTCGACTGTCAGTGGCGCGGCCGCCAACTGCGAAAGTACACCGCGAACCTCTTGATACGGTTTGACGGCTTCCTCGAATCCGGCGTCGTCGCCCTTTACAAAAAAACGGTCCATGCGCACGCGCGTGACAAGAAACGCGTTTGATGCCTCAAGGGCAAGATAGGATAGGTCGCGATCGCCCCGAGCCTCCAGAAGATCCTTCACTGCGTCCATGGAACGCCGCTGCGTAACTCCGATCTCCTGCGCTTGATCGATATCTGCGGCCTGTTTGGTATACTGGTCAGCAAATTGGCGTACCTCTTCGATGTGACGATCCTTCAACTCGATCAGTTGATCAGCGTCCGAGCTGCCCAGGTTCCGTGCCTCGATCGCCAAAGCCCGAACATGGCTCATAGCTTCGACGATCAGGTCGGCATCTTGCTGAGCTTCCGACTTCATGAACGCCATTACTGCACTGCGGCTGTCGGCCACTCCTCCTTCCAGAAGGGCAGCATTCAGCGCGCGCTGCGCGGCGAGATGGGCCTCGTGCTGAACGCGGGACAGATTGGCCATCTGGTTCCACGTAAAGCCCGCGAACGCGACGAGCATGAGGAGGATAAGGCTGAATGCGGCCGCGACCTGGCGAGTGATCTTGACGTTTCTTAACATGAACATGTTCTCCGGGTAAGATGCCTATGACCGCTCACGGAGTGTCGGCAAAGCAGTGGCCGCGCGTGCAGGCCAAGGGTGTGTGGAAGAGGTGGGTAAAGGCATCGCGCCCAAAGTGGCACTTGCTGCACAATGATGTGCAAAATCAGGGCGGGCGCGTTGTGCAGGCATCCGAGCGTGCGTCAGAACAGTTCGACATCGCCCACTTTCGGCCGGGTGGGTGCTTCGCGCGGGGGCCTGCGAGCCTCTCCCAGCAGCATCAACTGGACCCGCCCGCTGACCGGCCACAGCCGGATTCGACGCGCCTGCGTGCCGCCCAGATCGCAGTTCAGCAGTGGGATTCCTTCATCGCAGAGAAAGCGTCGTGCGGCCTCGGCATTTCGCTGCCCGATGTCAGGCAGACCGGCCAACATCCTGGCGCCACCGAACAGCTTTGCGCGCAACCGGCTGCGCACGGCACCGCGGCGCAGCAGCCCGTTAACCAGCAGTTCAAGGGCGGCGGCGGCATAGCGGTTGTCGCCTCCTCCCGGCCCGCCGTCGGGCAGCAGAAAATGATTCAGCCCGCCGATGCGGCGGTCGGGGTCCAGAATGCAGGCGGAAACGCACGACCCGAGGATCGTCGTAATGATCGCATCCGGATCATCCGAAATGGCATGTTCGCCCAGAACAACGTGAATGACCTTTGAACCGAGGGGCGTCATGCCGTTGATCTCGTGCTGGCAGAAGAGGGACGGCGCAGCAAGGCTGGCCCGATGCGTGAAAGGGGCAGGACATCCGATGCGCCCCCCATCTCGACAGCCACCCGAGGCATACCCCAGACGACCGAACTTTCCCGGTCCTGAGCGATCGTGAAAGCACCGACACGCCTGAGCGCGCACATCCCGCTTGCCCCATCCGACCCCATCCCCGTCAACAGCGCAGCGCGCACATCAAGCTTTGGAGCCAGCACTGCACCGTCGCCGAACAACACGTCAACCGATGGCCTGTGACCCGAGACAGGAGGACCATCCAGAAGACGCGTTCTTGCACCCGCACGCAGCGCAAGCCCCAGGTGCCGCTCGCTGTCGGCCGCAACATGTATAGTGCCCCGACGCAGCGGCATGTTGTCTGCAGCTGGGCGAACGGTCGGCGCGAGCATTTGGTCCAGACGCCGAATCAGCCCCTCGGCGAAACCAGGGCGAATATGCTGAACCACCAGCGTGGGAGGACAATCGGCAGGAAACGATGCCAGAACCGTTTCCAAGGCGGTGATGCCGCCGGTGGACGCTCCGATCAGGATCAGCGGATCGCCGCAATCAACAGCTTGGTTGACCGAACCGTTCCGAAGTGCGCCAGCCGGCTCTCCTGCACAGGGCCGGCCGCACCCCTTCGGGAGCTGATTCAACAGAATGGCAAAGACCGGGTCGCCCTGCAGATCACGACCGCCCGTTTCAATCACACCTGCACGCCCATAGACAAGGAATTTCGCGTCAATCGCGTTCAGGATGCGGCCAAGCATGGGAAAGCCGGGCGCCTCGGCGATTTCAGCGGCAATGACGATCCACTGCGGGCGATGGGAATTTGCCTGCACGCAAGCTGCTGAAAGGCCGCTGGCGCAGATAACGCTTGTGCCAAGCAGATCCGCACAACGCAGGGCCAGTTCCTTGCGTCGAATGGTATCAGGATCGGCAATGAGCAGGGTCGGCTGTGACACGTGCGCTCCTTCCACATGGGGCAGGAGGACCCTAGCTGATCGGAGTAAAGAAAACGTTCTAAAGAAACAGACAAATCTAGGCGAATTTAAGGTGTTGGCACAAGGATTTCTTAAGAACCCGCTGCTAGATAGGGATCGTTGCTGATATCACGAGGTGGACGCCGTGAATGCCCTGCCACTGCCTGAGACGCTGGACCGAAAGGCCACGTCTGAGCTTGCAAGACTGCTTCTCGAACAACGCGGCTTGGACGCTGTGCTGGATGCGGCACGGGTTACGCGCGTTGGCGCCCTGGCCGTCGACATGCTGATTTCGGCCCGCAAGCAGTGGGAAGCGGATGGCCGGACGCTCAGCATCATCAATCCTTCCCCCGCCTTTCTGGCCGGTCTCGAGGCGCTTGGAGCGCAGATCGGGCTGCTTCAAACGGAGACGCATCAATGAGCGTTCGGATACTCGCCGTGGATGATTCACCGACCATTCGTGCTTTGGTTTCCAAGGCTCTCCGCGCAGCAGGCTTTGAGGTCTTTCTGGCTGCCGACGGTGTTGAAGGGCTGGGATGCCTTCCAGACGCGGATCCGCACCTGATCATCACGGACATCAACATGCCCCACATGGATGGCTTCGGCTTGATCGAGAATGTGCGGGCAAGCGGTGCCTATGACGAAGTTCCGATCTTGGTTCTGACGACGGAATCCGGGTCCGACCTCAAGGCCCGCGCACGCAAGGCTGGCGCAACTGGCTGGATCGTCAAGCCCTTCGAGGATGAGCGGCTGATCGCGGTTATCGACAAAGTCCTTGGGAGGTAATGATGGCCGATCTGGACGAATTCCGCGAGATGTTCTTCGTCGAGTGCGACGAACTTCAGGAAGTACTTGCAAGCGGACTGCGCGAGATGGAGCAGCCGGGCTTTGAGAAGGAGACTGTCCACGCGGTGTTCCGTGCGGTGCATTCCATCAAGGGCGGGGCAGCCGCCTTTGGCCTCAGCGATTTGGTAAAGTTTGCCCACCGCTTCGAGACTGTCCTTGACCTTATCCGCTCCGACCGCATGGACATGTCGGCGCAGGTGATGGCGCTGTTCCACCGGTGTTCGGACTGTCTGGCGGACCTGATCACCTCGGCGCGTGCAGGCGGGGACGCGGATCTCGGGTTGATCGACGGCTTGTTGGCCGAACTGGATGCCCTGATTGAGACCGACGACACGATCGGCGAGGTCATAGAGTTCACGCCTCTTACGTTGGACTTCGAGCAGGCCCTGCCTTGGGCGGCACCCGCTTGCCTTCAGGTCCGCATCACGCCGCTGTCCGAACTTTACCGTTCAGGAAATGATCCGGCGGCTCTGCTCACAGCACTGCGCAAGCTGGGCTCGACGGAAGTTCGGCTTGAAGTCGACGATGTTCCACCCTTGGACGCGTGGGATGCGGAGCGTCCTGGATTGTCCTGGAACATCCAGATCTTGGGTGACGTGGCCGAGGCACAGGTTCTGTCGGTCTTCGAGTTTGTCGAAGATTGTTGCGTTCTATCGATCAGCACCCTGTCGGGCGAGACACAGGACGCGCCACCTGCCCTCCTGGACCCTGAGCCTCGTGAGACGAGGATGCCGGACATGGTGATGGTTTCCCAGCCTCCGGAAGCCGAGGTTCAGCCTGCGGCAACAAGTCCGCGTCCGGTTCAGTCCGCTGCCGATACAAGCGCGGCCGCGCCCACGATCCGAGTTGGACTGGAGCGGGTGGACCGTCTGATGAACATGATCGGTGAGCTTGTCATCAAAGAAGCAATGCTTTCGCAGGTTATCCAGACCGCAGGTCTGCACGAGGCGCCTGACGTGGTCGCGGGCCTCGATTCTATCAGGCAACTGGCTGGCGAAATTCAGGAAAGCGTCATGGCAATCCGGGCGCAGCCGCTCAAGCTGGTCTTCCAGCGGATGCACCGCATTCTGCGCGAAGCAGCCGACGCAACCGGCAAACCGGTGCGCCTTGTGACCATCGGCGAGCAGACCGAAGTCGACAAGACCATGATTGAACGGCTGATCGATCCACTGACGCACATGATCCGAAACTCGGTAGATCATGGACTTGAGGATAGCGTCACACGTCAGCGGCTTGGAAAGCCCCTTGAGGGCGTCATCACCCTGTCCGCCGCCCACCGTTCAGGCCGTGTCCAGATCGAAGTCTCCGATGATGGTGGCGGCATCAACCGCACCCGTGTGCGCCAGATAGCAGAAGAGCGGGGCTTGATTGCCCCCGGCGCCAACTTGGGTCCTGCCGAGATAGATCAGCTGCTGTTCTTGCCAGGTTTTTCCTCGAAGCAGGAGGTATCGGCACTTTCCGGGCGTGGAGTCGGTCTTGATGTTGTCCGGCGCGAGATCATGGCCTTGGGTGGACGTGTCATGATCCAGTCTGCCGAGGGCGAAGGCACGACCTTTTCGATTGCGCTTCCGCTGACGCTGGCAGTCCTGGAAGGGATGCTCATCCAGTTGGGCGACCAGACAATGGTCCTTCCCATAACTGCGGTGCAGGAAACACTTCAGCCCAACCGCGCGATGCTGCACGGCATCGGAGAAGGAACAAAACTTTTGGCAAACCGAGGGGAATTGATCCCCATCATCGACCTGTGTTGCACCTTTGGACTGGCACCTTGTGAAAAATCTGCCGAGTCTGGCGTCCTGATCGTCGTGGAAACCGACAGCCGACGCCGTGCCGCATTTCGTGTCGATGCAATCTTCGATCAGCGGCAGGTGGTGATCAAGAGCCTGGAGCAGAACTACGGGCGCGTTCCCGGTGTGTCTGCCGCCACGATCTTGGGCGACGGCCAAATCGCCCTCATCATCGATCCTGAAGAGATCGTACTTTCTTTGTCAAACGAACAAGGCAGGCTAATGGCCGCCATGGCGTCGAACGGGTGAACCATGCTGCAGTCAATTTCACAAAACTTGATCGGACGAAGCGACGTTGTTGCCTTCAAGCTGGCGGACCAGGACTTTTGCATCGACATCGGACTAGTCCGTGAAATTCGAGGTTGGACCCCTACAACAACTCTGCCGCATGCTCCTGACTATGTAAAAGGCGTCATTAATTTACGCGGTTCGGTAGTTACAGTTGTAGATCTGTCCGCACGGCTTGGTTTTGGCGCAGTTCAGCCGTCTCACAGACATGTCGTCATCATCGCGATGCATGCGGGGCGTGTTGTGGGTCTGCTGGCAGATCTTGTTTCGGACATCCTGACCATCGCTGATGACACATTGCAAAGTGTGCCTGACATCGCGTCAAATCCCACTCGCGAATTCATCACTGGCATGATCACCCTTGAAGACGGGCGGATCCTGCGCAAGATCGACTTGGCGCAACTATTGCCCGCAGCTCATGGGGTAGAAGCTTGACTGCCGCGGCACCGATCACTGGTCCTGAACTAAGCGTTGCGCAATTCAGGAAGATCGCTGATCTTCTTTACAAGGACAGCGGAATTGTCCTGTCGGAAGCCAAGCGCAGCCTACTTGTTGCGCGCCTGAACAAGCGTCTGCGCACTCTATCCCTGCCTGATTACGGCGCCTACTGCAATCGCCTCGACGGCCCGGATGGTCAGGAGGAACGGCGTCATTTGCTGTCGGCCCTCACTACGAATGTCACCGCGTTCTTTCGCGAAAACCATCACTTTCAATCCCTGCTCCACGAGGTCCTGCCCCCCATGATCCGCGAGGTCAGACAAGGTCGCAAACTGCGGCTGTGGTCTGCCGCCTGCTCGTCAGGGGAAGAACCCTACTCCATGGCTATCACGCTGCTTGATATATTTCCTGATGCCGGACAGCACGACGTTCTGATCCTGGCCACGGATATCGATCCGGTCATGGTGGGGCGCGCGCAGCAGGGGCTTTACGATCCGGAAGCCCTGCGCCCGGTTAATTCGACACAACGCAGCAAGTTCTTCAACCCTGTCTCGGATGGGCTTACCATCCGGCCCGAAGTTCAGCGCCTCATGCGCTTCGCCGAGTTGAACCTCCATGACGCCTGGCCCTTCACAGGCAAGTTCGACATCATCTTTTGCCGTAACGCCGCTATCTATTTCGATACCCCATCGCGTCAGCGGCTTTGGCATCGGTTCGGCCATGCGCTGGCTCCCGGCGGATCCCTGTTCATGGGCCACTCTGAACGCCTGGACGGCCCGGCCTGCCAGTATTTCGACAGCGCGGGCACAACTCATTACCGGCGAAATTCGCTGCCATATCCGGCAGCGCCAGTCTGAAGGAGAACGCCGATGGCGCTTAAATCGAATCTTCATGTCATGGTCGTGGACGACATGACCATCAGCCGGTCACTGATCGAACAGGCGCTGGATTGGGCGGGCTTGGTCAATGTCCAGTATGAGGCCAACGGCGAAACCGCATTTCGGCGATTGGCGGCAGCACCTGTTCATCTGGTGATCTCGGATTACAACATGCCGGGCATGGACGGTCTTTCGCTGCTCGAGGCGCTCCGCAAGAACCCAAGCACTCAGCGCATCGGCTTCATCCTTATCACGGGCACCGCTACCCGCGAAATGATCGAACGGGGGCAGCGGTCGGGCATGAACAACTTCATCGCAAAACCGTTTACCAAAGAAGCTCTTCTCAAATGCATTGAGACGGTAACCGGAAAACTGCAATGAGCATTGTGATCAATCCTTCGCCCGCATATCTCAAAGAGGTCATCCTCAGTGCCGCGACCGAGGCCACACATATCTTTGGGGGCATGGCAGTGGTTGATGCTTCTTTGGGCCAATGCCTGTCGGATCTTCCGCCTGCCGCCCTTGCAGTACTTCAGCAGGTTGACCTTCTGCGACAAGAGGTAGAAGGGCTCTCGCGCTTCCTCGCCCATATTTCCGAAGAGGCGCCGCAGCACCTGCAGTGTGCATTGGACCCCGTCCTTCCATTTCTGACGCTGCAGGCACAGGCGCTTCGTCTCGTCGGACCTTTCATGACAGCAGAACAGACTTCCAGCCGAGGCTTCTGCCCTGAGGAGGAGTGGACGACTAACGACGCTCTCGCGTCAGAAGTTCGTGTACGTCATAGGCAGTCGCGATAAGGATTGAACCGGTCCGGGTTTGGTGGAGGCTCCAGCTCCTGAGCAGGATGGAGCATGATGATCAAGACGACGAACAAGTTTTTCCCCGAAGTGCGCGAGCGAGCGGTGCGCCTGGTTCTCGACAATGAGGGTCAGCATGAGACGCGGTGGCAGTCATGGTAAGCGTCCGGCGTCGCTGCTCTGCCGCGCATAGAGGGTGATCGATAGTGTCCACCATGGATAGTGGACACTGTGGGTGCGTGATGGCGCGTCGGACGAAGCGACTTTGGACTGACGAGGAGAAG
>VGDE01000039.1 GCA_016869875.1 Alphaproteobacteria bacterium
TGCCGCCGCTCCCGGCGCACCGGGCCCAGAAGCTGGCCCGCAACATCGAGCGGATCGAGGCCCTGGGCCACCGCCTGATGGCCGCCTTTGCCGAGCGGAACCTGCCCACCCCCGGCGTGCAGGGACCCGGTCCCGATCTCTACATGACGGCGGCGAACGCGTTTCTGAAGACGCTGACGGAACAGCCGGCCAAGATGATCGAGACGCAGGTGGCTTATTGGGGCGAGACGCTGTCGAACTATGCCCGCGCCCAGCAGGCCCTGGCCAGTGGTCAACTGACCGCGCCAGAGGACGAGACGCCGGCGGACAAGCGGTTTTCGAACCCGCTGTGGCAGAACCACCCGTATTTCAACCTGATCAAGAAGCAGTACCTGACCAACGCCAAGGCCCTCAAGGAATCTGCCGCAGGGCTTCAGTTGCCTGACGAGGTGGCGCGTCGCCGGATCACCTGGCTGACGAACCAGGTCATCGACATGATGGCGCCCACCAATTTCCTGGCGACCAATCCCGATGCGCTTGAAAAGGCGATCGAGACGGAAGGCGAGAGCCTTGTGAGAGGGCTTGAGAACCTGGTCAGGGATGTCGAGCAGAACGGCGGCGAGATGGTCGTTTCGCTGGCCGACCGCAAGGCTTTCGCGGTGGGAGAGAATATCGGCACGGCTCCTGGCGCCGTTGTCTATCGCACCCGGCTTTATGAACTGATCCAGTACGCGCCTGCGACCGAACAGGTCCACGCGCTGCCCCTGGTGATCTTTCCGCCCTGGATCAACAAGTTCTATATTCTCGACCTGAAGCCGCAGAACAGTCTGATCCGTTACCTGGTCGAGCGCGGGCACACCCTGTTTGTCGTCAGCTGGAAGAACCCGGACGCCAGCTTCGCGGATGTGGGGATGGAGGAGTATGTCGGCGCCTTCCAGGAGGCGATGGACAAGGTGCTGGAGCTGACGGGTCAGCCCCGACTGAACACGCTGGGCTACTGCATCGCGGGTACGACTTTGTCGCTGACCTTGGCCCTGCTGAAGCAGCGGGGCGATACGCGGGTGAATTCGGCCACGCTGTTCACGACGCTGACCGACTTTTCCGAGCAGGGCGAGTTTACAAGCTTCCTGCAGGACGATTTCGTGAACGGGATCGCCGAGGAGGTCCAGCGTCACGGCATGATGCGTGCCCAGCTGATGTCGCGCACCATGAGCTTTCTGCGGGCCAACGACCTTGTCTGGGGGCCGGCAATCCGCAGCTACATGATGGGGGAAACGCCGCCGGCGTTCGACCTGCTGTTCTGGAACGGCGACAGCACCAACCTTCCGGGCCGGATGGCGATGCAGTACCTGCGCGGCCTTTGCCAGCAGAATGCCTTTGCCGGCGATGGGTTCGAGTTGCTGGGCCACACGCTGCGCCTGTCGGATGTCAGCGTTCCCCTGTGCGCCATCGCCTGCGAAGGCGACCACATCGCCCCCTGGGAGGACTGCTGGCGCGGGGTGGCGCGAATGGGGTCGTCCGACAAGACCTTTATCCTGTCTCAGTCCGGGCATGTGGCAGGCATCGTGAACCCGCCGACGCGCAAGAAATACGGTCACTACCGCGGCGACAGCGATTTCGGGCGCGGACACCAGGCATGGCGCGACTCGGCCGAGTTCCACGAGGGCAGCTGGTGGCCCTTCTGGAGCGACTGGCTGGCCGATCGGGCAGGGCCAATGGTGCCGGTTCGTGTACCTGGCGAAGGCCTAGAACCTGCTCCTGGGCGCTATGTCCACGAACGGGCAAGCTGATCGACCAGAGGCAGGCCCGGAATATCAACAGCTTGTCTTCAACTACTTGGTCATGCGCCGAAAATGCTGCGTTGCAGAAGAAAAAACTTGAAATGCTGCACTGCAGCATTCATATTGGAGGCACGGAATGGAAAGCGGCGATGCGTTCCCTCAGTACCTCGATCGCTGCAGCAGTAGGAGTGAATGACATGGCAAGGACCCCGGATTTCGCCAAGACGATGCAGGACATGATGGCCAACTTTCCGATCGACACCTCGTCGATGCAGGAAGCCATGAAGTCGCAGAGCTTGCTGGGTGAGAAGCTGGCCCGCGTGGCGCTGACCGCCGCCGAGCGTTCGACCGAAATTTCGGCCCGCTGGGCCAAGGACTCGATCACCCGCATGGGCGAGCTGGCAGCCGTCAAGGAAGAGCCCTCGGAATATGCGAAAGCAATGAGCGATTTCGCCTCGGCCTCGGCCGAGATGATGGCAGAGCACATGGCTGCCTATGCGGAAGTCGCCAAGAAGGTCCAGATGGACACCGTCGATCTGATGCTGACCGCTGGTAAGGACATTGCCTCGGATGCCCAGAAAGTGGCCGACAAGGTCGCCCAGGACAACCAGGCCGTCGTCAAGAAGGCCAGCACCGCCGCGACGGCCGCTGCCGCCAAGTGATCGGTTGACTTGTTAAACGTGGCAGGTTGCAGCATTACCTAGTACAAGGGGCAGCTTCGGCTGCCCCTTCGCATGTCTGCGCTAAGGGTTTTTTCCTTTGCGTTTTGCCGGTGCTGCTTTCATCATGACGCAAATCGAATGCAAGGACATCGGGATGGCCGCACCCAAAGCGCCGCTGCTGATCAAGCGTTATGCCAGCCGCCGCCTCTACAATACGGAAACAAGCGACTATGTGACGCTCGAGGATATCGCCGCCTTCATTCGCGAAGGGCGGGAGGTCAAGATCGTCGACCTGAAGTCCGGTGATGATCTGACCCGGCAGTATCTCCTGCAGATCATCGCCGAGCACGAGAGCCGGGGTGAGAATGTCCTTCCTCTGGACGTTCTGACTGACTTGGTGCGCAGCTATACCAGCAATGCGCAGTCTGTCGTTCCGCAGTTCCTGGCCGCCAGCTTCGAGATGCTGCGCGAGGGGCAGTCGAAGCTGATGGAGAACATGGCATCGATGCCGAATCCCATGGCCTCCATGCCCGGTTTCGAAGCTCTTCAGCGCCAGCAGCAGATGTTTCTCAAGGCGATGATGGGTGGCTGGCGCGGAGGCAGTTCCGGGCCCGAGCCCCAGGATGGCGACAACCCGGAAGGCGACGTGTCCGATGCCGATGCGGGCAAGGACATGGCCGAGATCCGTCGCCAGCTGGCCGAATTGCAAAAGCGCATCTCGAACCTTTGACTTGAGACTTGCGCCGCCCCTCCGGTCAGGCTAGACCCCCGCCATCGGAGCGGTGGCCGAGTGGTCGAAGGCGCACGCCTGGAAAGTGTGTAGGCGGGGAACCGTCTCGAGGGTTCGAATCCCTCTCGCTCCGCCACATTCATTGTTCTTCATGCGTGAAAACAATAGCCTAGGCGAAGGACTGGCAACCACAAGGTGACACAAGAGGTGACACACTGTGGTCTTGTTGTTCGACTCAGGGGCTTTCCGTTTGACTGCCAAGTACATCCAGAAGAAGGGCAATGTCTGGTACTTCCGGCGTCGCGTGAGCGCAGGCTGCGAGGGCCTCTACAGGGATGCAAAGGGCAAGCCGCAGTCGGTGCTGTTCTTCTCGCTCAAGACCAGTGACCAGATAGAAGCTGCCAAGAGAGCCAATGAACATGCCCGGAGGCAGGATGCTCTCTGGAAGAACCACCTGAACAGCAGCACAGGTGAGGCCGTTGATCCCAGGGCTGCTCTAGGCCGTCTGGAAGCCGCTGGGCTGAGGCCCGGAGATGGTCTGCGCTACCCCGACAACCCCCTTATTGATCGACTGGTTCAGGCGCTCTCTGGTGGGGCTTACGAGCCCGGAGAGTATCGACCAGAGCCCCCGGCACAGGACAGGCTGACCCTTGATCTTCTGATGGGCAAGCAAATCCCCCGGACCTTGAGTGATGCCAAGGACAAGCACATCGGCTTGGGCAAGGGACCTCGGAACAAGACTGCTCAGCAGCAGTTCGACCGAGCGTGGGCCACCCTCATGGGCATCACCGGCGACGCGATCCTCAAGGACGTGCGCCGGGAGCATGCCAACCTGTTTGTCGAGAAGCTACGCGACCGAGGCATCACGGGTGACACGATCTCCAAGTACGTCTACCAGATTAAGCCACTGTTCGACACAGCAATCAGGGAGTTCGAGCTTGGCATCCCCAACCCGTTCGAGAGCCTGACCATTGCTGGGAAGGGCGCTGAGAAGCCGCATGAGCGGTTGCCGTACACTCCAGAGGAACTAAAGGCCATCTGGCAGAGATGCCGTGAGATGGATGACCAGAGGCGCTGGGCCATCGCCATGCTGTCCGACACAGGAGCCCGACAGGCAGAGGTCGTTGGGCTTCGGAAGGATGAGGTTGTTCTAACTGTAGACGTGCCGCACATCCTTATCCGGCCCAACCAGAACCGGCGCTTGAAGAACGCGCAGTCAGAACGGAAGGTGCCTCTGGTAGGTCAGGCCCTATGGGCGGCTCAACGGGCTATGACGACAGAGGGTGAGAACCTGTTCCCTGTGTTCCAGCCCAAGAAGGCCAGAACAGCCTTCAACCCAAACACAGCCTCAGCGGCTCTCAACAAGTGGCTCAAGGAGAACGGGCTGGCGAAGGAGGGTCAGGGCCTTCACAGCTTTCGGCACACGCTTGTAGATCGCCTGAGGGACGCTGGGGTGCCCAAGGACGTTCGGGAGCAGATTGGCGGCTGGAAGTCACAGGGGGTCAGCGAGGCTTACGGTCAGGGCTTTAGCTTGTCGAGCATTTACGCAGCGATGAGATTGGTGTCTCCCAATGAAAGCAAGGCAGGTAAGTAACCGGAAGAAGTCAAACGTGCTGGGTCGTGTCTCAGCGCCTAATGAAACGAAGTGTCCATCGCACTTACGAGAACGCGCCGAGCGTGTCCCGCTCCATTTCCCGCGCTTCTCGGTACATCGTTTTAAAAAAAATAGCTTTCACCTCTGCGTCGGTTCTATTGTCGAGCTTCCCCTCTGCTCCCGGTTTGATCAGGTAGATGGCGGACAGCATCTGAGCCCTCGTAAACTGATCGAAGTCGAACACATAGTCCGTGTTGACGTGGTTGAACTTTATCTCTCGGTGAGCCTTGATGAACCTCTTGCACTGGCTGTAGAGGGCGGAGCGTCCTAAGGCTGACAATCTCGCCTTGATCTGTTTGTCTAACCTGAACAGTATCTGGTAATCGTTGATCTGCGAGAAATAGAAGAGCCAGCCGACGTTACTCCCTTGAATGCGGCAGCCTGAAATCCGGAGATTTAGTCGCCAAATTGATTTTAGAGCATTTGCATCGTTCATCCCAGCCAATATTCTCATTAAGCTAGTCATCATCTTCTTAATGCTTGCTTCTCTGACGGAAACGACACTGCCGTCAAACTTGTACCCAAGATAAGACACAGATTCCCCAAAAGGATGGATGGCAGATTTACCTGAGCCGAGAGGATGGACAGTGAGCTTACGCGTCCTTTTTAATGCTTTGGCAATCTGCGAGGCAACCGGCGCAATTTCTGAGCTTGGCGCGCGAATAAGAATATCATCGACATAACGGTGATAATCTATATCTAGTCTCGAGCCGTACTTCGTGTCGATTTCCAGCATGTAAATTGAAGCAAGAATATTGGACATGCTCAGGCCTTGTGGAACGCCAAGTGTGTTCTTTCGCCCCTCTTGAACCGTGGCTCCGGTAGGAGTTGCTAAGGCTCTCAGGATCAGGGAGATAGCAGGCTCATGCTTAATCCTTTTGCGAAGCTGCCTCTCCATCGTCCGATGGTTGATGTTGTCATAGAACCCCTTTACGTCCAGCTTAACAAAGCTATCATTCGGTGTTGCCCTTTCGAAGGACTTAATTGCATCAGTGACGACAGGGTGAGCGTGGGGTGGCTTGCAATCTCCGAACACCAGACACAGGAAGTTGTTGAGGCATCTAAGCGTGACGCGATCCCGTATGGTCGGTATTGACACGATCCGTGGAAAGCTTGCTGCGCCCTTTAGTATAAGCTTCTGCCGGTACGGGGAAAAGCAATACTCACCCGGAACGGCCTTCGAACAGATGGTTTCGACATTCTGATCTAGGTTAGCAATAAAAGTGCCATAGCCAACTCCGTCTACGCCTCGGGCTGTATGCTCCGTCAGCCGCGTAGCGACAACTTCCCTAACAGCTTCCTGACTAAAACAACTTTCAAAAACCGATTTGGAAGATGGCCTTCTCATAAGAAGAACCTACTGAGGTTGAGACCTGTCACTGCCCATGCAGGAAGCGTGAAAATTACTAGGACCATCACAACGGCTACCCTGTTGAACGCGTATCGAACCAACGCTGCCCTCGTTGCGGTGTAGTATTCGCCATTTGGCAGCTTTAGATTTTGGACCCTGGTGAACGGATGAGCTATAGCTAATCTTAGATAGTCCATCGTGCTGTGGTTTGGGACATTAGCTATCGTTTCAATGAATCTACGGTTGAGGTCCTCCTCGTGACTTGAGCCCATGAGCTTCTGAAGCTCCAAGTAGCACGCCCTGTGCTGAGCTGCCGTCTCACCGAACTTGAAACCGAATATAATCAGGCTAATAGACAGAGTTAGAATGGAAAGATAAAGAACTATCTCGCCGCTAATCTCCCCTCCGCTGGCTCGTCCTATGATGCTGTTGCCAATCGCTGCAACGGAGTAAAATGCAAGAAGGAGGTGGAAGTAAATCTCCAGAAACCGATTGCGCCGTTCAGCGTTCATATGGCAACGGGAGGTGATCCACATCTTGGCCTTTATCTCTTCGATGTCTTGGCTCAAATCGTTCCTCAAGAAAATTAATGTGTGAGAGGATTAGTTCATGGCTTGGAGCTTCTTTCGAAGCTGGCTCTAGAGCCCAGCATTCGCTGATTACTTACACAGGCCGCATAGCAGCCAAGGGTTTTACGCCTCCCTCCCACACACTGTAATTTTAGCCTTAACTTGTTTGTCGCGTCAATTCAGCTTTGACAGTTGCTGCAGCAGTAGCAGTAATAGTCACAAACCGCTGGCCCCAAGAGCTCTGTAGACAGACCTTTCTGAAATCCGCAGCGTCCGCGCTATGTCCGCCCGTTTGCGACCCTCAGCGGCCAGCTCACACGCTCTCTGAGCCTGTATCATAGCCGTCGGTGTCCGGCCTTTGTACTTCCCTTCAGCCTTCGCCTTAGCGATGCCTTCCCGTTGCCGCTCCAACATCATCTGCCGTTCGAACTGAGCCACTGCTCCCATCATGTTCAGGATGAGTTCGCCAGTAGGAGTGCTGGTATCAAGACCCAGATCAAGAATGCGGAGGGATACCCCCTTGACCTTGAGAGCAGCCACAAGCTGCCCCAGATGTGACACGTTGCGGGCCAGACGGTCCAGCTTGGTAACGATGAGGGTGTCACCCTCCCTCAGGTAGTCTAGACAAGCCTCAAGCTGCTGACGCTTCGCTACCGAACTCACCTGCTCCTGAAAAAGTTTGGTGCAGCCCGCAGCCTTGAGTTCCCGAAGCTGGGCTTCAAAGCCTGCCACCTGCTCAAGGGTGCTGGTCCGTGCATATCCAACGATTGCCGTCATAGTCGTATTCCTGCCATCAGGGTTTAAGACATACGGAGCAAGGGCCTGCCAAAAAGCAGAACCCACTCCATTGTCAGCCTATTCTGACTTCCTGAGGACCTGACACAGGGGCAAGGTCTATTGGCAGTCTGATCCTAGGCGGAACTCCCCAGTCTGAGACTGACAAGGACCCAGACACACAGCAGCTTAAGTTTTCTATAGGGGTCCCAAAGGGGGTGGGGGGTTCTTGAAGTTCTCTTTCAAAAAAGAGGGTGGCTTTATTGTTGTTATTATTGCTTTCGGAAAAGCATCAAGGTTTGTCCCTACGCATCCTCAGGCTGACCCCGAGGGACCATGAACGACCTGAGGATGGTAGAAGGGTCAGATTATCCGAATCCGAATATTAAAGATATTCAGGACCAAAGAGTGAGAGTATCAGTGTTTGACTAAACTCTTGGGCTTCCCTGAGCCCCTGTGGACCTGTTTGGATACCCTATTATATATAGGGCAGACGCTTTTCAGGATTGTTCCTGCTGCCTCTGCCCATTGTCTGCAACAGAGGGCTTACGCTGCAAGTGCTTGAGCGTTAGCTTTCGCTCTGTTGTACATCCTTCGGATTACTGTGGGGTTGCCGGTTTTGGTACAGATATCTTCGATGCAATGTAGGCCCAGAACCTGAAGAATATCATTAGCGGGATGCCCTGGAATGTTCTGGGCTTCATACAGCCACACACAGTTGCTGCGCAGGGCTTCGTCCAATTTTTGGCTCTCCGGGAACCTATTGGCAATTTCAATGCCACGCAGCTTCGTTGAGGGGATAATCTTCTTTAGCAAAGAACCCTGCTTCCCAAATAACAGATAGGCAGACACTGCGCTTGCGTTAGTAGCAGCTTGACTGTCTTTGTCTGGGACGATGGTGCTGAGGGCGGCATTGATGAGGGAGTCATTATTGGTCATGGTGTTCTCTTTCATGGAAGGTGAGTGATTGTTTGAGTGAGCATCCCCAAGTGCTCCATGAGTATGCATCAGCCATTTGGGCTATCGTTCTGCATTGTCTGTGGATGGGGAAGAAGAGGTGCTTCCTATGCATGTCGGGGTATAGGAAAGCTTTGCTGGTCAGGATGGTCCGAAGTTGACCATGACCGTTCTCAGCGGCGTCTATAATCTGCCGAAGGGCTTGATCTTTGGCCTCTCGGGAAGGTTGCTTCATCATGAGCTCGACCAAGCAGCGGTGCCTGTCAAAGAGCTCCATATTCTCCCGCCATTTGGCAGGACTACGTTTGGAGTTTCTTGGGTTGTCCTTTCGGTCCTTTCTTGAATGGTCGTTCTTCCGGCATCGGGGAGAACAGAACCTCATGTCCTTTCGGTTTGGGTAAAAGATCGCCTCGCAAGCAGGACAAACACGTCCTGCCTCCGTGAGGTTATTGGTGTGAAACACGCTACTCTCTTGCTTGTTGGCGTGATCATGCTGCGGTGTCGCTGCATTGGATCGGTTTATGTTTCACCCTACGCACAGCTGCGGTCACATTGGACTAGTCCAACGTACAGAGAAGCTGACAGGGCTGAAGGAAGACTCCAAAACAGACGATGAGGGTGGGGTTTGTCTCATCAATAACGTCACGTAGCGGTCACACTCGCGGTGGCTGACATTAGGGGCGCTAGCGCTGCACTCTTTAAAAGATCAGAACTACAACAAAATCAATCTTTTGCGTCTCAAGTGTTCCATTGGAATATTGCTGGAACGCCGAACATCAAACCGTATGTCGTCATTTTCCGCGCAGTGCCTCTTGGGAGGGCCTTTGGACAGCGGGAAGTTCGTCAACGCGCTGCTTGTATGTGAGCCGGAACGGGAACAGATACGTTTGGCTGTTCTCTCTAGTAGCTCAAGGGACTGTAATCAGGGAACCCTTGGCAGGAGCAGAAAACTCGCAGTTCTTATGGCTCAGTTATTCGCACCATCCGGTAACGGCACTGCAGCAGAGTAGACCGATATAACTCAGAGTTCGGAAGGAGAGGTGACACAAAAGGTGACTCAAGGATACACAGGACTTGTGTGTCAGACTTAAGTGCTTGTATTATCTTGTTTTATAGACACGATAAATCTCACCTGTGGTTCTCTCGCTCCGCCACTTGCCCTAGACAAACCAGTCTCCACATCCAGCGCCGGCCGGATTTTCACGTTATTTTCGAGGGTTGTGTGAGTGAAGCTGTTCACCAGCCGCGGCGCAGGAAGGCTTCAATTTGATCTCCAACACCCATATTTCTCCGAAGCTGATGACTGCGCCGAAACGGTAAACAGCTTTCAAGCTGTTGAGGATACAAGGCCTTTTCTCAAAGCATGGCGACGTTGGATTTGAGGGCCGTCTGCAGATCAGTGCTTGTATCCTGCGAGCGCAAGGTCCTGTTCGAGAATCATAATCACCTTGGAGGCGGCGACTACACGCAGCATCCAGAATTCGCCATCGCCCGATGGGCGGCGAACAACCTGGATGCCCATGATCGTGCCAAGGCCACCGTCTATACTTCCGGCGAACACTGCCCGTGTCCGCAGCTGCACATGGTTGGGCTGGTCCTGGCCGGATCAGTCATGCAAGCTCGGCAGCTTGGATGACCGAATGGCTTGCCGAACTGGGCGTTCCACCGTTCCACCGTTCCGGGTTCGGTTGCTACCCGTAAGCGATGTCATCTGCGACGCGATTGTCCAGGGGCCGTTCGAGGAGTTCGCGTCGCAGGTCTGTGCGCTTCACGTCAGGTCGCACTCCAACTGACGCGGCAACCTCATGGACAGCTTATGTCTCGGGGAAGCCTCACAAGCTTCTGCCAACTTTGAGTCAGGCGATGGTGCCAGCACAGCCCGAGCGCAAGTCCTTGCTCTGCCCTCGGCAGGCAGGACTGGCCGGCCGCGTGAGGAGGCGTGACTGGACAAGTTCGGTGTCTTGCAGTGGCCGAGTTGTCCCTGAGGAGGCGGCTTCAGGAGACGGCGGCGGCCGCAAGTTCGTGCGTCCGCCGCCACCTTGCTCAATCCGCAGTCACGCCTTGTGCAAACTGGTCCCAGTCCTCGATGATCATCGACGCGAATGCGTTCCCGACGCGGAACGCGTTTTCTGTCGCAGGTCCAAAGCCCCCCGACGTCGCCGACAGCGACGCAGCGGTGTCCTGGCCTTCATGCGCGCGGTCGAAGTTAGAGGCCGTCCGCAGAACCGCAACGCGGTTCATGTCCAGCCGGTCGGCCTCTGCAGCGCGTGTCAGGGCAGTCAGGGTGGCGTTGTCCTCCATCTGGCTCATGCAGTAGTCGGCAGCCCCATCGGTCAGCAGGGCAGCGTGGTCAGCGACTTCCTGCGCCATCGTCGCACCGTGCCAGTAGGTGTCGGCCGAAACGGAGGCACAAACCATCACCTGCGGTGCCGCCCGCGCAGCATCCTGGGTATAGTTGGCCCGATAGGCAGCCGCCTCGTCGCTGTCGGCGAGCTCGACGTCGCGCGTCGCATCCATGGCGGCGGAAACCAGAGCAGGATTCAGTGTGAAGACCTCGGTTCCCGCGGCCCAGCCCGGCTTTTCGCCCGGCGCCTTGGCACCAAGCTCCACGATCTGGCTGGTCCAGTCATCTGGCGCGTCGCGGCTGTCGATGCGATGAACCAGTCCCGCATCCACGACATGATCAGCCCATGCCGCCGAACCGAGCGTCCCGTTTGCGGGATCGACCCCGGCAATGCCCGCGATCAGCACGTAGGTCTGAGACAGATCGAGCTGATCCGAAAATCCCACCGCCATGGCAGAGCTTGCCGCGTTTGCATAGCCCATCGTCGTCGTCATCACGCAAAGGTCCGCATTGCAGGACAAGGCGTCATGATCCTTCGGCAAACCAGGAACCGTGATCGTGTTCGGCAGATCCAGGTTTTTCAACCAAGGCGCTGCTTCAGCCTCAAACATGGCCATCACAAGGACCTTGGGCGCGAATGTCTCGGCGGCCGCCAGTGTGGGAATGGCGCATAGGGCCGCCACAAGAATTGCGCTGGATGTGAGGGTGGTCGGCGTCATGGCTGGTCTCCGTGGTTCATATCACTGGGCTGGGCGTAGCGCTGTCAGATCCTGGCCACCAGAACAAGCAGCCTTCACGAGCGGTCCTTATCCTGACCGTGCAAAGAGATCTCGCAACTTGTGTAAAACTCGGGCGACATATGGAGCAGCCTTATCCGTCGCAGCAAGTTGTCGGTGTGCCCTGTTCGAGCCTTCGTCTGCCTGTTCTACGACGATAACAGCCGCTGCTCCCAGGAGGGCCGATCACTGGTCCGGAGAGAACGCGAAGGGCGGAAAGCCGACTGACGGCAGTGCGGCAACAAGACCGCTACATCAGGCCGAAGCGGACTTTCACCCTACAGCGGTTGTGCTCGGTTTGGTCATTAGGGTCCTTTGTTCATGAGTGAAGTGATGTTACGGTTGTTTTGTAAGCGCCTGCGCCAGGGAGGCATGGCAAGCGATGCGGCGTATTGGTTTGTCTGTTTGGTCTCGTATCGATCCCTCTGCCCGTGAGCGTGGCGGATGACGGCGCCCCATACCCGGCCGGTCGCGGCGATCCTGGATGGTGACGACCAGGTTGTCGGCACGGGCTGCCTGGTGTTTCGCCGGTCGATCCTGACCTGCGCGCATGTGGTCAACGCGGCCGTGGGCGAAGAGGACCCCTATGCGGTGACGCGGCCCGACGGGCCGGTCACGGTGAACCTGCCCTTTCTGAACAGGACGGGTCTGAAGGCCCGGGTGGTGGTCTGGTATCCCATGCGGCCCATGGCGGACCTGGTTCGCGATCCGGTGGCGGACATTGCCGTGCTCGAACTCGAGGAGGTGGACGGGATCGAGGGGGGCTTGCAGCGCGAGGCCGTCGACCGCCGGCTTCCGGCGCGGGGCCAGCCCTTTCTCGCCTATGGCTTTCCCAACAACTTTCCCAACGGCGCGGAAGCGAGCGGCGAGGCCGTGGTCGAGGATCCGGGCGGCTGGCTACATGTCAGGGATACGCAGGCCTATGGACGCTTCATCGAGCCCGGCTTCAGCGGCGCTCCGGTCTTCTCTCGAGAGGGTCCGTCACCCCCTTCCCGCCTGATCGGCATGGCCAGCATGGCCGACCCGGATACGGGGACGAGGCTGGCCTTCATCCTGCCCTCGCACCTGCTCTGCCGGGCCTGGCCCCTGCTTGCCAGACCCTATCGCGGTCTCTTCGCCTTTACCGAGGAAGACGCGGACCTCTTCTTCGGCCGCCGGGCCTTTGTGGCCGAGTTGCAGGCCAAGCTCGATCAGCATCCCTTTGCGGCGGTGGTGGGCCCGTCAGGCTCGGGCAAGTCGTCGGTGGTGCTGGCAGGCTTGGTGCCAAAGATGCAGCGCGATGAGTGGCAGGTCGCGATCTGCCGGCCGCAGCGCGATCCGTTGCGCGAGCTGGCGTTGGGGCTGGTGTCGCTTCTGGGCCTGCCGCCCGCCGCACACAAGGAAAAGTCGGAGCAGGCCGACAAGTGGACAGACCGCCTGCGGGCCGATCCGGGCAGCATCCGCGACATCGTCCGCGAAGCCGGCGGTGCGGGTGGACGGGCGCTGCTGGTCATCGATCAGTTCGAGGAGTTGTTCACCAACGATGCCGAGGCACCGGACGGGGCTTTGGCTCGACCGGGGGAGACGACGCTCGAGCATGGCTCGCCCCGGCAGGCGCAGCTGCTGCAGGTGCTCGAGGCGATCGCGGCGCAGGACCCGGACACCGCCGTGATCCGGGCGGTGGCGACACTGCGGGCGGACTTCATGGGACAAGCCCTGAAGATCGGCTCCCTGGTGCGTTTGCTTCGGGACACGGATGTGAAGCTCGGGCCGATGATGGCGGCGGATCTGGCGGAGGCGGTGCGTAAGCCTGCGGAGGTGTTCGGCGTCGGCTTCGAGGACGGGCTTGCCGAGGAGCTGGTGGCGGCCATGCAGGGGCGGCCGGGCGGCCTGCCCTTGCTGCAGTTCGCGCTGGAGCGGCTGTGGGCCGAGCAGAAGGACCGGCGGCTCACCTGGGGCGCCTATCGCGGCCCCGATGGTCAAGGCGGGCTCGAGCGGACGCTCAACGATCATGCGGAGGCCGTGCTGGAGCGGCTGAAGCGCCACCGCGACTTCGGCGCCGATGCGGAGGAACGGCTGCGGCGGATCATGCTGCGGCTGGTGCGGTTGGGAGAAGAGGCGAGCGGGACGCCGGATGCCCGGGCGGTGGCCCGGCGCAGCGAGATCCGCCCCGAGGACTGGCCACTGGTCCCGAAGCTGGCAGATGAGCGCTCGCGGCTTCTGACCATCGGACGCGATCCGACCACGGGCGAGGAAACGGTGGAGGTGGTCCACGAGGCGCTGATCACGGCCTGGGGCCGGCTGCGCAGCTGGCTGGAGGAGGACCGCGCCTTCGGCCTCTGGCGTCAGCGCCTGCAGCCAGACCTGCGCCTGTGGGAGAGCCATCCCGCCGAGACCCTGCTACGCGGCCGGCAGCTCGCCGAAGCCCGGAACTGGCTGGCCAGCCATAACGCCCAGCTCACCGACCGCGAACGAACCTTCATCGAAAAAAGCCAAGAAGCCCGGCAGCGGGAAGCCGACGAAAAGCAACGGGAGGCCGAAGAAAAGCGGCGCGAGGCAGAGGAAAGGTTGCAGGAGTCAAGTCGCCGAAATTGGCTCCTCGCCTCCATCGTGGCAGCTCTTCTTCTGGTAATCGGAATAGGAATCTACTTCTTCAACGAAGCTCAAACCGCAACCAAGAGTGCTGAGGCGGCAACCACAGAAGCTGAGCGCTTGGCACGCTCAGAGCACCAAGCCCGTCGCAGAGCTGAACAGGCCGCAAAGGCAGAAGGAGAGGCCCGGGCAGAGGCAGAGACCGCCGCACGTCTTGCTCAGGAGGCGGCAGAAGCAGAAGCGGAAGCTCGCAAACTAGCAGAAACGGCAACTATAGAAGCTGAGCGTCTGACAGACCTAGAGCACCAAGCCCGGCGCAGAGCCGAACAGGCCGCGGCCGCAGAAGGAGAGGCTCGCGCTGACGCGGAGGCCGCCACACGTCTTGCTCAGGAGGCGGCAGCGGCGGAGGCAGAAGCTCGCAAACTAGCGGAAACGGCAGCTCGCGAAGCCAAGGGCCGTCAGCTCGGGGCAGAAGCCTTTGCCACCCTGCGCGATCTTCCAGGGGCGAGTGCTGCGGAACGCGCCGCAGCCCTTGCGGTGGAGGGCTGGCGCCGCCACCCCGGATCAGCGGCCTATGCGGCGGCAACGGAATTGCTGACGACTCTGCCAAGCATCCGAGTGGCGCACGAGGACGCGGTCAACAGCCTTGCCATCAGCGCCGACGGCAGCCTGCTCGCCACCGGGAGCAAGAACGGCACAGCTCGGCTGATCAGAACAGTAGACGGCAGTGAAATCGCCCGGATCGAGCATGATGACTGGGTTGGCGCCGTCGCTTTCAGCGCTGACGGCAACCTACTCGCCATCGGGAGCAACGACGGCACCGCGAGGCTGATCCGCACGGCTGACGGCGGCGAGATCGCCCGCATTGACCATGACGCTGCAGTCTCAACTGTGGCCATCAGCATCGACGGCAGCCTGTTTGCCACCGGGAGCTGGGACAACACCGCGCGGCTGATCCGGACGGCAGACGGCAGCGAGAGCGCCCGCATCAACCATGACGGCCCGGTCAATACCGTTGCCATAAGTGACGACGGCAGTCTGCTCACCACCGGGAGCGACGACGGCACCGCACGGCTGATCAGCACGGCAGACGGCAGCGAAATCGCTCGCATTGACCATGACGCTGCAGTCTCAACTGTCGCCATCAACATCGACGGCAGCCTGTTAGCCACCGGGAGCTGGGACAACACCGCGCGGGTGATCCGCATGGCAGACGGCAGCGAGATCGCCCGCATCGCCCATGACGGCCCGGTCAACACCGTCGCCATCAGCGCTGACGGCAGCCTGCTCGCCACCGGGAGCGACGACGGCACCGCGCGACTGACCCGCACGGCGGACGGCAGCGAGATCACCCGCGTCAACCACGACAATTGGGTCAACACCGTCTCCATCAGCGCTGACGGCCGCCTGCTCGTAACCGGTAGCGACGACGGCACCGCGCGACTGATACGCACGGAAGACGGCAGCCAGATCGCCCGCATCAACCATGACGGCCCGGTCCACATCGTCGCGATCAGCATGGACGGCAAGCTGCTTGCCACCGGGAGCGACGACGGCACAGCCAGGCTGATCCGCACGGGAGACGGCAGCAAGATCACCCGCATCGCCCATGACAACGCAGTCCACACTGTCGCCGTCAGTGCCGACGGCAGCCTGCTCGCCACCGGGGGCTGGGACAACACCTCGCGGCTGATCCGGACGACCGACGGCAGCGAGATCGCCCGCATCGCGCATGGCGGCCCGGTCCGCACCGTCGCCTTCAACGCTGTAGGCAGCCTGCTTGCCACGGGGAGCCGGGACAACACCGCACGGCTGATCAGCACGACTGACGGCAGCGAGATCGCGCGCATCGCGCATGACGGCTCGGTCCACACTGTTGCCTTCAGCGCTGACGGCAGCCTGCTCGTCACCGGGAGCGACAACGGCACTGCGCGACTTATCCGCACGAAAGATCGCAGCGAAATCGCCCGCGTCGAGCCCAGTGTTAACACCGTCGCCTTCAGTGGTAACGGCCGCCTACTCGCCACTGGGAGCGACGACGGCACTGCACAGCTGATCCGAACGGCAGACGGCAGCACAATCGCCCGCATCGCTCATGACGACGCGGTCCACACCGTCGCTTTCAGCGCCGACGGCAGCCTGCTCGCGACCAGAGCCTGGGACAACACCGCGCGGCTGATCCGAACGACGGACGGCAGCGAGATCGCCCGCATCGCGCATGACGGCTCTGTCCACACCGTCGTCTTCAGTGCTGACGGCAACCTGCTCGCCACCGGAAGCGCGGACGGCACCGCGCGGCTGATCCGCATGAGAGACGGCAGCGAGATCGCCCGCATCGCCCATGGCGGCGCGATCACTAGTCTTGCCTTCAGTCCTGACGACAGCTTGCTCGCCACCGGAGGCGCGGACGGCATCGCGCGGCTGACCCGGACCGCGGATGGTCTCGAGGCGGCGCGTGTTGAGCATGGCGACCGGATCTGGAGCGTTGCCTTCCGCAGCGACGGCAGCCTGCTCACGATAGTGCTCACCAACAATGAGGAAACGATGCGGCTGTGGCTGACGCCGGAGCAAGCAATGAAGAAGCTCTGTGCGGAACGGGCCGGCCGCAACTTGTCGATCGATGAGTGGGTGCGCCATATCGGCCTGATCGAAACTTGGGCGCCCACCTGTCGGGAATGGAGAACAGAAGATCCTGAACTTCTGGCTGCCTGGGAAGAGCGATCAGCTGCTGACGCGCTCGGCACTGCATCGGTGTCTTCAGTCGAAGCTAGGGTCAGGGACATCATTGAGGCCTTGTCGGATCTGGGAGAGGTGTTCAACGTCCTGCTCGCCGCAAGACAGAAGCTGAGGGAGGATTGACCGCTGCATCCCACAAAGCGGACGCAGCTCGGTGGATTTCGCAGCGCCGAGCGCCAACGTCCGCTATAGGGAAGCTGCAATGCAGCAGTTGATGAAGGCCGACCTTCAGCAATGGGCCGCTCATGACGACGGGAAGCCGGAGGGTTTCAAGGATCGCCCCATCCTGAACCAGCGCGGAACGTCGGCGCTCCACCTGAGGTATTCCGCGCCATGAGCCGACATCAAGATGCGTTCCTCCGCCCGGACCTGAACAGACGCTGAGGCAACAACGAAAAGAAGCGCCACAAGCGTCAGCACAGACGGAACTGCCAGCGCCACCCCCGTCAGCAGCAGCCCTTGCCCCACAAAGGTCGGGTTGCGGCTGAGGCGAAACAGACCGCCGGTGATCAAGGCGCCGCTTTCCCCCTGCCTGATACCGACCCGCCACGATGCGCCCATGGACATCTGCGAAGCGAATGCCGTCATGGCACCGCCTGCCGCAAGAACTGCGCCTGCGGCTCCCACCAGTTGATACTGGCCTTCAGTCCAAAGCGGGTCCAGCTTGTGCAGCGCCGGAAAGGCCAGCCACAGCAGCGGTCCAAGAAGCGCCAGCCCAAACGCAAGGCGGAAACCGAACGCAGCAAGGCGCTCGATCCCCCGCGCTCGTCCAAACAGCCAGACTGGCCGCCCGGCGGCATGGGCGGCCTCGGCCGTTCCCCAGGCAAAGGCCGTCAGATACATCGCCACGACACCAAGGCCGATCCACCCTGCCTGTCCGAGCATCTCAAGCCTCCCGGGCAGGGTTGAAGGCCAGCAGGCGCAGGGCGTTCAGCGTGACCAGGACAGTCGCGCCGGTATCGGCCAGAATGGCGATCCAGAGGCCGGTGATGCCGAGGATCGTCGTCACGAGGAACACCGCCTTCAGCCCGAGCGCAAGCGCCACGTTCTGCGTGATGTTGCCCATCGTCGCCCGTGCCAGCCGGATCAAGGCGGGAACGTCGCTCACCCGGTCGCGCAGGATCGCCCCGTCGGCGGTCTCCAGCGCCACATCAGTGCCGGACCCCATGGCGATGCCGATATGCGCCTCTTTCAGCGCAGGGGCGTCGTTGATGCCGTCGCCGATCATCATAACGCGGCCGCTGCCGTTCAGCTCGCGGATCGCCGTCAGCTTGTCCTCGGGCATCATCCCCGCCCGGAAGCCGATCCCGAGACCTCCGGCGATGGCCGCCGCGGTGCGGGAATTGTCACCGGTCAGCATGGTCGCGCCCACGCCCATGGCGGCCAGTTGCCGGATGGCCGTGGCCGCATCGCCCCGCGGCTCGTCCCGCAGGGCGATCAGGCCCAGGGACCGGCCCTCACGATAGACGGCGACAACCGTCTTGCCCTCGTTCTCCAGCGCCGTTGCCCGAGGCAAGGCCGCCTTGTCGATCCCGCCGACCTCTGCGGCATGTGAGGGGGATGCAACCCAAGCAAGCGCCCCGTCCACGACAGCTTCAACACCGCGCCCGGCCAGCGCACGGGCATCGCGCGCCGCCGGCACCTGCACGGCCGCGGCCTCCGCGCGCAGCAGGATTGCCAGCGCCAGCGGGTGGCTTGAGCCGGCTTCCACGCCGGCGGCGACGGCCAGCAGCTCAGCCTCGTCCACACCCGGCGCGGGGATCAAGTCGGTCACCACCGGTGCGCCGCGCGTCAGGGTGCCGGTCTTGTCGAAGGCGACATGCGTGACCTTCGCGGCCGCCTCGATGACAGCGCCACCCTTCATCAAGAGACCACGCTTTGAGCCCGCCGACAGTGCCGAGGCGATGGAGGCCGGAACCGAGATCACCAGCGCGCAGGGGCAGCCGATCAGCAGCAGCGCCAGGCCCCGATAGATCCAGGTGGTCCAGTCCTGCCCGAAGGCGAGCGGCGGCACCACGATCACCAGTGCCGACAGCGCGACGATGGCCGGCATATAGATACGTGAGAAGCGGTCGATGAAGCGCTCGGTCGGCGCGCGGGCCTCCTCGGCCTCCTCGACCAGGCGGATGATGCGGGCGATGGTGTTGTCGCTCGGCTCGCGGGTGACGCGGACGCGCAAAGCGGCTTCGGTGTTGATCGAGCCGGCGAAGACCGGATCACCCAGGGTCCGGGTGGCCGGGACGCTTTCGCCGGTCACCGGGCTTTCATCGACGCCGCTGGTGCCGTCGATGATCTCGCCATCCGCAGGAATACGGTCGCCGGGGCGGACAAGGACCGTCTGCCCGATCTGCAGACTGTCGGCGGGAACGGCGCGTGTCTGACCAGCCACTTCCAGCAGCGCAGTCTTCGGCACGAGATCTGCCAGCGCCCGGATGCCCTGCCGGGCCTTCCCGGCCGCGACACCCTCCAGAACCTCGCCAACGGCGAACAGAAAGACCACCAGCGCCGCTTCCTCGGCCGCACCGATCAGCAGTGCGCCCCCGGCT
Source organism: Alphaproteobacteria bacterium (assembly GCA_016869875.1). Classification (GTDB taxonomy): domain Bacteria; phylum Pseudomonadota; class Alphaproteobacteria; order Rhodobacterales; family Rhodobacteraceae; genus Paracoccus. Next base: position 19,431 of record VGDE01000039.1, read on the forward strand.
GCGATAGTCATCAGACCCTCGATGGTGAAGGACTGGCCCATACGCAATGCTTCGAAGGCGCGCCTCGCCACCGGCGCCACGCCGATC
>VGDE01000040.1 GCA_016869875.1 Alphaproteobacteria bacterium
CAGGAGAACCTGCCAGCTATCGCGGCTTTCCCCCGTCGGTGTCCAATCTGATCATGGCGCTGGCCGAGCGCGCCGGGCCAGGGCCCGAGGGCACGGGCGACATCACAGGGATCTTCAGCGTGCTGGTCGCAGGATCGGACATGGATGAGCCGGTGGCCGACATCCTGCGCGGCACGCTGGACGGCCATGTCGTGCTGGAGCGCAGCATCGCCGAACGCGGCCGCTTTCCGGCCATTGATGTGGTGCGTTCGGTGTCGCGATCGTTGCCCGACGCGGCCAGCGGGCCCGAAAACGCGATGATTGCGCGTGCCCGTGCGGCCCTGGGTGCCTATGGCGAGTCCGAGTTGATGATTCGGGCGGGGCTTTATGCGCCTGGCAGCGATCCCAAGCTGGACGAAGCCGTGAAGCTGTTTCCGCAACTGGACGACTTCGTCACCAAGCGCAGCTCCTCGGTGACGGACAGCTTTGCGATTCTGGATGCAGCGCTGCGCGTTCCGATGCGCCACCGAAGCTGACAGGTGAAACCCGAAAGACGGGGATGCGTTCTCAGGCTTAATGAATGTTAGATGCAGGACAGGGGGCATTGCGCCCAAAAGTTCGATTTGCCAGTGTCCGGCAGCCGGAGAAAGGAGGGGCGGAGTGGCCATCACAGAATATTTTATCCGCTTTCTTCAACGGCGTGACACCCTCAGCGATCAAGACCTGTCGCGGCTTCGGGCTGTCCGGACCGAGCATGTCGCCTTTGGTCCCGGCGAACAGATCGTTTCTGCCGATCGTGCGGAAAAGCGCAGCTGCATGATGCTGCGGGGCCTGTCCGCCCGATCGCATCAGTTGGTCGGACGTACCGACGAACGTGTCATCACCGCCCTGAACGTTCCCGGAGATTTCGTCGATCTGCACGGGTTCGTCCTGGCCGGGCTGGAGCATTCCGTCATTGCCGTAGGATCGGCCGAGGTCGAGTTCATCGACCATGCGGAACTGACCGAGATCACCGAGAATTTTCCCCATCTGACGCGGCTCTTGTGGATGGCGACGCTGATCGATGCCGCCGTGCACCGGCAGTGGCTGGTCGCCGCCGCCTCCCTGCGCTCCAGCGCCCATCTGGCGCATCTTTTATGCGAGATCTACACCCGGCTGAACGCCGTAGGGGCGGCCGCGAACCATCAGTTCTCGCTGCCGCTGCTTCAGCGCGAACTGGCAGACATCCTGGGATATTCCCCTATCCACGTGAACCGCGCGGTGCGCGACCTGCGCGACCGGGGGCTGATCCGCTGGTCCGGAGCCGATGTGAACATCCTGGACTGGAAGGGGCTCTCGACGCTGGCGCGGTTCGATCCGTCCTATCTGGATATGGAGCGGCAAAGCCGCTGAACTATTCGCAGAGGCGCCAGTCGCTGTTGCGTGCGGCAAGGTCCAGGTGCAGGTGGTCGGCATGCGCCGCGTTCGAACCCGGCCCCAGAACCGTCGTGAACAGCAGGCAGGCGGTGCCTTGCGCGGTCCGCTGAAAGGCCTCGGACAGGTCGCCGTCGCCGGTGCGAGGCTGGATGGAAAGCGGTTCGCCTGCGTCAAAGCGAAAGCCCATGACGTCGATGGCGTTGCCGTTCCCGTGTTCCGAAGGTCTGGGCTGCGCCTCGCCTGTGCCCACGCGGTCCCGGCAGGTATAGCCGGAACCGGTTTCCAGGCCCGTCAGGCGCGGCGCGCCCGGCATCAGCGCCGCCGCCGGGCGAAGGAAGTCGCGCGTCCAGAACCCCAGGGCGCGCGCGGTCCCGCAGCGCATGAGGGGCTGGCCGGTCAGTTCCACCCCCGGCAGGATCTGCGTCACGCGGATCGGGCGGGCCATTCCGCAGTCGCGGTTCTCCGGGTCGGTCACCGACGGCTCCGTGGTATAGACTGTCCCCAGCAGCGACAGGGCCAGGCGGCAGGCGGCAAATTTGCCGTCATCCTCGGCCTGGCTATACCAGACCGGAGGAGGGGGCGGGCCGAACACCGTGCCTGAGACAGCCTCCTCGCCTTCGGCCTGTTCAGGGGGGACTTCGGCCTCCGTCTGATCGGCCGGGCGGGACAGCGGCCGCGCCTCTGGTGGCGACAGGTCCGGGGCCGGGGAGACAGGCGGACGCTCCTGCGCCGCAAGCGGCCCGCAGGTCAGAACCGCCGCAGCGAGGAGCGCCCGGCCGATCACTGCTGGACCTCGTCCAGGGGAGGCACCACGAAACCCTCGGGCAGCGCGTCCGTTAGGGCATCGCTCAGCGGGTCCAGCGCGTCCTGCGGGGCCGTCGGCTCGACGCTGCTTTCGGCCGGCGCCACGGTTTCCGGGGTCACGGCCGCGGGTGCGGCGGGATCAGGCAGGGACAGGGGCTGCTCGGTGACCGGCAGGTCGGGGGCCACCGTGCCCTCGGGCAGGGCAACGGCCGCGGCCGGCGGGGTTTCAGTGGCGGCCATGCCGGTAGCATCGGCGATCGTCACGCCCGGCTGCAGGAATTCGACGGTCGTTCCCCCGTTCCGGACCATGCCCGCCAGTTCCTCGGCATCCCAGTTGGTCAGCCGGACGCAGCCCATCGACTGGTTGCGGAACAGCTGAGAGGGTGTCGGCGTGCCGTGGATGCCATAGGTCGGCTTGGTCAGGCCGATCCAGACGGTGCCCACGGGACCGTTCGGCCCGGGTGGGATCACCAGCTTGCGGTCGTTGCCTTCCTGACGGAAGTTGACATCGGGATTATAGGTATAGTTCGGGTTGATGGCCACCGTGCGGACATTGTGCGTCCCCTCGGGCGAGGGTGTCGCGGACGAGCCGATGGTGGCGGGATAATCGACCACCATGTCGCCACGTTCATTATAGCCCGCGACCCGGCGGTTGACCTTGTCGATGATGATCCGCGTGACCTGGCCCTTCAGGGGCTGGTTTGGCGCCATCACCTGGATGGTCGCCCCGGGCACCAGGTCGATGCCCGGATTGAGGAACTGGATGAACTTTTCATCCATGTGGAACCGCTCGCCCAGGCGCTCGGCCACGCTGGTATAGGCCATGGCCTCCATCTGGGCCTTTTCCGCATAGTCGGTCGGGATGGCATCGACCAGCCCCTCGGCGTCGGCCTGCGTGATCGTATAGCTTTGTGTCACGGGCCGTTCGGCATAGGCCTGCAGCAGGTTCCACACATGCGGGTCCATGACCCCGTCCGTGGGCAGACCTGCGCGCCGTTCGAACGCCATGATCGCGCTCTGGCTCATGCCGCCCTTGAAGCCGTCGATGACACCGGGCGAGGTGCCCGAACGGTCCAGCAGCAGCTGGACCTTGGCCGTCAGCGCCGAACGCCCCGGAGGCAGGTCACTGCCATCGTATTGCGCGGCCTCGATATCGGCCGCCAGAAACGGTTGGTCGTCCTGCGCCAGGGCAGGAAGGGCACCGCCCAAGCCGAGCGCGAGAGCCAGCAGAAGCCGATATGACATGGGATACTCCGATCAGACAGACTGCAACATTCAGGATTGCGCGGAAAACCGCCAGATAGCTTGTCGGTCACGTTTCGGTCAATTCAGGATTGTATTCCGCATGTCGGAATGGCAGCCTGCTTGATGAAACAGGGAGGGGTTTCATCATGACCACATTGTCGTTCAAGGCGGCGTTGATGGCGGCTGGGTTGCTGGCCGGCATGGCCGGAAGCGCATCTGCCGAAACCGTGCTGATCTATGGCGAGCCGGGCCCGAACCGCGGCGCGCGTGCCGAGGCTACGCAATGGTTCGCCGATCAGGTGGCCGAACAATCCGGCGGCGACCTGCGGCTGGAGATCACCTGGGGGGGCGCGCTGTTTTCCGAAAAGGCGGCCGTGCAGTCGCTGCGTGACGGAGTGGCCGACCTGGGCAGCGTCATCGGCGTTTATTTCCCGCAGGACATGGTGGCCTATGGCATCGCCGACCTGCCGCTGGAAAACCCCGACCCGTGGGTGGGCATGAAGGCTACCGATCACCTGATGCGGAACAATGAACAGATCACCGCCAATCTGGCCGCGCGGGATCTGGTCTATGTCGGGACCTATACCACCTCGGCCGTTCAGATGGGGTGCAAGGGGCCGGCGGTCACCTCGGTCGATCAGCTGGCGGGCAAGAAGGTGCGCGGCGTAGGCGCCTATGGCCAGACCTTCCGCGACTTGGGGGCGACGCTGGTCGACATGACCGTCTACGAGGCCTACCAGGGGCTGGAAAGCGGGCTGATCGACTGCACGCAGACCTATTCCTATCTGGTCGCGGCGCTGAAGTTCGACGAGGTCTTCGACAGCTACACCTTTATCGACTGGGGCCAGATCGGCGCTCTGGGCATCCTGATGAACAAGACCATGTTCGACGGCCTGACACCCGAACAGCAGCAGGTCATCATGACCGCCGGCGAAGGCCTGGCCGACGAATTCGGGCGCATCATCGGGCAGGCCAATGACGAATCGATCAAGGTCCTGGAGGACGCCGGGAAAGAGATCGTCCGGTTTTCCGACGAGGACCGCGCCCGGCTGAACGAGGCCGGCCAGCCCTATCTGGACGAATGGGTCGCGCGGGCGGATGCCTCGGGCCTGGACGGGCAGGCGCTGCTGGACGAGTATCGCGGGCTGATCCAGCAATACACGGCCGAGCTGGAAGAACAGGGCTATCCCTGGGAGCGCGGCTGAGTCCATGCGCGTGATCGAGCGGACCCTGCTGGACCTGTCGGTGCTGGCGCTGATCGCCCTGGGCGTCGTGATCTTTGCCAACGTGGTGATGCGCGCGGCCTTTGGTGCCAGCCTGCCCGACGCGATCATCCTGGTCCGCGAACTGATGGTCGCGGCCATCATCCTGCCGATGGCGGCGGCGACGGCGGCGCGCAGCCACGTGGCCGTCACCTTTCTCAGCGACCGGATGCCCGACCGGGTCCGGTCGCGGCTGATCGTGCTGGGCCATGTCGTGGGGCTGCTGGCGCTGCTGCCGCTGATCTATGCCGCCTGGCGGGTGACGGGGCAGGCCTGGCGTTCGGGCGAGTTCTATTACGGTGACCTGAACCTGCCGCGCTGGCCGGGCATCGCGCTGTTCCTGGCGGGGCTGGTGCTGATGTGGGTGCGGCTGGCGATCCTGCTATGGGGTGACCTGCGGCAGCTGCGCCAAGGTGACGTTCTTGTGGATGCCGACGGAAACGAGGTCAGCTGATGGATGCGATGACGATCGGCATGGTGGCGATGGCGCTGGTGCTGGTGCTGCTGGCGCTGCGCGTGCCCATCGCCTTTGCGCTGGCGGGCGTCGCGGGCATCGGCACCTTTCTGGTCTATGCCACCCGCACCGGCGGCTGGATGCCCGAACGCGCGCTGAACCCGACCAGCTCGGTCCTGTTCTCGAACTTCTTCGATCTGGTCCACTCCTACGACCTGTCGATGGTGCCGCTGTTCGTGGCCTTGGGCAACATCGCCTTCTATGCCGGCATCACCACGCGCATCTATGACGCGGCCGCCGTCTGGCTGCGCCCCTTGCCGGGCGGGGTCGCCATGGCCTCGGTCATGGGGTGCGGCGGGTTTTCGGCAATTTCCGGGTCGTCCATTGCCTGTGCCTCGACCATGGGCCGCATCTGCGTGCCCGAGATGCTGCGCATGGGCTATGACCCGCGGCTGGCCACATCCTCGGTCGCGGTGGGGGGCACACTGGGGTCGCTGATCCCGCCTTCGGTGCTGTTCATCCTGTATGGCATCTTTACCGAAACCTCGATCGCGCAACTGTTCCTCGCGGGCGTGCTGCCGGGCCTCTTGTCGCTTGCGGGCATGATCCTGGTCATTGCCTGGTGGGTCGCCCGCGATCCCAAGGCCGCCCCACGGGGCCAGTCCGACGGCGCCGGCCGCGCCGAGGCCGCGCTCGCCGCCTGGCCTGCGCTGATGCTGTTCGTGGTCATCGTGGGCGGCATCTATGGCGGCATCTTCACAGCGACCGAGGCTGCGGCCGTGTCCGTCGTGATGACCACCGCCATCGGTTTCGCGCAGCGCCGCCTGACGCTGGACGTCTTCTGGCGCGCGATCCGCGAAAGCCTGGTGCAGACGGCGGCGATCTTCCTGATCGCGGGCGCGGCCAAGATCTTTGTCAGCTTTGTCGCGCTGACGGGCCTTGCCGGCGCAGTCGTGGGCTGGGTCAGCGATGCGCAGCTGTCCTTCGCGATGCTGATGCTGGTTGTCGTGGTGATCTATCTGGTGCTGGGCATGTTCCTCGACCCGATCGGCATCATGGTTCTGACGTTGCCCTTCATGGTGCCGCTGGTCGAGGGCTATGGCCTGAACCTCATCTGGTTCGGCGTCATCGTGGTCAAGCTGCTGGAGATCGGGCTGATCACGCCACCCGTGGGCCTCAACGTCTTTGTCGTCAGCAACGTCACCAAGAATGTCGGCATCGACAAGATCTTTGCAGGCGTCGCGCGCTTCCTGGCCGTCGATATCCTGGTCCTTGTGCTGCTGATCCTGTTCCCGGTCATCTCGCTCTTGCTTCCGGGGACGATGTGATGACCGAGGCCCGCCCGGACTATGAAGGGGACCGCAACTTTGCCACCACGCTGGCGCGGGGCCTGTCGGTGCTGCGGGCGTTCCGGGCGGGCGATGACGGGCTGACGAACGCGCAGATTGCAGAACGCACGGGCCTGCCGAAATCGACCGTGTCACGGCTGACCTTTACCCTTGGCTGCCTGGGTTACCTGACCCAGCCGCAGCGCAACGACCGCTATCGTCCGGGGCCGACGCTGCTGGCCATGGGGCATGTGGCGGCGGCGTCCTTGTCCTTTCTGGACCCCGCCCATGACATGATGCAGGCCTTGGCGGACGATACGGGAACGCTGGTGCTGTTTGCCGTGCGCGATCGCGACAAGGTGGCCCTGATGCGGACATGGCGGCCGCAGCGCACCGCCTCGATCTGGCTGGAGGTCGGTCACAGGCTGCCCATCGGCGGCTCGTCATCGGGCCTGGCGGTGCTGGCCGCCAGCACCCGCGAGGAATTCGCAGGCCTTTTGGCCGACTGCCCCGAGCCGCCCCTGGACGGCACCACGCTGGAGGCGCTGCGGCGCGAAGGGCGTGATCAACTGATCGGCCACGGCTATGCGGTCGTGCGCAACGAGCTTCGCTATTCCCGCAACATCTCGGCCGTGTCCGTGCCGTTCCGCTCGGCGCGGCTGGCCGGGCCCGTGGCTTTTTCCTGCGGCGCGCTGGACGACGTTTTGCCCGATGATCGCATCCGGTCGCAGGTCGGCCCCGCGCTGCGCGACACCGTGGCCCGGTTGCAGCGCCTGGTCGGGGCGGACGGGATGCCGGCCTGGGCGGGGACCATGAATGACTGAAGGAGGCCCAATGCCTGTCACCTACACCCGCCAGGGCCGGATCGGCATCATCACGATCGACAACCCGCCGGTGAATGCGCTGTCGCAGGCAGTGCGGGCCGGGCTGATGGCCGCAGCCGATGCCTTTGCCGCGGATGACGGGGCCGAGGCCGCCGTGCTGTGTTGCGCCGGGCGCACCTGGGTTGCCGGGGCCGACATCTCCGAGTTCGGCAAGCCGCCGGCGCAGCCCTTTCTGCCCGAGGTCATCGACCGCATCGAGGCGTTGGACAAGCCCGTCGTGGCGGCCCTGCACGGCACGGCGCTGGGCGGGGGGCTGGAGCTGGCCTTGGGCGCCCATGCCCGCATCGCCGCGCCGGACACGCGGATGGGCCTGCCCGAGGTGACGCTGGGCCTGCTGCCCGGCGCGGGCGGAACGCAGCGCCTGCCGCGCCTTGTCGGGCTGGAGGCGGCGCTGGACATCATCACCTCGGCCCGTCAGGTCCCCGCGCGTCAGGCGGCCGATCTGGGCATGATCGACCAGGTTGCCGATGGCGACCTGACCGCTGCCGCAATGGCGCTGGCGGAAGAACTGGCGGGCCAGCCGCCCCGCCGCACCTGCGACAGGCCTGCGCCGGCGGCTGAGGACGCACAGGCCGAGGTCTTGAAGGCGCAGCTGGCGCGCAAGCTGCCCGGCCAGATCGCGCAGCAGGTGGCGGTCGATACCGTGACCGGAGGTCTTGCGCTGCCCTTCGCCCAAGGCATGGCGCAAGAGCGTGCGGCCTTTCGCAGGCTGATGGACAGCCCGCAGCGCGCGGCCCTGATCCACGCCTTCTTTGCCGAACGCGCCGTGGCCCACCTGCCTCGGATCAAGGGCATCGCATCGCGCCCCCTGGACCGGACCGGCGTCATCGGCGGCGGCACGATGGGGGCGGGCATCGCCGTGGCCTGCCTCTTGGCCGGTCTGGACGTGACCCTGATCGAACGCGATGCGGAGGCCGCCGCCAAGGCGCAGGGCACGGTGGAAACGCTGCTTGAGGGCGCGGTCAAGCGCGGCAAGCTGGCCGCCACACGCCGCGACGAAATCCTGTCCGTCGCCTTCCGCACCGACACCGACTATGCCGCCCTGGCCCAGGCCGACCTGATCGTCGAGGCGGTCTTCGAGTCGATGGAGGTCAAGGAGCAGGTCTTTGCGGCCCTTGACCGGGTCGCGAAGCCGGGGGCCGTGCTGGCCACCAACACCTCGTATCTGAACGTGAACCGCATCGCCGACGCGACGAGCCGACCCGCTGACGTCATCGGGCTGCACTTCTTCTCGCCCGCCCATGTCATGCGCCTTCTGGAGGTCGTGGTGGCTGACCGCACCGCGCCCGAGGTGGTGGCGACCGGATTTGCGCTGGCCAAGCGGCTGAAGAAGATCGCCGTCCGGGCCGGCGTCTGCGACGGTTTCATCGGCAACCGCATCCTGTCGCATTACCGCGCGGCCGTGGACGCAATGGTGCTGGACGGGGCGTCGCCTTATCAGGTGGACCGCGCGTTGACCGATTTCGGCTTTGCCATGGGGCCTTATGCGGTTTCCGACCTGGCCGGCCTCGACATCGGCTATCTGACGCGGCAGCGAAAGGCCGCGGACCGGCACCCGCGCGACCGTGTTCCGGTCTTTGCCGACCGCCTTTATGAGCTGGGCCGCCTGGGACGCAAGTCGGGCCGCGGCTATTACCGCTATGAGGGCGGCACCCCGCAGGAGGATCCCGAGCTGGCGCCGCTGCTGGATCAGGTTCGCGCGGATCTGGGGATCAGCCCCCGCAATTTTTCGGACGAGGAGATCGTTGCCCGCACCATGGCGGCCATGGTGAACGAGGCCGCGCGAGTGGTGGCCGACGGCACCGCCCTGCGCCCGCTGGACGTCGATGTGGTCATGCTGAACGGCTATGGCTTTCCGCGCTGGCGGGGTGGGCCCATGCATTGGGCCGACGCCCGGGGACTGGACCGCATCCTGTCCGACATCGACCGCTTTGCGGCCGAGGACGACCATTTCTGGCACACCGCGCCCCTGCTGCGCGAGCTGGCCGCGCAGGGTCGCAGCCTTGCCGATCTGAACGGAGGAACATCCGCATGAAACAACCCGTCATCGTCTCGACCGCCCGCACCGCCATCGGCAAGGCCAAGCGCGGCGCCTTCAACATGACCCACGGGGCCGTCATGGCCGGCGCCACCGCCCGCGCCGTGGTGGATCGCGCGGGCATCGACCCGGCCCTGATCGAAGACAGCATCTGGGGCTGCGGCTATCCGGAATATGTCACGGGCGGCAATATCGGCCGCCAGGCGGTCATCCGCGCCGGCCTGCCCGACAGCATCGCGGGCGCGACGGTCAACCGTTTCTGCGGCTCGGGTCTGCACGCGCTGGCGATGGGCGCGCAGATGGTCGCGCATGAGGGCGCGCGCGCCGTGCTGACAGGCGGCGTGGAGAGCATCTCGATGGTCCAGCCCCCCGTCCGCAACTCGCGCGAGGCCTGGATCGAGGCGAACCGCCCCGACCTCTACATGACCATGATCGAGACCGCCGACATCGTCGCCAGCCGTTATGGCGTCAGCCGCGAGGCGCAGGACGAATACGCCGTCCAGTCGCAGGCGCGCACCGCGGCCGCGCAACAGGCGGGCCTGTTCGATGACGAGATCATCCCGATGACCGTCACCATGTCTGACACCGACAAGGCCAGCGGCGAAACCACCGAGCGCGAGGTCACCATCGCCGCCGACGAGGGAAATCGCCCCGGCACCATGCTGGAGGCGCTGGCCAAGCTGGAGCCGGTGCGGGGGCAGGGGCAGTTCATCACGGCAGGCAACGCCTCGCAATTGTCGGACGGGGCGGCGGCGTTGCTGGTCATGGATGCCGATCTGGCCGCCGCCGAGGGGCTGGAGCCCCTGGGCGCCTTTCGCGGCTTTGCCATTGCCGGCTGCGCGCCTGATGAAATGGGGATCGGGCCGGTTCATGCCGTGCCGCGCCTCCTGCAGCGCCACGGGCTGACGGTTGACGACATTGACCTGTGGGAGTTGAACGAAGCCTTTGCCAGCCAGTGCCTTTACTGCCGCGACACGCTGGGCATCGACCCCGCGAAATATAACGTCAACGGCGGCGCCATCTCGATCGGTCATCCCTTTGGCATGACGGGCGCACGCACGGCCGGACACCTTTTGCGCGAAGGCCGCCGTCGGGGCGCCAGATGGGGCGTCGTCACCATGTGCGTCGGCGGCGGTCAGGGTGCGGCCGGACTTTTGGAGATCTTCTGATGGACATGCGCTTTTCCCCCGACGAACTGGCCTTCCGCGATCAGGTCCGGGCCTTTCTTCAGGACGAACTGGACCCCGGCCTTGCCCGCAAGGTGCGCCTGCACCAGCATCTGACCAAGGCCGAGATGGAGGGCTGGCACGAGAAACTGAACGCCCGCGGCTGGCTAGCCGGCAACTGGCCGCTCGAATTTGGCGGCGCGGGTTGGAGCGCGATCCAGCGCCACATCTTCGAGGAAGAATCCGCCCGTGCCCATGCACCGCGCGTGGTGCCTTTTGGCATCGCCATGCTGGGACCGGTGCTGCAGAAATTCGGCAGTCCCGATCAGCAGGACCATTGGCTGCCGCGCATCCTGAACGGTGACGACTGGTGGTGCCAGGGCTATTCCGAACCGGGCGCAGGCAGCGATCTGGCCGGCCTGCGATGCCGGGCCGAGCGGCAGGGCGACCATTACGTCGTGAACGGCCAGAAGACCTGGACCACCCTGGGCCAGCACGCCAACATGATCTTCTGCCTTGTCCGCACCTCGACCGAAGGGAAGAAGCAGGAGGGCATCTCGTTCCTGCTGATCGACATGACGACGCCGGGCGTTACCGTTCGCCCCATCGTCCTGCTGGACGGCACGGCCGAGGTGAACGAGGTCTTTTTCGATGACGTGAAGGTTCCGGTGGAAAACCTGGTGGGAGAGGAAAACCAGGGCTGGACCTATGCCAAGTACCTGTTGACGCATGAGCGCACGAACATCGCAGGCGTAGGCTTTGCCACGGCGGCGCTGGACAACCTCAGGCGCATTGCCGGGGCGCAGATCCACCGCGGGCGCCCCCTGGCCGAAGATCCCTTGTTCGCCTCCGAGATCGCCGCGGTCGAGATCGAGTTGATGGCCATGTCCACTACGAACCTGCGGATGCTGTCGGCAGCCGCGCAGGGACAGGCGCCCGGCATCGAGAGCAGCATGCTCAAGATCAAGGGGACCCAGATCCGCCAGCGTCTGGATGCGCTGACACGTCGCGCCTATGGCGGATGGGCCATGGCGCTGCCCGTCCCCGGCAACGAGGATCCCGAAGATGCCGACGAGGTGCTGTCGGCGACGGCCACCTGGCTCAACAACCGCAAGCTGTCGATCTATGGCGGCTCGAACGAGATCCAGCGCGGCATCATCGCCGGCGCGCTGGCGAAAGGCTAGGCCCATGGACTTTCAGCTTTCCGACGACCACCGCATGCTGCAGGACAGCCTGCGCGGCATCCTGACCCGCCACACGGGCGAGGCCCTGTGGCCCGCGCTGGTCGAGGCAGGCGTTCCTGCCGCGCTTTTGACCGAGGCCGAGGGCGGCTTTGACGGCTCGGGTGCCGCCGTGGCCCTGATCTTCGAGGAAATGGGCCGTGCGGGCGTGGCCCTGCCGCTGATCCCCACGATGATTGCCGCCGCCGCCTTTGCGCAGGCGGGCCAGCCGGCTGATGAAGGCGCAAGCCATGCCTTTGCCGATGCCGAGCCCGGCGCGCGCTATGACCGTGGCGTGGCGATCAGCGCGGACGGGGATTGCCTGACCGGACGCAAGACCATGGTCGCGGGGGCCGAAGATGCCGCCGCGTTCCTTGTCACGACCGCCGATGCCATGTGGCGCGTCGAGGCGGGAGCCGCCGGGCTTGCGCTGCGGCCTTATCCGATGCTGGATGGGCAGCGCGGCGCCGACCTGACGCTGGAGGGCACGCCCGCGCTTCGTCTGGGATCGCTGACGGATTTCGCCGTTCCCTTGGCGCGCGGCGTTCTGGCCCATTCGGCCTATGCGCTTGGCTGCATCACCGCGTCGGTTGAATTGACGCTGGATTACCTGCGCACGCGCAAGCAGTTCGGCCAGCCGCTGATCGCCTTTCAGGCGCTGGCCCACCGCGCCGCTGATCTGGCGGTCGAGGTGGAGCAGGCCCGTTCGGCGGTTGTCAACCTTGCCAGCCATCTGGACGACGAGGCACCCTTGCGCGACCGCCACCTGCAGGCCTGCAAGGTGACGGTCGGCCGCGTCGCCCGTCTGGTGGCCGAAGAGGCGGTCCAGTTGCATGGCGGCATCGGCATGACCGAGGAATATGCGCTGGCCGGCCATGTCCGCCGCCTGCTGGCCGCCGATACGGCGATGGGAGACGCGGACTGGCACTTGGACCGTTTTGCCCGGGGTGAACCTGCATGGAGCTGATCCGGGACGAAACCGGCGCGCAGCGGCTGATCGGCTATGTGCTGGATGTGGGGCAGGGGGACGGATGCGCCCGTTGCCGGCTGGACACGGACGAGCGGCACCTGAACCGGCAGGGCATCCTGCACGGGGGAATTGCGGCGACGTTGCTGGACAACGCGATGGGGGCCACGGGCAGCCTGTCGGTCGATCCCTCGGGGCGGCACCCGTTCACGACGCTGGCCCTGACGGTGAACTATCTTTCGCCGGGCCGGCTGGGGCGCATCGAGGCCACGGGCCGCATCACCGGCGGCGGGCGCACGACCCTGTTCATCGAGGGTGAGTTGCGCCATGAGGACGGAGCGCTGATCGCGACCGCGACCGGCGTTTTTCGCAAGTCCCGACAGGAGCCATGATGTCCGCCCTTACCAACCCCCATTGCGAGATCAGTGACCTTGGCGACCGTCTGGTCGTCGAGAACCGCAACGCCACCCGCCGGAACGCCCTGACACCCGAGTTCTACGAGGGACTGCACCGGGCCTTGCGCATTGCGGCGGACGAGCCGCGCATCGGGGCGGTGCTGCTGATGGGCGAGGGTGATTTCTTTTGCGCGGGAGGTGACCTGAACATGCTGATCACTGCCCAGCAGATGGACGAAGCCCAGCGCCGCGATCGCATCCAGGCGCTGAACGACCTGATCCGCGCGGTGGTCCACTGTCCGCGGCCGGTGATTGCCGTGGTCGAAGGCGGCGCGGCGGGGGCGGGCCTGTCGCTGGCGCTGGCTTGCGACATGGTGATCTCGGCCCGGGATGCGCAGTTCACGGCGGCCTATGTCAATGCGGGTCTTGTTCCCGACGGCGGGTTGACGGCGGCGCTTGGGGCGGCGCTGCCACCGCAGGTCGCGGCGCAGATGACCCTGACCGGGCAGCCCGTGGCGGCGGAACGTTTGTACGCGCTGGGTGTGATCAATGAATTGACCGAACCGGGCGAGGCCATCATGGTGGGCATGGCCCTGGCCGACCGGCTGGCCGAAGGGCCGGCCCAGGCGCAGGCCGCGATCAAGCGCCTGCTGAGCGGCTGGCGCGACGCTGCCTTCGAGGCGCAACTCGAGGCCGAGCGCGACGCCATGGCCGATGCCCTGGGCGCGCCCGAGGCCGCCGAGGGGATCACCGCGTTCCTGTCCAAACGGCGCCCCGACTTCCGGCGCCTGCGCGAGGGATCATGACCGACACCACCCGAATCCACCATCTGATCGACCAGGCCGCCGCCGCCCATCCCGACCGCCCGGCGCTGACGGACTGGACCGGCGAAACCCTGACCTATGCAGCCCTGGACAGCCTGATCGGCCAGACCGAACGTGCGCTTTGCGGGTTGGGGCTGCGTCCGGGGGACCGGCTGCTGATCGTGGCGGAAAACGCGGCCTCGGTTCCGGTCCTTCTGATGGCGGCCAGCAGGATGGAGGCGGTGGCGGTGCCGGTCAATGCCCGCATGACCGGGCCCGAACTGGAGAAGATCGCCTCCCATACCGACCCGCGGCTGGTCCTCTACCTGTCCGATGTCAGCGAACCTGCGCGTGTCCATGCGGGTGCCGCGCGTGCCCTGACGCTTGCAGGGGCGGCGCTGCATGTGGCCGGGCCGTTCGACACGACGCCGGAAGAGGTGGCGCCCGATACCGGCATGACGGCGGTGATCCTTTACACCACCGGCACGACCGGGACCCCCAAGGGCGTGATGCTGACACATGGCAACCTGATCTTTGGCGGCCTGTCCTCGGCCCGCTTGCGCGGGATCGGGCCGACCGACCTGATCTATGGGGTCCTGCCCCTGACGCATGTCTTCGGGCTGACCTCCATGCTGTGCGCGGGGCTGTCCGCTGGCGCGCATCTGCGCCTGGCGCCGCGCTTTTCCGCAGCCTCGGCGCTGGAGGCGCTGCAGGGCGGCGTCACCGTCCTGCCCGCCGTGCCGCAGATGCACGCCGCCCTCATGGCCGAGGCAGCGGCGCAAGGGTTGGAGCGCCTGACCGGCCCCCTGCGCTATGTCAGCAGCGGCGCCGCGCCCCTCGATCCCGACTGGAAGCGCCGGGCCGAAGCCTTTTATGGCATCGCCCTGCAGAACGGGTACGGGATGACGGAAACCACGGCGGGCGTCACCATCACCACCAATGCCAAGGGAGATCCCGACCCTTCGGCGGGCCGCCCGCTGCCGGGGGTTCAGGTCGCGCTGGACGAGACGATCGGCCGCGACGTGGGCACCGGCGAGGTGCTGACCCGCGGCCCGCATGTCATGCGCGGCTATTTCCGCAATCCGGAGGCCACCGCGCAGGTGCTGGACCGCGACGATTGGCTGCGCACGGGCGACCTGGGGCGCCTCGACGCGCAGGGCCGCCTGCACATCGTGGGACGCTGCAAGGAACTGATCATCCGCGGCGGATTCAACGTGTATCCGCCCGAGGTCGAGGCGGCGCTGAACGACCATCCGGCCGTGCTGCAGACCGCTGTCATCGGTCGGGCGCGCGACGGCGGGGACGAGGATGTTCTGGCCTTTTGCCAGCTGGTGTCGCCCGGCAGCACCACGCCGGCCGTTCTGGCCGAACATGCCGCCGCGCGCCTGTCGGCCTACAAGCGCCCGACGCGGATCGTGCTGGTGCCGTTCCTGCCGGCCGCTGCGACCGGCAAGGTGCTCAAGCATCGGCTGCTGGAATGTTTCGCCGATCTGCTGACGCCGGAGCCCGGCGGCTAGTCGTCCACCATCAGGCGGTGGTTGGGCGAATAGAACTGGCGCGCAAAGGTCACGGGGATCGCGTCCAGCGAGTTGACACGCTCGATCAGCAGGACGGCGGTGCCCGGATCGACATCAAGGCTCAGGGCGCAGTCGCTGGTCAGGCCCTCGGCCAGGATGGAAAACCCGCTCTGCTCGACCGGCAGGTTCCGGGCAAGCCATTCCTGCGGCGGCTCCTTTTCAAAGATCGTCGGATCGGGCAGCGACAGGACACGCGGGTTCAGCCAGATCGCCTCGCAGCAATGCGGGACGTCATCTGCCATGTGCCGCGACCTGACCAGGAGCAGGCTGTCCTGCGCATCGACCTGCAGGGCCTGCATCGCCTCGGGAGAGGGCAGGCTCATCTCGCAGGTGGTCATGACATATCTGTAGCTGGCGCCCATGCCTTCGATCTCGTCGCGGATCGCCGGCAGACGCAAGGTCGAGCGGCGCGACCGGGTGGCAGTGACGCGGGTTCCGACCTTGCGACGGCGTTGGATGATCCCGCTGTCGGCCAGTTCACGCATGGCGCGGTTCACGGTCGCGCGGGCACAGCCCATCTCGACCGACAGGGCCTGCTCGGTCGGGATCAGCGTTCCGGGCGGCCATTCTCCAGCGCGGATGCGGCGCAGCACCTCGGCGCGGATCGCCTGCCACGTGTTCAGCCGCCGGCGGTGTTGAACAAGGCCGGAGGACTGAAGCGCAGACGACGAAACGTTGGTTGGTCCAGCCATATGAGGCGCACTCGAAAAAAAGGGAAAGACTCCACTGTTTTATAGTGAACATTTGAGGGGAAAAAGTTGTCCATAAGGGCAAGCCAATTCCTGAATGTTAATCCGGTCCCCCGCATTGCGCGCGCGTTAACCTTTAAATAACAGCTTCCAATTTGCCGGCCCTCTGGTAAATGCAGTCAATGCAAATCTGATGGTGGCGGAATGGGGACAACTCGGGTGCAGCCGATTCGGGGCGGGGGCCCGGCTGCCGTGCCGCTGACCTCGTGGGGCATCCTGACGGCGATCAGCCTTTGCCACATGATCAACGATGTCATGCAGTCCATGCTGGCGGCGATCTATCCGCTGCTGCAGGCCGAGTTCTCTCTGTCCTACGCGCAGATCGGGGTGATGACCTTTGCCTTTCAGGTCACGGCCTCGTTGTTGCAGCCGCTGATCGGCATGGCGACGGACCGTCACCCGCAGCCCCGGTCGCTGCCCTTCGGGATGGCGTCGACGCTGGTGGGGGTGCTGTTGCTGGCCTCGGCGCACCGGTACGAGATGCTGCTGCTGGGTGCGATGCTGATCGGCATCGGCTCGGCGGTGTTTCACCCTGAAAGCTCTCGCGTGGCGCGGCTGGCCTCGGGCGGGCGCTTTGGCACGGCGCAGTCGATGTTCCAGCTGGGCGGGAATGGCGGGCAGGCCCTGGGGCCGTTGCTGGCCGCCTTTGTCGTGGTGCCCTTGGGGCGCCCCGCCGTGGCCTGGTTCGCGGTCGCGGCCGCCTTGGGCGCGGCCGTCCTGTGGCATGTGGGCGGCTGGGCCGAGGAACGCCGCCGCGCCGCTGCCGCCACTGCCGACCGCCGACTGCGCCTGCCACGGCCCGTCGTGATCCGCGCCATCGCGGTGCTGGCGGTGCTGGTCTTTACCAAGAACATCTACACCGCCTCGATGAGCAGCTATTTCACCTTTTTCACCATCGACAAGTTCGGCCTCTCGACCCAGGGCGCACAGATCATGCTGTTCCTGTTCCTGGCCGGCATGGCGGGCGGCGTGATGCTGGGCGGCGTGATCGGAGACCGGGTCGGGCCGCTGACGGTGATCTGGGTGTCGATCCTGGGCGTGCTGCCCTTCACGCTGATGCTGCCCTACGCGGGGCTTTACGGCACGGGGGCGCTGGCGGTGCTGATCGGGCTGATCCTTGCCTCGGCGTTTCCCGCCATCGTTGTCTTTGCGCAGGAGCTGGTGCCGGGCCGCACCGGCATGATCGCGGGGCTGTTCTTCGGTTTTTCCTTTGGCATGGGCGGGATCGCGGCGGCCGCGTTGGGCGTGCTGGCCGATGCGCAGGGTATCCAGACGGTGTTCCGGCTGTGCTCGGTCCTGCCGGTGCTGGGGCTGCTGACGATCCTTCTGCCACGCCGCGATCACCTGGCGGCCTGATCGGTGCAGGCGCCTGTCGTTGTCCATGTCGGCCCCGACAGCCCGGCCGACCGGGCGTTGGCGCGGTTGTTCCGCGCCAACGGCCACAAGGTCGCGTGCCACGATGGCGGGCGGCTGGCCAGCGACATCCTTTTCGCCATGGGGCAGGGCAGGCCCCCCCTGACCGGATGGCCCGAAGCCCGGCTGTTCGCAGGCCTTTACCGGCACAGGCCCCATTGGCGCCCGCCGCTCGAGGCGTGGCGCTGCGTGGCATTCCTGCGGGACGCGCTGCCCCATGCGCATTTCCTGCTGACGATCCCGCCCCAGGACGACTGGCCCCTGTGGCGTGCGGGAACGGACGCGCTGCCCTGCCATGTCCATCACCATGCCTTGCCGCCCGCGGCCGTGCCGGGCCTGTGGCAGGAACAGCTGGAGTCGCATCTGGCGCAGGTTCAGGCGTTGTTTGGCGATGATCCCCGGCTGCTGGTCGTCGATCTTGCGCGGCAGGGACCTGCCGAGGTGGCCGCGATGCTGGACCCGATCCTGCCGATGGCCTCCGTCCCCTTTGACCGATGGCCCCGGCCCGTGCCGGGCGACGTGCTGGCCCTGCTGGATCGGGCCGAGCCACCGTCCGCCCCTGCGGACTGGGCCGCCGAGGTCGCACAGTTCTGCCTGAAGGGGCTGGACCCCGCGGCGCCGGGCGGCATCGACGGTTTGTCGGGTTTCGCCTGTCACTGGAACGGCCGCATCGGGGACCGGAATCCCGTGGCGGATGCCCGTGGTTCGGGCCGCCAGATGGCGCTTGTGGCGCAGCCCCAGGACCGGCCGCTGGCCGTGTCACGCGAAGGCCGCCACTTCAAGCTGGTCCGGGCCGAAGGTGTCATCAACGACATCCTGTCGCTGGACCGCCGTGATCCGGTCTGGATCGACATGGAGGACTCCCGCTGGTTCGGCAGCCCGCAGGGGCAGCCGCTGGACCGGCCGGTCCTGTGCCACAACCGGCGGGAGGGGGCCGTCAATGCGGTCCTGTGGCCCCTGCCGGACCAGCACGCGATCGGCCTGCCCGGATTCGATCCCGCCGCAGCGCCCGATCCCGTCCCCTTCGAGGACAAGGAGGACCGCCTGATCTGGCGCGGCATGATCTCGGGATCCGAGATGCGCCCCGGCGTCCGGCCCGGCGCGGCCAGCCATGTCTGGCTGAACCACCTGGCCGAGGCCGTGACCCCCCAGGACCGGGAACAGGCGTGGCAGGGGCTGCTTGGCACCAACCGGATGTCCTTTGTCCGCAGGTACTTTGGCCACCCCGACTTCGACATCGGTATCGTGATGGCTTGGTCCTTTCGTCATCTGGCCGACGATCCCCTTCTCGCACCCTACTGCATGCCCCGCGTGGGGCCATCAACGTTCCGGCGCTTTCGCTATCAGCTGTGCCTGACGGGCTATGACCACGGCTCGAACTTCATCTCGGCCATCGACAGCAATTCGGTGCTGCTG
>VGDE01000041.1 GCA_016869875.1 Alphaproteobacteria bacterium
CAACGACGGACAGTTCGGGATCGACCTGCTTCAGCCGGATCGCCGCCGACAGGCCCGCAGGACCCGCCCCCACGATCACCACATCGTATTCCATCGATTCGCGAATGGTCCCCGAAGCGTCCGTCATCCTGGCTTACCCTTGCTTGGTGGGGCTGCAGCCGCAGCCCTTTGATCTTTCCGAAAAATGCTGGCCCGCCCCGACGGCCGGAAAGAGGAGATGCTTATCCCATGCGCTCCGAAGCGTATTCGCCGGGGCTGGCCGGGAACACGACCGTCTTGTTTCCGCTGAGAAAGACCCGGCGGTGGATGTGGGCATGGATCGCTCGTGCGAGGACCTGGCTTTCCACGTCGCGGCCGAGGCTGACATAGTCCGACGGGCTCTGGGCATGCGTGACGCGGACGGTGTCCTGTTCGATGATCGGCCCTTCGTCCAGATCCGCCGTCACATAGTGCGAGGTGGCCCCGATCAGCTTCACGCCCCGCTCGAAGGCCTGCTTGTAAGGGTTCGCGCCCTTGAAGCTGGGCAGGAAGGAGTGGTGGATGTTGATGATCCGTCCGGACATCTTCTGGCACATCTCGTCCGACAGGATCTGCATGTAGCGGGCCAGAACGATCAGGTCGGCGCCCGTTTCCCGGACGATCCGCATCTGCTCGGCCTCAGCCTCGGGCTTGTTGGCCTTGGTCACCTTGATGCAATGGAACGGGATGTCGTGGTTTACCACGACCTTCTGGTAATCCATGTGGTTCGAGATGACGGCGACGATGTCGATGGGCAGCGCCCCGATGCGCCAGCGGTACAGGAGGTCGTTCAGGCAGTGGCCGAAGTGGGACACCATGATGACGACCTTCATCTTCTCGCACGGATCGTGGAAGGCGAAGGTCATGCCAAAGGCTTCGGCGGTCGCGGCAAAGCCGTCGCTCAGTTCTTCCCGGCTTTTGCCTTCTTCGGAGGCAAAGCTGAGCCGCATGAAGAAGCGGTCATTCTCGAAGTCGGTGAATTGGGAACTGTCGTGGATATTGCACCCCTGGTCGGCAAGAAAGGTGGAAATCGCCGAAACGATGCCTGAACGGACGGGGCAAGAGACAGTGAGGATGATTTGAGGCATGAATGAGGCACCTTTCCTGAGACTCGGGGGTTGACAGGGTGGTATGACGCTGCCGCTCCGTGTCGGCTCATCTTGAACAGCATTGTCCGGCTGATCCCCCCGGAGGGGTCGGTGTCCCTCTGCGGCTTGTCCGAAAAGGTTGGCCCTGCCGCTCCTCTTCGGGTCCGTGCCTTGGTGTCCGGGTAACACCGACGCTTCCGCAGGCAGGGTTAACAAGAAAATTCCGTTACTTCGAAGGTTTCGTTTGCGTGTCGCCGGACGGGAACAGCGTTTGCATCATCTAGCGCGCCTTGTGCCGGCCGGCACGAACGATTGCGACGATCCGGCCGCATATCTGCGTCCTGGCCTTGGATTGGCGTCCATGTTGCTCAGGCAGGACCGCGACGATGTTTTCGCCGCCGTTCAGCATCTTTGAAACTTGCTTCATAAAGAAGACACACAACGCGTATAGGCAGGGTTTCATCGGCAACCCTGTTGATTTGGTCGCCATTTGTGCGACCATTTCCTTGCCATCATATCGGCGCCCGCCTGCCTGCCCGCTCCCTCAGGTCTCCAAGCGTCGCGATATTACTGTCACTGCGACGCAGTGATCCTCTCTTGCCGGACGTCTTCAGGAAATACTCCGCGGACTGAAAAGTTTGTCTGTCTCACGTCCAGCCCTAAGGTCAGCCGCAAAAGCAGAACGAGAACTTGATAAGACAGCTCGGCCCTTTTCAATCTCCGCTCGTACCGGACGCCTTGGCCGTCACTGTCTTCGCCTCTGCACCACGACAAGACGGCACCTTCTGACTGGATCACCTCTTTGGCAGGCAAGTGGCCAACTCGGAGGAGAAAAGCTTGAGCTATACAACCAAGGCCGGCGATGCAGGGCATCGGCCGGACGCGCCACCGCGAGACAGCGTCATCGCGACCGATTACACAGCAGGCCGGGACAATGCCGAAGGCACGCTTGGGTCCTTCCATTTCAGCGTGCACCGGCCCGTCTTCGCCGTCTCGGCGATCAGCATCATCGCGTTCGTCATCTTCACGCTGTCCTTGCCGGAACTTGCGGGAAGCCTGTTCAACGCGCTGTTCACCGACGTGACGCAGCAGTTCGACTGGTTCTTCCTGGGGGCCGCAGACATCTTTCTGATCCTCTGCCTGGTCCTTGTTGTCAGTCCTTATGGCAAGATCAGGCTGGGCGGCGCGGCGGCCAAACCCGACTTCGGCTATGTCAGCTGGTTCTCCATGCTGTTTGCCGCAGGCATGGGCATCGGCCTGATGTTCTATGGCGTGTCCGAACCTCTCAGCCACTTCTCGTCCTCGCTGGGGGGAACGGCGGTCGGAACCGACAGCCTGCGCACGGACTGGGCTCCGCTTGGCGCGGCCGCCGCCGAGGCCGAGGCCATCCGCCTCGGCATGGCCGCGTCGATCTTTCACTGGGCGCTGCATCCTTGGGCGATCTATGCGGTCGTGGGCCTCAGCCTTGCGCTGTTCAGCTATAACAAGGGCCTGCCGCTGACGATCCGCTCTGCCTTCTACCCGATCTTCGGCGAACGCGTGTGGGGCTGGCCCGGCCACCTGATCGACATCCTTGCGGTATTCGCGACGCTGTTCGGACTGGCCACCTCGTTGGGCTTGGGCGCCGTGCAGGCCAATGCCGGCTTCAACAAGCTGTTCGGAATGCCGATCAACGAAACGTCCCAGATCATCCTGATCGTCGGCATCACGGCCATCACCCTGTTTTCGGTCATTCGCGGCCTGGAGGCCGGCGTCAAGCTGATGTCCGAGCTCAACATGGGCCTAGCCTTCCTGTTGCTGATGTTCGTGCTCTTCACGGGGCCGACGCTGCTGCTGCTGACCGACATCAAAAGCTATCTGGTCGCCTATGTCGAATACCTGCCCGCGCTGTCGAACCCGGTGGGCCGCGATGACATCAACTTCATGCAGGGCTGGACCTCGTTCTACTGGGCCTGGTGGATCTCCTGGTCGCCCTTTGTCGGCATGTTCATCGCCCGCGTGTCCCGCGGCCGCACCGTGCGCGAGTTCCTGATCTGCGTGCTGCTGATCCCGTCGCTGGTCTGCGTCATCTGGATGTCGATCTTTGGCGGCGAGGCGATCAGCCAGGTGGTCCGTGAAGGATACACGGCCGTGCAGGAGGCCGAGCTTCCGCTTCAGCTGTTCGTCATGCTGGACAACCTGCCGCTGTCCGGGATCACGTCCTTTATCGGAATCGTCCTGGTCATCGTGTTCTTTGTCACGTCGTCCGACTCCGGTTCGCTGGTGATCGACACGATCACCTCGGGGGGCAAGGTCGATGCTCCGGTCCTGCAGCGCGTCTTCTGGTGCGTGTTCCTTGGAATCATCGCGGTGGTCCTGCTGCTGTCGGCCGGTGGCCTGAAGGCGCTGCAGTCCATGGTGATTTCCACGGGCCTGCCCTTCACCGTGCTGTTGCTGCTCATGTGCGTCGCCGTCTGGCGAGGCCTGGCAAGCGAACCCCGCTGAACATCATGGACCCCCGCAGGCGCAAGTCTTGCGGGGGTTTTCACGAACAGGCGCTGCTGTCAGTCAGGCAGCAATCGCTTCCCGCAGGGCCAGGGGCGTGCAGTTGAAGCGCCGCCGAAACATGCGGCTGAGATGCGACGAGTCGCAGAACCCGCAATCCAGCGCGATCTGCGAGATGGATCTGTCGGTCGTCGTGATCAGGTAATGCGCGAGGGACAGCCGCATCGTCAGAAAGGCCGCCTGGGGCGAGGTCTTCAGCGCCGCCTGGAAATGCCGCTCCAGCTGACGTTTGCTGTGGCCGATCCTGCGGGCCACTTCCGCCACGGAGAACGGCGCGTCGATGTTCTGCTGCATCAGCAAAAGCGCCCGCAGAACCATGGGGTCCCGCGTCTTGAAGTCCATCGTGATGCCGGGCTGCGGCTTTTCCGCCTGCAAGGCCTCGTCGATGATCATGATGTGCAGGCTCTTGTTGGCTTGGGCCCGCCCGACATGCTTGTCGACCAGAAACGCCGCAAGATGAGCCGAACTGGCGCCGCCCGAGCAGGTCAGCCGGTCGCGATCAACGACAAAGATCTGGTCGGTGACAGGGTTCAACCCTTCGAACTGCTCAAGGAAGTCGGCATGGTGGAACCAGCTCACGCAGCAGCGATAGCCGTTCAGCAGGCCCGCCTGGTGCAGCAGGAACGCGCCCGTGCAGACGCCGACAAGGGGCACGCCGGCCTCGGCTGCCTGGGCCAGGAACCGCTCGTATGTGCTGCCGAGGGATGGCGTTTCCTCCATCAAGCCCCCCACCACGACGATGTAGTCGAATCGGGACGGGTCCCCCAGGCGCTCCTTGGGCTGGACGCTGATCCCGCAGCTGGACATCACGGCATCCATGTCGTCGGACAGCACCGTCCACTTGCACAGGATGGGGCGTGAACGATCGCCCTCGTCGGCGGCAAGGCGCAGGACATCCACGAAATTCGCGAAGGCGCAGAGCGTGAAACGCTTGGCCAGGATGAACCCTACCGACAGGCGGGCATCGCCCGGCTGCCGTCGGATGGACCGTGCCGCCAGCATGGGGGCGCCACTGGTCATGGGCTGGATTGCATGTTCCATCGTGTCTGCCTCCTCGCAGGCATTTCTGGGCGACTGTCGTAGCCTTAATCCTTGGGTGACGCAAATGTTCTGTCGCAGGACGGTGCCGATTTGCAAGGTTGGCGTTCAGGAAAACCATCCAAAGCTTGTGCCTTTCCGACAGGGCGAGGGGCAGGCAGAGGGACGAAACCGTATCGCTTCCGGTCCGGACGCCGACCTGCCTCGGTCGTGTTTGTCCTGTTGCACCGGAGAAAGACATGGTCCTTCCAAGTTCGGGGGCCGCGACAGAAAGGAACGGAAATGAAAGTCTTGGTCCCTGTGAAGCGGGTGGTCGACTACAACGTCAAGATCCGCGTCAAGAGCGACGGCACCGGCGTCGACCTGGCCAACGTCAAGATGTCGATGAACCCGTTCGACGAGATCGCCGTCGAAGAGGCCGTGCGCCTGAAGGAAGCCGGGCAGGCCAGTGAAGTCGTCGTCGTTTCGGTCGGTCCCGCTCAGGCGCAGGAGGTGCTGCGCACCGCGCTGGCCATGGGCGCCGACCGCGCCATCCTGATCACCGCCGAAGGCACGGTCGAGCCGCTGACCGTCGCAAAGCTCCTGAAGGGCGTGGCAGAGGCCGAACAGCCCGGCCTGGTGATCCTGGGCAAGCAGGCCATCGACGACGACTGCAACCAGACCGGCCAGATGCTGTCGGCGCTGCTGGGCTGGAGCCAGGGCACCTTTGCCTCGAAGGTCGAGCTGGACGGCGACAAGGCCAAGGTCACGCGCGAGATCGACGGCGGCCTGCAGGTCATCAATGTCGCGCTGCCCGCCATCGTGACGGCCGACCTGCGCCTGAACGAGCCGCGCTATGCCAGCCTGCCGAACATCATGAAGGCCAAGAAGAAGCCGTTGGAGCAGAAAACGCCCGAAGATTACGGCGTATCGGTGGCGGCGCGCCTGAAGGTGGTGCGGGTCGAGGAGCCGTCGGGCCGTCAGGCCGGCGTCAAGGTCGGCACCGTCGCCGAACTGCTCGACAAGCTGAAAAACGAAGCCGCGGTCATCTGACAGGAGCACGGAACATGGCAATTCTTCTTTTCGCAGACCACTACAACGCCTCCCTGTCCGAGGCGACCGCACGGGCGCTGACCGCCGCAAGCCGCATCGGTACCGAGGTCGACATCCTGATCGCGGGCCAGAATGCGGCCGCTGCCGCCGATGCGGCCGCGCAGCTGGCCGGCGTCCGCCAGGTCCTGCTGGCCGAGACCGACGCGCTGGAGCATCGTCTGGCGGAACCCACCGCGGCACTGATCGTGGCGATGGCGGGCGATTACGACACGATCCTGGCCCCGGCCACCAGCAGCGGCAAGAACGTCCTGCCGCGTGTCGCCGCGCTGCTGGATGTCATGCAGGTGTCCGACGTGATCGAGGTCCTGTCAGCCGACACCTTCAAGCGTCCGATCTATGCGGGCAATGCCATCGAGGTGGTGCAGTCCACCGACGCGACCCGCGTGCTGACCGTTCGCAGCTCGTCCTTTGCTCCGGCCGTGTCCGGTGGCACGGCTGCGCCCGTCAAGACGGTGGGCGCCAGCGCCGAGGGTGCGGACCTGTCCAGCTTTGTCGAGAACCTGCTGTCGCACAGCGAGCGTCCGGACCTCGGTTCCGCCAAGATCATCGTGTCGGGCGGCCGTGCCCTGGGGTCGCAGGAACGCTTCAGCCAGGTCATCAACCCGATCGCCGACAAGCTGGGGGCCGCCGTCGGCGCCTCGCGCGCTGCGGTCGATGCGGGCTATGCTCCCAACGACTTCCAGGTGGGGCAGACCGGCAAGGTGGTGGCACCGGACCTGTACCTGGCCTGTGGCATCTCGGGCGCGATCCAGCACCTGGCCGGCATGAAGGACAGCAAGATCATCGTCGCGATCAACAATGACGGCGAGGCACCCATCTTCCAGGTGGCCGATTACGGCATCGTCGGCGACCTGTTCGAGATCCTGCCCGAACTGGAACGTCAGCTGTGACGCTGGAGGCCGCGACGCGGGAACGGCAGATGACAGCCGACATCATCGACGGCAAGGGCTATGCGGCGGGCCTGGGCGACCGGATCACGCAGCAGGTGTCGGTCTTTGCGGGCCACACGGGTCGCGCGCCGGGGCTGGCGGTGGTCCTGGTCGGCTCGGACCCCGCCAGCGAGGTTTATGTCCGCAGCAAGGGCCGCACTGCCCGCCAGCTGGGCATGGAAAGCTTCGAGCATGTCCTGCCCGAGGACACCACGCAGGAGGATCTTCTGGCGCTGGTGGACCGGCTGAACACCGACGAAACGGTTGACGGCATCCTGGTGCAGCTGCCCTTGCCGCGCCATCTGGACAGCCTGGCCGTGATCAAGGCGATCGACCCGGCCAAGGACGTGGACGGGCTGCATCCGGTCAATGCCGGCTATCTGGCCTCCGGCCTGCCGGGTCTAGTGTCCTGCACGCCGCTTGGCTGCCTGATGCTGCTGAAGTCCAGCCTGGGCAGCCTCGCAGGTCTGGATGCGATCGTGGTCGGACGCTCGATCCTGGTGGGCAAGCCAATGGCGCAGCTGCTGCTGGCCGAAAACTGTACCGTCACCATGGCCCATTCGCGCACCCGCGACCTGGCCGGAAAGATCGGTCAGGCCGACATCGTGGTGGCCGCCGTCGGCTCGGCCGAAATGATCAAGGGCGACTGGATCAAGCCGGGCGCCACGGTCATCGACGTCGGCACCAGCCGCGTCATCCGCGATGGCGCCAAGCGCCTGGTGGGCGATGTCGATTTCGCTTCGGCTGCGACACGAGCGCGGGCGATCACGCCGGTTCCGGGTGGCGTCGGGCCGATGACGATCATGTCGCTGATGCACAACACGCTGCTGGCGGCCTTCCGCCGCGCCGATCTGGCAGCGCCCGAGCTGTGGTGATGACAAGGTGACGCGCTCCCGCGGTTCGGCCTTGGCAAGACCGTTGGAACGCGTCATCTCTGCACCGCTTTCCGCCGGCCCGAGGGCCGGCGTTCCGAACCTGACATCCGGCCTGCGCGGTCCGGCATCTTCTCAAGCATCTCGACGTAAAGGAATCCTCGATGTCATCTTTTCCTGACCGTGCCCGGGTCGTCATCGTGGGGCTTGGGGGCATTGTTGGCGCTTCGGTGGCGCATCACCTGATCGAGAACGGTTGGGACGACATTGTGGGCATCGACAAGTCGGGCATTCCGACGGACATCGGTTCGACGGCCCATGCGTCGGATTTCTGCTATGCGACCAGCCATGACCTTTTGTCCTGCTGGACGACCATGTACTCGATGGATTTCTACGAGAAGATGGGCAACTACAAGCGCATCGGCGGCCTGGAGGTCGCGCGGGTGGGTGACGACGCGCGCATGGCCGAACTGAAGCGCCGGGTGGATTCGGGCCGCGCCTTCGGCACCAATGTTTCCATCATCTCGGCCGCCGAGGCCAAGGAGAAGTTCCCCCTGCTGGAGGAGGACCAGATCCAGGGCGCGCTGTGGGATCCCGATGCGGGCCTTGTGGTGCCGCGCTCGCAGACCGTCGCCGGCAAGCTGGTGGACATGGGCGTGAATGCCGGCAAGCTGAAGATCTTTGCCAACACCCCGGCGCTGGAACTGCTGCACGAGAACGGCCGCATCACCGGCGTCAGGACCACGCGCGGCACGATCATGGCCGATCATGTCGTGGTCTGCGCGGGCCTCTGGGGCCGGCTGATCGCCGAGATGGCGGGCGAGGACCTGCCGGTCATGCCGGTCGACCACCCGCTGACCTTCTTTGGTCCCTATGACGAGTTCGCCGGCACTGGCCTCGAGATCGGTCGCCCCTTGCTGCGCGACCAGGGCAATTCGGCCTATCTGCGCGACACGGGCGATCCCAACACGACCGAGGGCGGCCAGATCGAGTGGGGCTATTACTATGAAAAGGACGTGCGGATGGTCCATCCGCGCGAGCTGCTGGAAAAGGACCAGGCCCGTCTGTCGCCCTCGCAGCGTGACCTGGTGCTGGACGACGTGATCGAGCCGCTGGAGCGGGCGATGGAGCTGACGCCGATCCTGGCGGAACTGGGCTTCAACGAAAGCCATTCCTTCAACGGCCTTCTGCAGACGACGACCGACGGCGGCCCCTCCATGGGCGAAAGCCGCAAGCTGCGGGGCCTGTGGTACGCGGTCGCCATCTGGGTCAAGGACGGCCCCGGCATGGGCAAGCTGATCGCGGACTGGATGACCAAGGGCCGCACCGACATCGACCACCACGCCATCGACTATGCGCGCTTCAACGACTTCCAGCTGACCGAGGACTATATCTGGGGCCGCTGCGAGGAAACGGCCGCCAAGATCTACAACCCGCCGGTCCACCCGCGCGAGCCTTTTGCCAATGCCCGCGGCATCCGCCGCTCTCCCTTCCACGAGCGGGAAAAGGAGCTGGGCGGCTACTTCATGGAGCTGGGGGGCTGGGAGCGCGCGCATGGCTATGCCGCCAACGAGCATCTGCTGGAGAAGTACGCCGACCAGGTGCCGCTGCGCGAAAACGAATGGGACAGCCGCCACTTCTGGCGCGTCTCGAACGCCGAGCAGCTGGAGATGAGCGCCGATTGCGGCATCATCAACCTGTCGCATTTCCACATGACCGACATCGAGGGTCCGGATCACGTGGCGCTGATGGAGTGGCTGTGCGCGGCCAAGATTGGCGGGGACGCCAATATCGGCAAGGGCATCTATACCCACATGCTGGACGAGGAAGGCATGGTCCGCGCCGACTTCACCGTCTTCCGCATGGCCGACCGCTGCCGTCTGGTGAACGGGGCCGATGCCGGACCGCGCGACCTGATCTACATGCGCCGCGTGGCCCAGGACAAGGGCTTCGACGTCACCATCACCGATGTAACCGAGAAGTTCACCACCATCGGCATCTGGGGCCCGAACGCGCGGGAAAACCTCAAGAAGGTCGTGGCCGATCCCGACGCGCTGGATGCGGCGAACTTTCCCTTTGCCGCCATCCGTCCGATCGAGATCGCGGGCAAGACCGTGTCGGCCTTCCGCATCTCCTATGTGGGCGAGCAGGGGTGGGAGCTGCACATGGCGTATGACGATGGCCTGGCCGTCTGGGACGCGCTGCGCGACGCGGGCGTCATGGCCGTGGGGGTCGAGACCTATGCCAACTCGCGCCGTCTGGAAAAGTCGCTGCGCCTGCAGAACGCCGACCTTCTGACCCAGTACAACCTGCTGGAGGCCGATCTGGCCCGTCCCAAGGTCAAGGAGGCGGACTTTGTCGGCAAGGCCAAGCACCAGGAATATCGCGAGCGCGACCACCAGCCCGCGATGCTGTGCACGCTGGTGATGACGGACAATGTCGACGGCAACGGCGTGGCCCGTTATCCCGTGGGCACCCTGCCGGTCATGGACCCCGATACCGGCCGCGTGCTGATCGACGAACTGGGACGCCGGTCCTACACGACCTCGATCGCCTATGGTCCCAGCATCGGCAAGAACATCGCGCTGGCCTATCTGCCCTGGGAATACTGCCAGAAGGGCCGCAAGCTGCAGGTGACCTATTTCGACGAGGTTTATCCGGTCGAGGTGGCAGGCGTCGGCTATCAGCCGCTTTACGATCCCGAGAACCTCAAGCCGCGCAGCTGACGGGCGCAGGCGCATCCATGCAGGCTCCGGCGGACCCTTCCGCCGGAGCCTTTTTTGTTGCGCGATGACCGCTCGGGATCATCAGCCGACGGCATGGGCCGCCAGCCAGTCGGCCAGAAGCCTGGCATTGGCCGAGGCCCGGCCATGAACGCGCAGGTAGAAGGGAAAGGGCGACGCCATCGCCCCCGGCACCAGCGGCATCAGGCGGCCCGCCGAAAGATAACCCCCCAGAATGCCCTCCCACCCCAGAACCGCACCCATGTGATCCTCCGCCGCCTTCAGCGACACCGCGAAGAGCAGTCGCGATGGCCCCTAACGCACCAGCCGGAACGGGACGTTCCCCCTGCGTGACATCTTCCAGAACCAAGAGTGCTTTTGCGAGTTGATCCGCGCGACCTTCCGCATCTACCGATTGACGAAAAGTGAAGAGCAGATGAAAAGATACCTGATTTCCCTGGCGCTGCTGGCGGGCTGCGCGGCCCCGCAACCCGGCAGCTTTGGCGGCGCCCAGACCCAGCAGTTCGGAGGGAAAAGCTGGAGCATCTCGTACCAGAACGGGCAGCTGGCGGTCGTGTCGCTGTCGGGCGGCCTGAAGGACCCCGAGCACGAGCATCGCGCTGCAGCACTGGACCATCTGCTGCGAAGCCAACGTGGATGTTCGCTTGGAAACGGCGGGCCCGACGGTCAGGGACGCTATGTCTACGATTATGCCTGTTCCTGATGCGCCGGCACCGGGGCATGCCTGACCCAGACAGGATCGTGGCCTTCTGACCTTGCGGCACCGGACAGGAAAAGGGCGCGCTGACTGCGCGCCCTTTGGGATTTGCACCATTGCGCGATCACATCGCGGGAAGAATTGTCAGGTCGCGGATGTCGCCTTCGACGCCGGTAATCTCTCCGGCAGGGGTTGCGGCGCCGGTTTCCAGATCGACCGAATGGATCGTGTTGCTGGTGACCAGCCACGCCATGTTGTTGCCTTCGGCATCGCCCTGAACATCGAAGGCCATCGCCGCGCCGGGATTCTCGACGTTCAGCATGCCGATGGTTTCCAGGACCCCGTCATTCGGAGAGGTCTGCTGCAGCAGCGCCCCCAGGCCTGCATCGATGTTGTACATGGCGGTGCCTTCAGGTGTGCCGAAGCTGTTGGTATAGCCCGTGGCCACGACATTGGGGACGGCCTCGGCGTTCTCGTCCCCTTCGGCCCAGTTCAGGCTGCCATCGACCGTGACCTCGCCCGTGTCGACATTGACGCGGTGGTTGGTGGTGCCAGTCATCAGCCGCAGCCGGTCGGCCGCAGGGTTGAAGTCCACGATGACCGGCATATCGGCCACGGGCAGCTCTGTGTCCATCGTCGACAGTTCGGTCGTGGCGCCCGAGGCCGGGTCGATGGTCACGATGCGCATGTCATCCGTCACGCCCACCAGCATGTTGTTCGACGGGCGCAGGTCGATGCCCAGCAGTCGATCCACGCCTTCGGCATCCAGTGTGCCAGTGACCTCCAGCGTTTCGGTGTCGAACATGACCAGGGTGCGGTCGCCGGTCAGGCCGACGCCTGTTGCGGCCGCGGCGGCCGTCACGGACAGGACCAGGGCAGAGGTCGAGAAAGCGGCAATGCGAAACATGGGATGTTCCTTTCGTTTTCAGCTTCTGTCTTGGACGGCGCCAATCACCGTCCTTGCGCCGGTGACGCGGCAGCCGCGAAACCGGATGCAAAGTTTTTTCCGTTGCCCTGCCGGCGCCGGAGCGGTTGAAGCTCGGCCCGCTTCGCGGCAGGATGTGCGCGCAAGAGGAGCCCGCCCCGTGAATGAACAGCCCGAACAGCGCAGCCGCCGGCTGGAACAGGCCCTGCAGGCCTGCATTCAGGGGCGCGCCGAAGGGATCGACGCGATCCTCGAGATCGAGGGGCCGCAGCTTCTGGGGGTGGCGCGGCGCATCCTGGGCCGCCATGACCTGGCGGAAGAAGCGTTACAGGACGCGATGGTGCAGGTCTGGCGCAAGTGCGGGCAGCAGCACGGCGCCGAAGGATCGGCGCGGGGCTGGATCTATGCCGTGCTGAAGAACCGCTGCCTGACCATCCTGCGCGACGGGCGCCGCCTGGCCAGTCTGTCCCCCGAGGAGCTGACGCGTATGCAGGACGCCCGCCAGGACCTGGTTCCCGACGAAGGCTGGCAACTTCTGGCGGGGAGGGGACGGCTTGGCGAATGCCTGGACGCGCTGGACGATCCTAGCCGCCGGGCGATCCTGCTGGCCCATGTGGCGGGCTACAGCCATGGGGAAATCTCGGCGCGGCAGGGGGTTCCGCTTGGCACGGCCAAGTCCTGGATCCGGCGTGGCCTGGCCGCCCTGCGGGAGTGCCTGTCATGACGGGCTTTCAGGACGACCTGCTGGGCTATGCCGACGACTATGTCCTCGGCCTCATGACGGCCGCCGAAGCCGAGCTGTTCGAGGCACTTGTGGCGCGTGACCCGGCGCTTGGGGCACATGTGGCGCGCATGCGCGACCGGTTGCTGCCCCTGGACCTTTCGGCGCCTGCCGCCCCGCTGCCTGCGGATTTTGCCGACCGACTTCGCGCCAGGCTGGCCGAGGTGCCTCAGGACACTGCCGTTCCCGCCAGGGTCGCTGCACCCGCGGCTGCAAATCTTCCGGCCCCGCCAGCCTGGCGGCGCCTGGCCAGCACGGCAGCGGCGCTGGTGCTGGGTCTGGCGCTTGGACTGGGAGGGGCAATGACGCGCCCCGAGCCCGAGCCCCAGGTTGTTGCGGTCCTGCTGGACGATCAGGGCCTGCCCCGAGCCGTGATCGAGGACTATGGCAACGAGCGGGCGCAGATCCGGTTCGTCGCCGATGTCGAGGTGCCCCCCGGCCGCTCGATCCAGGCCTGGACGCTGCCTTCGGCCGAACTGGGCCCCACTTCGCTTGGGGTGCTGGACGGGCCCCGCCCCGCCCGCCTCGGCGGCCCTGATCTGCCCGCGCCTGCCGACGCCCAGCTTTACGAGATCACCTTGGAACCCGAAGGGGGATCGCCCACAGGCCGCCCCACTGGCCCGATCATAGCAAAGGGATTGGCCGCCGCCCAAGGAACCTGAAGGCTGCGTTTCGCCACCCGGTCCCCGAACACCCTCATCGGGCGTCCGGGCAAGGCCCCGCGCCAACATTGCTGTCGCGTCCTGGGCGCAAATGTGCCAGCCTCACGGGGGCGTGTTGTTCGGCAAGGAACGCGCCGCCCAACTCGTTGTTGAAGATGTGACACAACAGCACGAGCCATCATGCGCATCCTTGATCATCCGCTCCCTCTCTCCGCGCCCCTGTCATGACCCTCACGGAGAGCCTGTCCTGCGATGTCGCCATCATCGGCGCAGGAACCGCCGGCCTTGCCGCGGAACGCGCCGCCCGAAAGGCCGGCGCACGAACCCTGCTGATCGATCCCGAATTTCGCGGCACGCTGTGCGCCAATACGGGCTGCATGCCGTCAAAGCTGTTGATCGCGGCGGCCCATTCGGCCCATGACTCGCGCCGGGCGCCCGTCTTCGGCATCCACCCGGACAAGGTGCATGTCGACGGGGCCGCCGTCATGCGGCGGGTCCGGGAAGAGCGCGACCGCTTTGTCGAGTTTACCTGCGAAGGCTTTGACGACCTGCCGCTCGACACCACCGTCACGGGCCGCGCCCGCTTTACGGGGCCGGGCGTGCTGGAGCTTCAGGACGGGCGCCAGATCAGGGCGCGGGCCATCGTCATTGCCACTGGGTCCATCCCGATGATCCCGCCGCCGTTCCGCGATCTGGGACCCCGCATCCTGACGAACGAGACGATCTTCGAGTTGCCGGACCTGCCAAGCAACCTCGCCGTTGTCGGCGGTGGCCCGATCGGGTTGGAACTGGCGCAGGCGATGGGGCGGCTTGGGGTGCCGGTCACCCTGTTCGACACCTCGGACCGCTTGGGCAAGGCTCGCGGCGAGGCCGTTCACGAAGCGCTGAAAAAGGCGGTCGGGCGCGACGTGACCCTGCGCCTTGGCTGCGAGACCGAGGCAGGCGCCGCCGAGGGCGGCATCCGCCTGCGCTGGCAGGGCGACCAGCAGGGCGAGGCCGTCTTCAGCCATGTGCTTGTCGCAACGGGTCGGCCACCGAACCTGGACGGATTGGACCTCGACCGCGCGGGTCTTGCCCTGGACGATCACGGCACGCCTGTGTTCGATTGCGGGACGATGCAGTGCGGGGACGCGCCGGTCTTCATGGCAGGCGATTCCTCGGCTGACAGGCCGCTGCTGCACGAAGCCTCGACCGAAGGCGCCATTGCCGGCACAAACGCGGCGCTGTTTCCGAACGTCGCCCCAGGCAACCGCAGCCCCCTCTTTACGTTGACCTTCACGGACCCGCCGCTCGCGTCGGTCGGCAAAGAACCGGACGAGGGGGAGATTACCGGCTGTTCGGACTATTCCGACCAGGGGCGTGCCCGGGTCGAGGCGCGGGCCGAGGGTGTCATGTTGATCCATGCCGACCGGCAGGGCCGCCTGATCGGCGCCGACCTATGCTGTCCGGGGGCCGAGCATCTGGCTCATCTTCTGGCGTGGGCCGTTCAATCGGGGGCAACGGCGACGCAGCTGCTGGCCATGCCCTTCTATCATCCGACACTGGAGGAAGGGATGAAGGGCGCCCTGCGCGACATCTGCCGCCGTTCGAACCAGGCCGAACCCGATAGCCGCGACATCGGCCTTCCGCCCGGTGCATGAGGACAACGCATGAGCGAGGCGATCAGGGACCTTGGCCACGGCTTCTGGACCATCCGCGGCGACCTGAAAATCGGTGGTCTCCTGAACGTCGGGACCCAGGCCGGTCTGGTGCAGCTGGCCTCCGGCCGCTTTGTCGTGCTGGACAGTTATCCTCTGCGGGGACAGGTGCGCGACCGGGTGATGGCCTTGACCGACGGTGGCCGCGCCGTCGAGGCGGTATTGAACCTGCACCCCTTCCACACGCTGCACTGTGCCGCAACCGCCCGAGATTTTCCGCAGGCGCGTCTTTACGGCACACGGCGGCACTGGCACCAGCACCGGGACCTGCCCTGGCAGGCCGAGCCGGTGGACAGTGACGACGTCAGGGCGATGTTCGCCTCCGACCTGCATCTGACCGTACCTGACGGGATCGACCTTGCCTGTCCGAACGAGCGGGTTCATGCGGGCTCTGTCCTGGCATGGCACCGGCGCAGCGGCACCCTTCATGTGGACGACACGATCAACGTGATGCCCGTGCCGCGCCTGCTGCGGCGCCTGGTCCGAAATCCGCGGATATTTCTGCACCCCACGATGCCCCAGGCCCTGCTGCCAAGGCCTGACGCACCCGAGCTTTTCGGACGGTGGGTGCATCATCTGGCGGCGCAGTGCAGCGGCCTGCGCTGGCTCTGTGCCGCCCATTCGGGCCTGCGGGAGTTTCCTGCCGGGCAGTTCGCCACCGAACTGGCGGCCGCGTTCCGTCGGATGGAGCCGCGGCTGGCGCGTGCCGCGGCCGCGCGTGCCTGACGGCGACTGACTGGCCAAGGGGGTTGCCCTGATGACACGCTTGGCCCAAACCTAGGGCCATGATCGAAAGGGACCCATTCGTGACCGACATCGACTGGATTGCCGCCGACTGGGGCACCACAAACCTGCGCCTTTGGGCGATGTCCGGCCGCCGTCCCGTCCAGCGGCGGGCGCTGGAGCGCGGCATGGGCAGCCTTCCCCCCGACCAGTTCGCGCCCGCCCTGGCCGAGGCGACCGAGGGTTGGCCCGCCGTTCCCGTGATTGCCAGCGGCATGGTGGGCGCGCGCCAGGGATGGGTCGAGGCGCCCTATCTTTCCGTCCCCTGCCCCGCCACGCCCCACCTGATCGAGGTGCCGGGCGATCCGGGTGGCCGCCCCGTCCGCATCGTCTGCGGCCTGCGGCAGGACAATCCGGCCGACGTGATGCGCGGAGAGGAAACCCAGATCGTGGGCCTTCTGGCCCTGTCGCCCGACTTTGACGGCATCGCCTGCCTGCCCGGCACCCATACGAAATGGGCCCGCGTCTCGGCCGGCGAGATCTGCAACTTCAAGAGCTTCATGACCGGCGAACTGTTCAGCCTGATTTCGCATCAGTCGGTGCTGCGCCATTCCCTGGGGGGCGGGTACGCCGACGCAACCGCCTTTGGCGCCGCGCTGTCGGATGCCATGGCGCGGCCCGAGCGCGGCTATGGCGCGCTGTTCCAGATCCGGGCCGAAACGCTGCTGAACGACCTTGATCCCGCCGTGGCGCGCGGGCGATTGTCGGGCACGCTGATCGGTTGGGAACTGGCGGCGGCCAGGCCCTGGTGGCTGGGTTGCGAGGTGACCATCATCGGTGCGCCGGACCTGTCGGCGCTTTATGCCCAAGCCCTGGCTGCGCAGGGGGTTCCTGCCGCGCTGATGTCGGTCGAGGACGCCACCCTGGCCGGACTGGCCGCGGCGCATCAGCAATTCCTGACAACCACCTGAAAGGCCGCGCCATGTCCCGTCCCCTGATCGCCATTCTGCGCGGCGTGACCCCGCCCGAGGCCCCCGCCGTTGCCGAGGCGCTGATCGCCAACGGCATCACGCGGATCGAGGTGCCCCTGAATTCGCCCGATCCCCTGGACAGCATCCGCAACCTGGCGCGTGACTTTGGCCAGCAGGCGCAGGTCGGCGCCGGAACCGTGCTGACGGTCGAGCAGGTTCAGGCGGTGGTCGATGCGGGCGGGCAGATGGTGCTGTCGCCCAACTGCGACCCGTCGGTCATTCTGGCCACCCGCGCGGCCGGCATGGCCAGCTATCCGGGCGTGATGACGCCCACCGAGGCCTTTGCGGCCCTGGCGGCCGGAGCCAGCGGGCTGAAGCTGTTTCCCGGCGAATTGATCGGCCCGATGGGTCTGCGCGCCCTGCGCGCGGTTTTGCCCGCCGGGACCGAATGTTGGGGCGTGGGCGGAGTTTCGGCAGGCAACATGGGCGAATGGCGGCAGGCGGGGGCTGCAGGTTTCGGGATCGGCTCGGCGATCTACAAGCCGGGTGACAGTCCCCGCGCCGTGGCCGACAAGGCCCGCGCGCTGGTCGCGGCATGGGACGAGGTGGCAGAATGATCTTTGACGACACCCCCTGCACCCTGGGCGAAGGCGTGCTGTGGCATCCTGACCGCAACGCGCTGATCTGGTTCGACATCCTGTCCAAGCGGATGTTCCTGAAACCTTTGGGCGGCGTGCGCCAGCACTGGGATTTTCCCGATCATGTATCGGCGGCGGGCCTTGTGGACGCGGATCGCATCATCGTGGCGTCCTCGCGTGCGCTGTCACTGTTCGACCTGCGCGACGGCACGTATGACATGCTGGTCCCGCTGGAGGCCGACAATCCGGTCACGCGGTCGAATGACGGACGGGCGGACCCGCAGGGCGGGTTCTGGATCGGCACGATGGGCCTCGAGGCCGAAAAGGGGGCCGGCACGATCTGGCGATACTGGCGGGGCGACTTGCGGCCGCTGTTCCCCGGCCTGACCATCACCAATGCGATCTGCTTTGCCCCGGATGGCGGACACGCGTTTTTTGCCGATACCGACACGTCGCTGATCCGGCGGGTTCGTTTGGACGGGAACGGCTGGCCCGTCGGCGAGGCCGAGCCCTTCATCGACCTGTCGTCCCAAGGCCTCAGCCCGGACGGCGCCGTGATCGATGCCGAGGGCGGCTTGTGGTCGGCGCAATGGGGGGCGGGACGCGTCGCCCGCTATGACCGGGATGGGCGCTTTGACCGCGCCATACCGCTGCCGGCCAGCCAGACTTCGTGCCCCGGCTTTGGCGGCCACGACCTGCGGACGCTGTTCGTGACCACCGCGCGGGACGGGCTGGACGCGCCCACCGAGCAGGACGGCTGCACCTTTGCGGTGGAGGCCGGCGTGGCCGGCCAGCCCGAGCACCGGGTGCTGCTGGGCTGACCGCATGGGCGATGATCAGTCGCCGCCGAACAGGTCGCGCGTATAGACCTTGTCGGCCACGGCCTCGAGGTCCGGGCCAAGGCGGTTGGCGACGATCACATCGGCGTGCGTCCGGAACGCGTCCAGGTCCGTATAGACGGCAGAGCCGAAGAAGGTCGTGTCGGACATGGCCGGTTCATAGACGATGACCTCGATCCCCTTGGCCTTGATACGCTTCATGATGCCCTGCACCGCGCTTTGGCGAAAGTTGTCCGAGCCCGACTTCATGACCAGGCGATAGATCCCGACCACTTTGGGGCTGCGCGCCAGAATATGGTCGGCTACGACGTCCTTGCGGGTGCGGTTGGCCTCCACCACAGCGGCAATCAGGTTCTGCGGCACGTTCTGGTAATTGGCCAGCAGCTGCTTGCTGTCCTTGGGCAGGCAATAGCCGCCATACCCAAAGGATGGGTTGTTGTAATGCTGCCCGATCCGCGGGTCCAGGCAGACGCCGTCGATGATCTCGCGCGAGTCGAGCCCGTGGGTCAGGGCATAGCTGTCCAGCTCGTTGAAAAAGGCCACCCGCAGCGCAAGATAGGTGTTGGCGAACAGCTTGACAGCCTCCGCCTCGGTCGGTCCGGTCAGCAGCACCGGCACGTCCTTGTCCAGCGCGGCTTCGGTCAGCAGGTCGGCAAAGGCGCGGCCTCGTTCACTGTTTTCGC
>VGDE01000042.1 GCA_016869875.1 Alphaproteobacteria bacterium
GCGCCTGGCCGGACAGGGCGGGCTGGACCGCTATCAGCAGCTGGTGGACCTGTTTGCCACCCTGCCCCGCATGGACCGGATGCTGGCGGCGCAGTTTGCCGATGGTGCGGCCGGACGCGCGGGGGCCGAGGGCGATCCGTTCGACCTGACCATCACCGTTCTTGACCGGTTCCTAACCCGCATGGCCCGCGCGGGGCTGATGGGCGCCCCCCTGCCCCAGGCCGCGCGGGGCGAGGGCGCGTTGATGGCACGATTGTCGCCCGACGACATGGCCGCCCGCATCTGGGCTGAGGCGCAGGCCCGGCTGTCGGCGCGGGCCCGCGCGGGGCGGGCGGTCAACCTTGACCCTTCCGCGCTGGTGATGGATATGGTGCTGGAACTGGCGCAGCTGCCGCCTGCCGCGTCCGCTCCACCAAGCCGAGGTTGAACGATGCAAGACGCGACCCCTCCGTCGCTGGTAGACAGCCATTGCCACCTGGATTTTCCTGACTTCGCGGGCGAACACGGGGCACTGGTCGCCCGCGCCCGCGCCGCCGGCGTCACGCGCATGGTCACGATCTGCACCCGCCTGCGCAACGAACCCGCCGTGCGTGCCTTGGCCGAGGCTCATGAAGGCGTCTTTTACGCGGCCGGCACCCATCCCATGAGCGTGGCCGAAGAGCCCATGGCCACGGTCGAGGAGCTGGTCGCCCTGGCCGATCATCCAAAATTCGTGGGTATCGGCGAAACCGGGCTGGACTATCACTACACCGCCGAAAGCGCCGCCGCCCAGCAGCAAAGCCTGCGTGTCCATATCGAGGCCGCGCGCCGCACCCGCCTGCCGCTGATCATCCACGCGCGTGACGCCGACGAGGACATGGCCCGCATCCTGACCGAGGAGCACCGCGCAGGCCGCTTTGACTGCGTGATGCACTGCTTCAGCTCGACCCCGGCGCTGGCGCAGGCGGCGCTGGATCTGGGCTTCTACCTGTCGATGTCGGGCATTGCCACCTTTCCCCGGTCCGCCGAACTGCGCGACATCTTTGCCGCAACTACGCTGGACCGCATCCTTGTCGAAACCGACAGTCCCTATCTGGCGCCCCCGCCCCATCGCGGGCGCCGGAACGAGCCTGCCTATGTGGCGCATACTGCCGCCGTGGGGGCTGAAATCTTCGGGCTGGATCTTGCGGATTTCGCAGCGCGGACATCGGCCAATTTCGACCGCCTCTTCTGGAAGGCTGCCCGATGATCCGCGCGACGATCCTGGGCTGCGGGTCGTCGGGCGGCGTGCCGCGGCTGGGCAACCGCTGGGGCGCCTGCGATCCGGCCGAACCCCGGAACCGCCGCCGCCGCTGTTCGCTGCTGGTGGAGCGCACCGGTCCGGACGGCACGACGCAGGTCCTGATCGACACCGGTCCCGACCTTGTGCCACAACTGCTGGATGCGGGCGTCGCGACGCTGGACGCGGTGGTCTATACCCATGCCCATGCCGATCACTGCCACGGGATCGACGACCTGCGCCAGCTGGTCTTCAACGCCAACCGGATGCTGCCGCTTTGGGCGGATGCGCCGACGGCCGATGCGCTGGTGGCCCGCTTTGGCTATGTCTTCCAGACCCCCGAAGGCAGCCAGTACCCCCCGATCTGCAACCTCAACATGATCACCGGCCGCATTACCGTCCAGGGCCTGGGCGGCGCGATCACGCTGATCCCCCTCCGGGTGCAGCATGGCGACATCACCGCCCTTGGCTTTCGGATCGGCGGGCTGGTCTATCTGCCGGACGTGTCCGACATCCCGGAGACCGCTTGGCCGCTGATCCAGGACGCGCCGGTCTTTGTCTGCGATGCACTGCGCCCGCAGCCCCATCCCAGCCATGCGCATCTGGCACAGGCGCTGGACTGGATCGCCCGCGCCCGCAGTCCCCGCGCCGTGCTGACAAACATGCATATCGACATGGACTATGCCACGGTCGCGGCGCAAACGCCTGACCATGTCATTCCCGCCTTTGACGGGATGCGAATCGAAACCACGGCAGAAGCACCCGATCTTCCCCCCGCCGCATGAGCGCGCTGTTCACGATCATCCTCCCGGTCTTTCTGGTGGTGGGCTTTGGCTATTTCGTGGCGTGGCGTGGCTGGTTCCGGGACAGCGCGGTCGATGGCCTGATGAACTTCGCGCAGAATTTCGCCGTCCCGACGCTTCTCTTCGCCTCCATGGCGCGGCTGGACCTGGGCAACGAGTTTCGCGCGCAGCTGCTGATCCCGTTCTATGCCGGGGCCTTTGCCAGCTTTGCGGCAGGCTGGGCGGGCGCAAGATACCTGTTCAAGCGCCCGGCCGTTGATTGCATCGCCATCGGGTTCGTCTGCCTGTTTTCCAACACCCTGCTGCTGGGCGTTCCCATCACCGAACGTGCCTATGGACCCGACGCGCTGGACGGCAACTGGGCCATCATCGCGCTTCATTCCCCGATGCTTTATACCTTCGGGATCACGGTCATGGAGTTCACCCGCGCCCGCGGTTCGGGCCTGTCCGTCGGCCGCGTCGCGCTGCGCGCGCTGACGGGGGTGCTGCGGACATCGCTGGTCATCGGCATCCTGGCGGGCATGACGATGAACCTGCTGATGCAGGCAGGCCTGACGATGCCGCAGGGGTTCTGGGACGCCGTGGACATGGTCGCGCGCGCCGCGCTGCCGGCGGCATTGTTCGGGCTGGGCGGCGTTCTTCATCGCTATCGGCCCGAAGGTGACATGGCCACGATTGCCATGTGCTGCGCGGCGGGTCTGATCCTGCATCCGGCCATCACCTTTGGCACCGGCCAGCTGCTGGGCCTTGATCGCGACGGCATGCGGTCGGCGGTGGTAACCGCCGCGATGGCGCCGGGCGTCAACGCCTACCTGTTCGCCAATATCTATGGCGCCGCGCGCCGGGTCGCGGCCTCAAGCGTGTTGATCGCCACGGGCCTGTCGACGCTGACGGTCTGGATGTGGCTGACGGTCCTGCCCTGACCTTTTTCAGATCGGGACGCGATAGGCCCCCAGCGCGCCTTCCAGGGCCGTTTCCTCATACCCGAAATGCGACCGGATCGCCCGGTTCAGGCGGTCAAAGCGCTCCGCGCACAGATCGAAGGCCTGCGGGCCGGGATCGGAAACCAGTGCTTCCGCGGCGTCGTGCAATTCGCCGATCAGGCGGTGGATGACCTTGTGCTCGGCCACCAGCCGTTCAAGAACAGGTGCCAGGGGCGAGCCCGCACGGGCCGCGACAGCCGGGAACATCCATTGCTCTTCGATGTCGTGGTGGTTCTGCAGCAGGGCGCAGTCCCGCCCGCAGGCCGTGCCGAACAGCGCCAGATTCCGCGCCAGGGCAGTGTCCGAGACGCGGGCCGCCAGATCGGCAGGCCGGCCTCTTCCTGCCCGCAGCTCTGTCAGCAGTTCGGAAACCGCTGCCAGTTCGGCGCGGTACATGTCGTGGATGGCCGCCAGCCGTCGGCCATGCGCCCGCTGCGACGGCGACAGCCCGGCGAAGGCCGGGGGCGCGGGGCGCGCGGCCTCGTCCTCCAGTTCCTGCGGGGTCATCGGGGGGTGACGCCGCGAATGCGTTCGGACCGGCGGCGCAACAGCTCGACCGTGGTCAAGAGCGCGATGGAAGAGATCACCAGCAGCGTCGCCACAGCCAGGATCGCCGGGCTGATCTGTTCGCGGATGCCGTTCCACATCTGGCGCGGGATGGTCTGCTGATCCGGGCCCGCGATGAACAGCACGGCCACCACCTCGTCGAACGAGGTGACAAACGCGAACAACGCCCCCGACACGACCCCCGGCAGGATCAGCGGCATCGTCACCTTGAAGAAGGTCGTTCGCGGATTGGCTCCCAGGCTGGCGGCGGCACGGTTCAGCGACTGGTCAAAGCCGACCAGCGTGGCGGTCACGGTGATGATCACGAAGGGGATGCCAAGCGTCGCATGGGCCAGGATCACGCCCAGATAGGTGCCCGCCAGCCGCCCGCATTCCGGGCTGAAGCCGAACAAGGTCAGCAGTTCGCAGGGGTTCGAATAGAAAAAGAACATCCCCGTGGCCGTGATGATCAGCGGCACGATCATGGGCGAGATCAGGATCGCCATGATCGCGCGCCGGAACGGCATCTCGGGACGGGACAGGCCCAGCGCGGCCAGGGTTCCCAGCACCGTCGCGACCAGGGT
This sequence comes from Alphaproteobacteria bacterium, assembly GCA_016869875.1. GTDB lineage: Bacteria > Pseudomonadota > Alphaproteobacteria > Rhodobacterales > Rhodobacteraceae > Paracoccus. The sequence goes on from VGDE01000042.1 coordinate 4,175, forward strand.
CGAAAAGACGCCGATGATGATCGAGTTCTTGGCCGCCTGCACCCATTTCGCATTCGTCCAGGCATCCGACCAGAAGGCCCAGCCCTGGCTGTCGGGATTCTGCATCCCGAAGGTCAGCAGGCTTTCATACCAGCGCAGGCTGAACCCGTCGGGGTCCAGGCTGCGCATGGCGGGGGTAAAGGTGAAGTAAGGCGCGGCGTTGAAGGACAGCGGGATGATGACGATGATCGGCGCGATCAGAAAGAAGAAGATCGCGGCGCAGATCGCCAGGTAGAAGTAGTGCCAGACACGCTCCAGCGGGCTTGCATAGGTCGGAACGGCCATCGATCTACCCCAGTTTCAGATTGTCGACGCCGACAAGGCGGTCGTAAAGCCAGTAAAGGATCAGCACCGCGCCCAGCAGCAGCGCGGCCAGTGCCGCGGCCATCGACCAGTTCAGCGTCCCGGTCATGTGCTGCGCGATCATGTTCGAGATCAGCTGCCCGGACGAGCCGCCGACCAGGGCAGGCGTGATGTAGTAGCCGACCGCCAGGATGAAGACCAGCATCGCTCCGGCCCCCAGCCCCGGAAGGGTCTGGGGGAAATAGATGCGGCGAAAGGCAGTCCAGCTGGTCGCGCCCAGACTGCGCGCGGCGCGGACATAGGAGGGATTGATCGTCCGCATGACCGAATACAGCGGCAGGATCATGAAGGGCAGCAGGATGTGAGTCATCGCGATGATCGTGCCGGTTTGGTTATAGATCATCTGCAGGCGCTCTCCGCCGCCGATCACCCCCAGCCAGACCAGCAGGTCGTTGATGACGCCCTGCTGCTGCAGCAGCACCATCCAGCTGGTCGTCCGGACCAGCAGCGAGGTCCAGAAGGGCAGCAGCACCAGGATCATCAGCAGGTTGGATTTCCGCATGGGCAGCGTCGCCAGCAGATGCGCGATGGGAAAGCCCAGCACGAAGGTCAGCGCCGTGATGACGGCGGACAGCCAGAAGGTGCGCCAGAACAGCATCAGGTAGACGCGCTGGCGCTCCTCGACCTGCTGGATCTGGCCCTGTTCGTCGCGTGTGCGGTCGACCGAGGCCAGGTAGAAGTTCGCGGTGTAGGGGCTTGCCGCCTCGCGCATGGTGGACCACAGCATCGGGTCGCCCCAGGCCGGGTTGATGTCCAGCAACGCCTGGTCATAGGGCGGCTCGATCCCGCTCCGCACCTGCCGGCCGGTCGACGTGAACAGCGACCGCGTGCCGGACATGTCATAGTTGATGCGCGTTCCCACGACCCCGATCGTGCGCGCCTCGGCGCTGGCGGTCAGGTCGGCGGCCAAAGCTGCCCAGGCTGCATCGTCGGGAGGCGTGCCGCGCTCGGTCGCCGCGAACCAGGCCGACACCTGCGGCATGTGGACCGAAAAGCCGTCGTTGTAGAAGGACCGCTGCAGCATCTGCCCGATCGGGACCACGAAGGTGATCAGGATAAAGGCCAGCAGCGGCAGGACCAGCAGAAAGGCCTTGCGGCGTGCGCGGCCCTGGCTACGTGCCAGAGCCCGGGCCAGCGGCCTGCCGTCGGCAGTGGTCAGCACCCCTTGTCCCACCCCAGATGCGGTGGTGGCGATGGCGGCATGTGGATCAAGTGCGGCGTTCGCCATGTCGTCCCCAGAGGTCAGGGCCGCCGCCCCGGATAGGAGGCGGCGGCAGTTCGGATCAGGAAGAAGCCAGCCAGCTGTTGAAACGCTCGGTCAGCTCTGCCGAATGGTCGGCCCAGAACTCCGGATCGTCCAGCACGGCATTCTCCAGCGCCTCGGGGCTGGTGGGCATGTGCGGGGCCATCTCGGTCTTGCCGTCCTGGTACAGGCCGACCAGCGAGGCCGAGGATTTGCGCGACGGGCCATAGGCGATGTACTTGGCCTGATCCGCCAGGCGCTGCGTACCGGTGGCGAATTTCAGATATTCCATCGCGGCTTCCGGATTGGGCGCATCCTTCGGGATGACGAACATGTCCATGTCCATGTACTGGCCGTCCCAGATGATCTCGAAGGGCTGGTTCTCGGCCACGATTGCGTCAAAGATGCGGCCGTTATAGACGGTGGTCATGCTGACCTCGCCATCGGCCAGAAGCTGCACAGGCTGGGCCCCCGCGTCCCACCAGACCGTGTCGGCCTTGATCGTGTCAAGCTTTGCAAAGGCCCGTTCCACGCCTTCGTCGGTGCCCAGCACGTCATATACCTCTTCGGCCGGCACGCCGTCTGCGATCAGCGCCAGATACAGCGTGCGCTTGGGATTCTTGGGCAGGCCGCGCTTGCCGGGAAAGGTCTCGGTGTCAAAGAAATCGGCGGCGGTGCTGGGGGCCTGGCCCTCGAACTTGGTGGTATTGTAGGAAATGACGGTGCCCCAGACGATGTTGGCGACCGCGCATTCCTGCAGGGCGCCGGGCACGAAATCCTCGGCCGCGGGCGTGCCGTCCGGCGCCGCGGGCAGATCGGCCGGGTCGATCTCGACCAGCGCGCCCTCGTCGCACAGGCGGATCGCGTCCGATACCTCGATGTCAAAGACATCGCCGGTCACGTTGTTGGCCTCGACCTGCGCGCGCAGCGGCGTGGCCGGGTTGTCGGCCGCGATCATGTTGACCTTGATGCCCGTTTCGGCGGTGAAGGGCTTGTTATAGGCCTCGACCTGGCTGACCTCGTAGGCCCCGCCCCAGGATACGACGTTCACCTCCTGCGCGGCGGCGGCAAAGCCGAAGCCGGTCAGCGCGGTCGTCAGGATAAGAGTGGTTTTCACGTATGTTCTCCCCGTGGAAATAAACCCGGACTTTGCGTCCGTTGTCATTGGCCCCGGATGGGGCGGACCGGGCGGGATGTCCCGCCCGGCCAAGTCCGGTCAGCTGGCCAGCCAGCTGTTGAAACGCTCGTTCAGCTCGGCGTCACGATCGACCCAGAACTCGAGGTCGGAGGCGAGAGCGTTGGTCATGTTCGCCTCGGAGGTCGGCAGGTGCGGCCCCATCGGCTGGTCCGTGCCCTCGATGTTGCCGACCATCGCGGCAGCGGAACGGCGGGGCGGGCCATAGCTGATGAACTCGGCGGCGCGGGCTTGCGGCGCGGGGCCGGTGGTCCAGGCCACGAACTGCATCGCCTCCTCCATGTTCGGCGCGCCCTTGGGCACGACCCAACCCTCCATCTCATAGATCTGGCCGTCCCAGATGATCTCGAAGGGCTGGCCGTCGGCCTGCGCCGCGTTGAAGATCCGGCCGTTGAAGGCATAGGCCATGCTGACCTCGCGATCGGCCAGCAGCTGCGGCGGCTGCGCGCCCGCCTCCCACCAGATCACGTCGTTCTTGATCGTGTCCAGCTTTGCGAAGGCCCGGTCCACGCCCTCGGGCGTGGCCAGCAGTTCATAAACCTCTTCGGCCGGCACACCGTCCGCCATCAGCGCCAGTTCCAGGTTGAACTTGGCACCCTTGCGCATCGTGCGCTTGCCCGGAAAGGCCTGGGTGTCGAAGAAATCGGCCGGGGTGGCCGGCTTGGCTTCCGAAAACTGGCTCGCGTTGAAGGCCAGCACCATCGAGTAAACATCGGTGCCGACAAAGCACTCGGTGATGGCGCCGTCGATGAAATCCTCCTCGGCGGGGGTGCCATCCTCGGCCGGCAGCAGGATCGACGGGTCGATCGGCTCCAGCAGCCCCTCGTCGCACAGCCGCACGGCATCGGCATATTCGACCGAAGCCACGTCCATGCTCACGTTGCCGGCCTCGACCTGAGCCTTGATCGGCGTGGCCGGATTGTCGGCGTCCGACATGTTCACGGCAATCCCGGTCTCGGCCGTGAAGGGCTTGGCATAGGCTTCGAGGTGGCTGTTGCCATAGGCCCCGCCCCAGGAAAGCAGGTTCACGTCAGCCAGGGCCGGGCCGGTGACAAGGCCAAGCGCGGTGGTCAGTGCAAGGATGCGTCTCATCAGGATCTCCAACTGGGAACAACGCGGCAATTCTGCCGTCATTCTTGGCTGCAAGGCAGCAGGCGGCGCGATCCGTCCGCGCCGCCAAGGGCTCAGATCGGGTCCAGCGCGCGCGCGTCTTGCGGGTGCCAGCCGATGCGGATCGCCTGTCCGGGGTTCAGCCGCGTCTGGCCGATCGTGTTGCGCATCTTCATGACAAAGTTGTCGCTGCCCGCGACCTGAAGGCGCGCGCGCAGGATGTCGCCCATATAGACGACCTCCAGCACCTGCGCCTCGATCGTGTGGGCGCCCTGCGGCATCATCTCGGGCTTGAACTCGACCCGTTCCGGGCGGATCGAGACCGTCGTGCGCTGCCCCCGCTCGCGGATGTTCACGGCGGTGGCGTCGATGAGCCCGCCCCCGTCCAACCGCACAAGTGCCTTGTCACCTTCCAGCCTCTCGATCGTGCCGGCCAGGGCGTTGTTTTCGCCGATGAAGCTGGCGACAAAGCTGTTCTCGGGCCGCTCGTAAAGTGCCGAAGGGCTGGCCAGCTGCTGGATACGGCCGTCGTTGAAGACCGCGATCCGGTCCGACATCGTCAGCGCCTCGCCCTGATCATGGGTGACATAGACGACGGTGATCCCAAGTTTCTCGTGCAGGTGCTTGATCTCGAACTGCATGTGTTCACGCAGCTGCTTGTCCAGCGCCCCAAGCGGTTCGTCCATCAGGACCAGTTCGGGGTCGAACACCAGCGCGCGCGCAAGGGCGATCCGCTGCTGCTGCCCCCCCGACAGCTGTGCAGGGCGCCGGTTGGCGAACCGGCCCATCTGGACCATGTCCAGTGCCCGCTTGATCCGGCTTTCGCGCTCGGGCTTGCCCATGCCCCGCACCTCGAGGGGAAAGGACAGGTTTTCTCCGACGGTCATGTGGGGGAACAGCGCATAATTCTGGAACACCATGCCGATGCCCCGCTTGTGGGGCGGCACCTGATTGATCGGCCGGCCGTCCAGACGGATCTCGCCATGCGTCGCCGTCTCGAAGCCCGCCAGCATCATCAGGCAGGTGGTCTTGCCCGAACCCGAAGGCCCCAGCATCGTCAGGAACTCGCCCTTTCCGATCGAAAGGTTCAGGTCTTTGACGACAAGGCTTTGTCCATCATAACTTTTTTGCACATGCTCAAAGGCGACGAAACTGTCGCCGCGGCGGTCGTCCAGCAAAAGGCGCTCTCCCTGTTGTCGTTGGTTATTCAGCGCAGAGAGCAGATTAGGCGGCGGCCGACGCGTCTGGCAACACTAATTGCGACATTTCGACGGCACAACGCGGCGCGCCCGGTCCCGTTGATCGGGGCCGGGCGCTTGAGGCTTCGCGATTGCAGATGGTGCATTAGAAGTGCCTGTTTTTCAGGCAGCCTTCTCTATGCCGTCCGCTCAGTCGGGACGCTTGGGGCCTTTGCGATGCGGCTTGGGCCCGCCCGGCTTGTCGCTGCGCGGCTTGGCCCATGCCGTCTTGCCGGCAGGACCGGCAGGCTTGCGCGGGCCGCCGGCGCTGTCAGCCTGCGGCTTTTTCTTCCATGCCTTGACGGGCGCGCGCGGGCCACCCTCGCGCGGGTCGGCCAAGGGCGCATCATCGGGCACCCAGCCTCCGCGGGCGGCCTTGACGCGGGCTTGGTGCCCTTCATCCTCGGCAGGCTTGCGGCGCGGCGCAGGCTTGCGCGCCGGCCGGTCGTCACGGGCGTCGAACCGGGGCCGCGGCGCGCGTTCGGCGGGTGCCTCCAGGTCGGGCTCGCCCTCCATCCGGCGCATCGTCACCTCTGGGGTGATCTCGATGAAATCGCCAAAGCGGTCGGCCGCCTCGGCCGCGATCTGCACATAGGAAAGGTCCTGGCGGACGCGAATGGCCCCGATCGCGTCCTTGGTGATCCCGCCGGCATCGCAGATCTTGGGCAACAGCCAGCGCGCCTCGGCGCGGCCGGAATGGCCGACCGACAGCGTGAACCAGACCGACGGTCCGAATTCGCGCGGCTGGCGCGGAGCCATCGGGGCGGGCGGAGCCTGCGTTTCCATCAACTCCTCGGCGGCGGGACGGCCTTCGCGCCACAGCTTGAGAAAGGCCGAGGCCACCTGTTCGGCGCTGAAACGCTCCAACAACTGCGCGGCCAGGGGCGCATCCTCGCCCACCTCCTCGGTCAGGCCGGGATGGTCCAGCATCCGCTGGTCGTCGCGCGCCCGCACGTCGTCGGCCGACGGCGCCTTGAGCCATTCCGCCACGACCTTGGCATTCTGCAGCAACCGCTGCGCGCGCTTGTAGTCCGACGACGGCACGATCAGCGCCGACACCCCCTTGGAGCCCGCGCGGCCCGTCCGGCCCGACCGGTGCAGCAGCGTTTCGGGATTGGTCGGCAGGTCGGCATGGATCACCAGTTCCAGCCCCGGCAGGTCGATGCCGCGCGCGGCCACGTCCGTGGCGATGCAGACGCGCGCGCGCCCGTCGCGCAGCGCCTGCAGGGCATGGGTCCGCTCCTGCTGGGACAGCTCGCCCGACAGCGCGACGACCTTGAAGCCGCGGTTCGACATGCGCGCCAGCAGGTGGTTCACGTTGGCGCGCGTCTTGCAGAAGACGATGGAGGTCTGCGCCTCGTGGATGCGCAGCAGGTTGAAGATCGCGGGTTCGCGGTCGCGGGCAGTGACGGTATAGGCGCGATAGGCGATGTCGCCGTGCTGGCGCGCCTCGCCCTGCGCGCTGATGCGCAGCGCATCGCGCTGGAAGTCGCGGGCCAGCTTTTCGATCGCCGGAGGCACGGTGGCCGAGAACATCAGCGTGCGCCGCTCGAGGGGCGCCGCGCCCAGGATGTATTCCAGGTCCTCGCGAAAGCCCAGGTCAAGCATCTCGTCGGCCTCGTCCAGAACCGCGGCGCGCAGGGCGGACAGGTCCAGGCTGCCCCGGTCGATGTGGTCGCGCAGGCGGCCCGGCGTGCCCACCACGATCTGCGCACCGCGCTGCAGGGCGCGACGTTCGTTGCGATAGTCCATGCCGCCCACGCAGGTCGCGATCTGCGCGCCCGCGCCGGCATAAAGCCATTCCAGTTCGCGGGCCACCTGCAGCGCCAGTTCGCGCGTCGGCGCGATGGCCAGTGCCAAGGGCAGCTCGCCCTCGGGCATGCGGTCGCCTTCCAGCAGGTCGGCACCCACCGCCAGGCCAAAGGCCACGGTCTTGCCGGACCCGGTCTGGGCCGAAACCAGGACATCGCGGCCCTGCGCCTCGGGCGCCAGAACTGCGCTCTGGACACTGGTCAGGCTGTCATAGCCCTTGTCGGCCAGCGCCGCCTGCAGCGGTGCGGGGATATTCAGTTCAGTCATCCGAATTCGCCAAATGCGGGGGCGCCGTTTGCGCGGCACCCGATGAGCGGCACCTATCGTCGTCGCGACCGGCCCACCCTGCACCCGCCGCCCCGGACATTCAGGGCCAAAGGCGGTGCCATACGCCAGACGCGCCACGAAGTCCACGGGCAATGCCGCGGGCATGGGAGGAAATACTGGATGAGCGCGACCGTCTGCCTGGCCGGCCAGGGCCGGAGGACAAGGTTGTGGGCCGGACATCCGGCCATCCGCTGATCCGCCCATGCCGCCGTCGCACCCCGAGGCGCCGAGGACAGACGATCACCCTTGCGCCGGCAAGATCCGCCGTCTAACCTTTCCATGCAAACCGTTGGGGTGCCCGTCCGGGCTGAGAGGCGACAGCCAACCCATCGAACCTGATCCGGGTCATACCGGCGGAGGGAACGGTGCATCTGTCGGCAGAAACTGTTCTGCCCTGTGGCCCTCCCTCATGTCCGGCTCCGACCCTTCGCAAGGAGGATGACGTGAGCGTAGCGATTGCCCTGACCATCGCCGGGTCGGATTCGGGCGGCGGGGCCGGCATCCAGGCGGATCTCAAGACATTTTCCGCGTTGGGCGTCTTTGGCGCCAGCGTCGTGACCGCCCTCACCGCCCAGAACACTCGCGCCGTGACCATGGTCGAGGCCGCTGGCCCGGCCATGATTGCCGCGCAGATGGCGGCCGTCTTTGACGACCTGGACATCAGGGCCGTCAAGCTGGGCATGCTGGGCGACAGCCGGGCCATCGAGGCGGTGGCACAGGGCCTGGCGGGGCGTCCCGTGCCGGTGGTGCTGGACCCGGTGATGATCGCCAAGTCCGGCGACACGCTGCTGCCCGCCGCGGCCATCGCAAGCCTGCGCGACGTCCTGCTGCCCCAGGCCACGCTGGTGACCCCGAACCTTCCCGAGGCGGCGCGCCTGCTGGATTGTGCCCCCGCCCGCGGGGAGGACGAGATGGCCGAGCAGGGAGAAGCCCTACGTGCCTTGGGGGCCATGTCCGTCCTGATGAAGGGCGGTCATGCCGAAGGGCCGGTCTGCACCGACCTGCTGGTGACCGGTCAGGGCATCACCCGCCTGACGGCACCCCGCCGGAACACCCGGAACACGCACGGCACCGGCTGCACCCTGTCGGCGGCGATCGCGGCGGGCCTTGCGCAGGGGCAGGCGCTGCCGCAGGCGGTCGCAGGGGCGCATCGTTACCTGCAAGGCGCCATCGTGGCGGCCGACAGGCTGTGCGTGGGTCACGGCCACGGTCCCGTTCACCATTTCCACGCGCTGTGGCCGCATGGCTGACGTGACCATCCTGGGCGCCGGGGTCGCCGGCCTTTTCGCCGCGCATGAACTGGCGCGGCGCGGCATGACACCCCGCATCCTCGACCGCAGCGGCGGGCCGGGGGCGCATGGATGCTCGTGGTGGGCGGGCGGCATGCTGGCGCCGTATTGCGAAGGCGTTTCCGCCGAGCCGATCGTCGTGCATCTTGGCGCACAGGCCGCCGAGAAATGGGAGCGGATCACGCCCGTGACCCGCCGGGGAACCCTTGTCGTGGCGCTGCAGCGGGATCAGGCAGAACTGTCACGCTTTGCCCGCCGCAGCCTGGGTCACCAGCCCTGCGCGCCGGGCGATCTGGAACCCGACCTGTCGCATCACCGGAACGGGCTGTTCTTTCCGACCGAGGCGCATCTGGACCCCCGGCGCGCGCTGGCGGACCTGCTGGCGGCGCTGGCCGCGCGCGGGATCGCCATTGAACGCGCCGAGGCGGCGCCCGAGGACCTGGACGGCACGGTCATCGACGCCCGCGGCCTGGCCGCGCCCCTGCCCGGCCTGCGCGGGGTCCGGGGCGAGATGGCGGTCCTTCACGCCCCCGAGATCCGCCTGACCCGTCCGGTCCGCCTGCTGCATCCGCGCCACCCCCTTTACATCGTTCCGCGCGGTGACGGGCTCTTCATGCTGGGCGCGACGCAGATCGAGAGCACGTCGCGCGCGCCGGTCACCGCGCGCGCCGCGCTGGAACTGCTGTCGGCGGCCTATGCGCTGGATCCCCGCTTTGGCGAGGCTGGCATCGTCGAACTGGGCGCGGATCTGCGCCCCGCCTTCGCCGACAACATTCCCCGCGTCGTCGTGCGCGGCCGGGTGCTGCACCTGAACGGCCTGTTTCGCCACGGCTATCTGATGGCGCCGGCGCTGGCGCATCAGGCCGCCGATTTTCTTCTGTCCGGAACCAAGGGAGAGCTTGTCCATGAGGATTGACGTCAACGGAGAGTCCCGCGAGCTGGCCGCCGCCACCGTGGCCGAGGCGCTGGACGAACTGGGGTGGACAGGCGCGCGCGTGGCCACCGCGCTGAACGGGGACTTCCTGCCTGCCTCCGCGCGCGCGGTGCAGACCCTGCGCGAAGGCGACCGGCTGGAGGTTCTGGCCCCGATGCAGGGGGGCTGAGATGCGTGAATTCTATGGCGTCACCCTGGCCAATGCGCTGATGCTGGGCACTGCGCAATACCCCTCGCCCGCAGTCATGCAGGCGGCGTTCCGGGACAGCGGGGCCTCTGTCGCGACCGTGTCGCTGCGGCGCGAGGCGGGCCAGGGTCAGGCCTTCTGGGACATCATCCGCGACCTGGGCGTCCGGGTCCTGCCCAACACCGCAGGCTGCCACAGCGCCCGGGAGGCCGTCACCACTGCCCGCATGGCGCGCGAGATGTTCGAAACGAACTGGATCAAGCTGGAGGTGATCGGTCATGCCGACACGCTGCAACCCGACCCATTCGGGCTGCTGGAGGCGGCCGAGATCCTGACCCGCGAAGGCTTCGAGGTCTTTCCCTACACGACCGAGGATCAGGTCCTGGCGCAGCGCCTGCTGGATGCCGGCTGTCGGGTGCTGATGCCCTGGGGCGCGCCCATCGGATCGGGTCTGGGGCTGAACAACCGCTATGGGCTGCGGATGCTGCGCGCGGCCTTTCCGGAGGTGCCGATGGTGATCGACGCAGGCCTCGGCCTGCCCAGCCACGCTGCCGAGGCGATGGAGATGGGCTTTGACGCGGTGCTGCTGAACACGGCCGTGGCGCAGGCGGGCGATCCGGCCGCCATGGCCCGCGCCTTTGCGCTGGCGGTTCAGGCCGGACAACTGGCCCATGCCGCCGATCCCATGGGGCCGCGCGACATGGCCGCACCCTCGACCCCCGTCATCGGAAAGGCCTGGCTGTGACCCTGCCCCGATTTTATCCCATCTTCGACCATGTGGACTGGCTGGAACGCGCGCTGCCGCTTGGGGTGCGGCTGGTCCAGCTGCGCCTCAAGGACCTGACCCCGGATGACCTGCGCGCCCAGATCCGCCGGGGGCTGGACCTGGCCCGGCAGCATGGCGCGGCGCTGGTGGTGAACGACCACTGGCAGCTCGCCATCGACGAGGGGGCCGATTGGCTGCATCTGGGTCAGGAGGATCTGGACGAGGCCGACCTTGGCGCGATCCGGCGCGCCGGGCTGCACCTTGGCGTGTCGACCCATGACCATGCCGAACTGGACCGTGCCCTGTCGCTGGCGCCCGACTATGTCGCCTTGGGACCGGTCTGGCCCACGATTCTGAAACAGATGAAGTGGCACGAACAGGGCCTGGACCGGGTGGCTGAATGGAAGCGGCTGGTCGGGCCGATACCGCTGGTCGCGATTGGCGGGCTGACCCCGGACCGGGGCCTGCAGGCGCTGGCGGCGGGGGCGGATGTCGTTTCGGCTGTGACGGACATCACGTTGAACCCTGACCCCGACGCGCGGATGGCGGAATGGCTGCGGGTGACGGCATGAACCGTTATGCGCGCCAGATGGTGCTGCCCCAGGTCGGCCCCGAAGGCCAGGAACGGCTGAGCGGGGCGCAGGCGCTGATCGTGGGGGCGGGGGGACTGGGCGTTCCGGCCCTGCAATACCTGGTCGGTGCCGGTGTCGGTCGCGTCACGCTGATCGACGGCGATCAGGTCGAGGCCACGAACCTGCACCGGCAGCCGATCTATGCGATGCGCCAGATCGGCCGCTCCAAGGCGCAGGCCGCGGCCGCCGTCATGGCCGAGATGAACCCCGAGGTAACGGTCCGTCCCCTGGTCGATTGGCTGACCCCCGCCAACGCGCCCGCGCTGGTCGCGGAGGCGGATGTGGTGCTGGATTGCGCCGACAGCTTTGCCGTCAGCCTCACGCTGTCGGATGCCTGCCTCGCTGTGGGCAAGCCGCTGATCGCGGGATCCGCGCTGGCGCTGTCGGGCTATGCGGCGGGCTGCTGCGGCGGGGCGCCCAGCCTGCGCGCGGTCTTTCCCGACCTGCCGGCGCAGGGGGCGACCTGCGCCACGGCGGGCGTGATGGGGCCGGTGGTGGGCATGATCGGCGCGCTGCAGGCGCAGATGGCGCTGGCAAGCGTGCTGGGGCTGAGTCCGTCTCCGCTGGGCCGCCTGGTCAGCCTGGACGCGGCCACCTGGCGCATGGGCGGCTTTCGCTTTGACAACGCATCCGAGCCCCACGCGCCCCTGCCCTTCATCGCGGCCAGCCAGATCGACCCCGGCGACCTGCTGGTCGATCTGCGGACCGAAGCCCCGCACCCGTTCCGCCCCGACGCACGCCACCTGCCGCCCGACCAGATCGCGCGGCTGGACCCACCGCCCGGCGCACGCGTGGTGCTGGCCTGCCGTACCGGGCTGCGCGCCCATAATGCGGGCCAGATCCTGCAAGCTCGCTGGCCGGGGCGCATCGCGCTGCTGGCCCTGACCGATTCCACCACCCGAGGATGACATGAAACACCTGACCTTTGCGCTGGCGGCCGGTCTTGCCCTGCCCGCCCAAGCCGACACGACGCTGACCGTGATGCTGGACTGGTTCGTGAACCCCGACCACGCCCCGATCGTGCTGGCGCAGGAACTGGGCTATTTCGACGAGGCCGGGCTGACGGTCAAGGTCGTCAGCCCTTCCGACCCCAACGACCCGCCGCGCATGGTGGCCGCAGGCCGCGCCGACCTGGCCGTCAGCTATCAGCCGCAGCTGCACCTGTCGCGCCATCAGGGCCTGCCCGTCACGCGCGTCGGCACCCTGGTCGAAACGCCTCTGACCTGCCTTGTCGTGCTGGCCGACAGCGACATCGAGACGCCCGCCGATCTGCGCGGCCGCAAGGTGGGCTTTGCCGTCGCGGGCGTGCAGGAGGTGATGCTGGACGCCATGCTGGCCGATGCGAGGCTTCGGCCCTCGGATGTCGAGCAGATCAATGTCGGCTGGTCGATCTCGCCCGCGCTGATGTCGGGTCAGGTGGATGGCGTCATCGGCGCCTTTCGCAATTTCGAGCTGAACCAGCTGCGGATGGAGGGGCACGAGGGCCGCTGCCTTTACCCGGAGGCGCACGGCATCCCGGCCTATGACGAGCTGATCTATCTGGCCGATCCGGCCCGCATGGACGCGGATGCGGTATCGGCCTTTCTGGACGCGACCGAACGCGCCACCGCCTTTATCAAGAACGACCCCGACCAGGCCTGGCGGCTTTTCTCGGCCACCGCGTCCGAACTGCGGACACCCCTGAACGAGGCTGCCTGGGCCGACACATGGCCGCGCTTTGCCGGCCGCCCGGCCGCGCTGGATGCCGGCCGCTATGCCCGGTTCGAGGCGTTCCTGGCCGATCAGGGGGCGACGCCCGGCGGCCTGCCACTGTCCGACCTGGCGCTGGACGTGAACGCCGAGGTGGGACGATGACAACCCCCGATTACGGCCGTGCCTTTGCGCTGTGGCGGCAGGCTGCGGGGGCCGGATGGGACGCCTATGTGCAGCACGACTTCGTTCGCCAGCTGGCGGCGGGGACCCTGCCGCGCGACAGCTTTCTGCATTACCTGCAGCAGGATTACGTCTTTCTGCTGCATTTCGCGCGAAGCTGGGCGCTGGTCTTTGCAAAGTCCGACCGCCTGTCCGAGATGCGTGCCGCTTCCGGCATCGCTCATGGCCTTCTGAACGGCGAGATGCCGCTGCATGTCGAAATCTGCGGCCGCGAAGGCATCACCGAGGACATGCTGCAGCAGACGCCCGAATCGCCGGCGAACATGGCCTATACCCGCTATGTCCAGGCGACGGGCTATGGGGGCGACATGCTGGACCTGCTGGCGGCGTTGGCTCCTTGCGTCTTCGGCTATGGCGAGATCGGGCTGCTCCATGCCGACAGCGGCGGCCCTTACGGCGGATGGACGGCGACCTATGGCGGCGGGGACTACCAGCGGATCTGCCTCGAAGTGGGCCGCCTGATCGACAGCGCGCTGGAGGCGCGGCTTGGGCCGGATTGGCCCGCCCTGCCCCGCGCGGCGACCCTGGCGCGCCAGTTTGCGCAGGCCACGCAGTTGGAGCAGGGCTTCTGGCAGATGGGGCTGGACCGGACATGATCGCCCCGGCCCTGCGCATCCGGGGCGACCTGTTGCTGGACGGGGCGTTCCTGTCGCGCGGCCTGGAGATCGACTGCCCGGGGGGCCGCTGGACCTGCCTGCTGGGGGCATCGGGCGTGGGCAAATCCACGATTGGCCGCATCATCGCCGGTCTGCCCGTCGCGGCGCGGCTGGAAGGAGAGGTCATCTGCCCGGACGACCTGCACGGGCGCGTCACCATGATGGGCCAGCGGGACCAGCTGCTGCCTTGGGCCAGCGTGCTGGACAACGTCACCGTCGGCGCCCGGCTGCGGGGGCAGCGGCCCGACCGGGCACGGGCCGGCGAGCTGCTGGAACGGGTCGGGCTGGCCGGGCTGGAGCATCGCCGCCCCGCCGCGCTGTCGGGCGGCCAGCGGCAGCGCGTGGCCCTGGCCCGCACGATGATCGAGGATCGGCCCGTGGTCGTCCTGGACGAGCCCTTCTCGGCCCTCGATGCCGCGACCCGCGCCGCGATGCAGGATCTGGCGGCGCGGCTTTTGGTGGGGCGCACCGTCCTGCTGATCACCCATGACCCGCTGGAGGCCGCGCGACTTGGCCACCACGCCTGCCTGATGACAGCCTGGGGAAGCGTCGTGGTGCCGCTGCCCGATGGCGATGCACCCCGTCCCCTGGATGCGCCCGGGGTGCTGGCCGCGCAGGGCGCCCTGTTCGGCGCGCTGTCCCGGCCATGCGCCGCGTGATGGTGCCACGGACCGCCCTGGCGCGGCAGGTGGTGTCGTCCGTTCTTGCGGTTGTGGCCGCGCTGGCGCTGTGGCAGGCGGTGGTCTGGGCGACCGGATTGCCGCCCTTTATCCTGCCCGGCCCCCTGCGCGTCGCAGCCGCCCTGATCGGCCACGCGCCCCTGCTGGCAGAGCATGCGCGCTTCACGCTGGCGAATCTGGCGGCGGGGCTGCTGGCCGGGGTGGCGCTTGGCATTGCGACGGCGCTGAACCTGGCGCTGTCGCCCTTGGCGCGGCGGCTGGTGCGGCCGATGCTGGTGGTG
>VGDE01000043.1 GCA_016869875.1 Alphaproteobacteria bacterium
TTGGGCCGAGGCGGCGGACAAGGACCTGCTGGATGTGGAACACCGTATCCGTCGCGCTGCCGACGGGGCCTATCTCTGGCACCATACCCGGTCGCTGCCGGTGCGGGACAAGACCGGCCGCACGACAGAGTGGCTGGGAACCTCCACCGACGTACAGGCGCAAAAGGAGCTGCAGGAACGCCAGCAGGTGCTGGTGGCCGAGTTGCAGCACCGCACGCGCAACCTGATCGGCGTGATCCGATCGATCGCGATCCAGACCATGGCGACCACGGGACCGACCCAAGTCTTTCTTGACCGCTTTGGCGACCGCCTTTCGGCCCTGTCGCGCGTGCAGGGGCTGCTGTCGCGCGCTGAACAGGAACCGATCACGCTGCGCGCGCTGCTGCTGCTGGAACTCGACGCACTGGCGGCGGACGGGAGTGCGGAGATCACGCTGGAAGGGCCTTCGGTCCGGATCCGCCCGACGCTGGTTCAGACCTTGGCGCTTGGGCTGCACGAACTTGCCACGAATGCTCGCAAGTACGGCGCGCTGTCGGGTTCCGGCGGGCGCCTGACCATCCGCTGGCATTTGCATGAAGCGCCCCCCATGCGTCACCTGATGATCGAATGGCGCGAGGAAGGACTCGTGCGTGGCGCCGCGGGCGAGCCGGAACACCAGGGCGGCTATGGTCGCCGCCTGATCGAGCGAGCGCTGCCCTACAGCCTCGGGGCGCAGACGACCTATCACCTGGGTCCGAATTCGCTGGTCTGCACCATCGACTTGCCCTTGGACCGCGCGTCCCGGGCGGAAGGAGGTTGAGCATGGCGGATTCCAGCCTGATCGGGCTCCATATCCTTGTGGTCGAGGATGATTTTTTCGTCGCCGATCACCTTGCGTTATTGCTCGGGGCCGCCGGGGCCGTGGTTGTCGGGCCGGCGGCAAGTGTCGATCAGGGGGCGGCGCTGATCGATGCGGCGGATCGTCTGGATGGCGCGGTTCTGGACATCAACCTCGGGGGTGAGCCGTCGTACCGCCTGGTCGAGGTCCTGCAGGCGCGGGGCGTGCCAGTGATCTTCGCCACCGGCTATGAACCCGACGTGATCCCGCAGACCTACCGGGATGTGCCGTTGTGCAAGAAGCCGATGGACCCGGTCGGCTGCGCAACCCTGCTGTTCGGCGGCAGGACGGGAAGGTGGCGGGGCTGACGCGCCCCGCCCTTCATGTTATTGCGCCGCCATCCGGTGCGTTTCCGGCAGCGAGCCGGCCAGAACGTCCTCGGCCTTGGCCTGGCGGTTCTCGACCGAGCTGGTCCACTGGCCCCAGACCGTCTCGTCGATCTGATCGCCGTTGTTGCCCAGGTTCTGCAGGCGCCGCTGATCCTCGTCGGTCAGCACCTGGTCGGGCAGCGGGCCCATGTTGCGGACATCATCGGCCGTCACACCGATGATCTCGCCCACGCGCCGGCCATAGTCGTCATGGACCATCAGCAGGTGCCAGACCATCCGCTCCTGCACGTCGCGTTCGCACTGGGACAGCATGTCGCCCATGGTCTTGATCAGGTCGTCGCGCTCCCAGTCCATCATCGTGCAGAAACGCCCGCGGGCCTGCACATAATCGTTGCGGCGTTCCAGCACGCTCTGCGTCAGGCGACCGCTGATCTCGGGCGGGTTGTTCGGCTTGCGCTCAGCCTCGCGCAGGCCGTTGTGGATCGACGGTTCGTAATTGACCGACGGGTTCTGCCCCGGCGCCTTGTCGCGATAGAACGACATCTGGCCGCCTGACTGGTTCGTCGCCACTGCGGCGCTTTTCGGCTGGTTCACCGGCAGTTGCAGATAGTTGGGTCCGACGCGATAGCGCTGCGTGTCGGAATACGAGAACGTCCGCCCGACCAGCATCTTGTCATCGGAAAAGTCCAGCCCGTCCACCAGCACGCCGGTGCCCATGGCGATCTGCTCGTTCTCGTTGAAGAAATCCTCGACGTTGCGGTTCAGCGTCATGGTGCCGACATGGCGCAGCGGGAAATCCTTTTCCGGCCAGATCTTGGTGTCGTCCAGCGGATCCCAGTCCAGTTCGGGATGATCGTGATCCTCCATGATCTGCACATACATGTCCCACTGCGGGAAATTGCCCATCTCGATGGCCGTGAACAGGTCCTTGGAGGCCGAGCCCAGATCCTGACCCTGCACCTTGGCGGCCTCTTCACCCGTCAGGCTGGCCACGCCCTGACGCGGGTGGAAGTGGTACTTGACCAGCACCGTGTCGCCTGCCGCGTTCACCATCTTGTAGGTGTTGACGCCAAAGCCTTCCATGTGGCGATAGCTGGCCGGAATGCCGCGCGGGCTGAACAGGTGCGTCAGCATGTGCATCGACTCGGGCGTCTGGCTCATGAAGTCGAAGATGCGGTTGGGTTCCTGACGGAAGGTCACGGGATCGGGCTTGAGCGAGTGGATCACGTCGGGAAACTTGATGGCGTCCCGAATGAAGAACACGGCCAGGTTGTTGCCCACCAGATCCCAGTTGCCATCCTCGGTATAGAACTTGACGGCAAAGCCGCGCGGGTCGCGGGCGGTTTCGGAACTGTCGCGCCCGCCGATCACGGTCGAGAAGCGGATCGCCAGCGGCGTCTTCTTGCCCTTGTCCTGGAACAGCTTCGCGCGGGTGTATGTCGAGGCCGGCTCGTCGCCGATCATGCCTGTCGCCTCGAACTCGCCATAGCAGACAAAGCCGCGTGCATGAACGACCCGCTCGGGGATGCGTTCGCGGTCGAAATGCGAAATCTTTTCCAGAAACTGGTAATTTTCCAGCGTCGCGGGGCCGCGCGATCCCACGGTGCGCTGCGACTGGTTGTTGGATACCGGATGGCCTTGGCGCGTGGTCAGGACCTTGTCTTCGCGGGGCGCAGGGCGCAGGGCGTCATCGTTGCGGTCAGTCATGGATGCGGTTCCTTCTTCGCGTCGTGTCTGGGCCGGGCCTTGTCTGGTCCCTGCCACAGTTCTCAGGGCGCCCCGCGCCATCGTCAAGCCGACAGCGGCCATAACCGGCCTTGCACCGGCATCACCGCATTCCCGAAGCTGGCGGCCCGAGGCTGACGGGCAGAGACTCCTCACGGGCGCACAACCCCTGGCAAGCGGATAGGTTTCGCCAAAACTTCCGACGGCGTCGGATTGCCGCATCCACCGGCCCAAGGGACGGACTTGCACGCAGAACGGCCTGTCTACTACCGGTCTGACGCATCAGTCGGCACGAACGGCCACGCCATCAATCTGCAGGAGGCCATGTCGCTGCTGGCTGAAAGGGATCAGATGGAACCTTTCAAGGGATCATGTCCCCAGTTCATCAGGGAATAGCGCCAGTCGCTGTGCCGCTTGTCGTCCTGCGGACCCCCTTGTGCCGTGTGGCGCTTGATATAGCCCACGACCTTGGCCATGTGGGACCAGTCGTCCTCATCCAGCTCGGCCTTCGTCTTGTCCTTGATGGCCAGGATGTGGCGGCCCGACTTGTGGCCGGTGCTTTCGTCGGCACCGGACTTGTCCCCGACTCTGCCGCTGTCCTCCGTTTCAAGCCAGTCGGAAAGTTCGCGCGGGGTCATGTTCACCAACTCCCGCCATTCGCTCCAGATCTCGTCATGGGATTTCATGTGGGTCTCCTTTGCGCGAGAAACCCTGCGCGCGCTGCACCGGTTCCCCGCTCCGCCGCGGCTGCCCTTATCCCGTCATCTCGGACATCTCGACGACGCGGCCTTCGGTCATCGCGCGCTGTGCGGCCAGCCCCATCAGTACAGCCCATTTGCCGTCACGCGCGCTGACCTCGGGCGCGGCACGTTCGCCGCGCACCAGCTGCAGGAACCGCTGATGCTGATAGAAGGTCGAGCCATTGTGGTCCCCTGCCTCCAGCAGCGCCGGATCGACCGGGATCTCGCGGACCTGCGGACCCTTGGGAGCGCGGGGCGAGACAATGACCTGCGCCACGGGCGGGGCACCCAGATCCTTGGGCCAGAAACGGCCCGGGCCGGGGACCAGCGCCTCGATCTTGCCCTTGGGGCCGATGGCGCTGATTTCTTCCTGATAGCGGGCGCCTTCGGCGAACATGCACAGTTCCAGCATGGCGCGCACGCCGTTGCGGAACTCGACCGCCACATAGCCATGGTCGAAGATGTCGGGAACCTCGCCCTGATAGTCCTCGTCCAGATGGTTCAGGGCCTGTCCGCCCGTTGCCATGATGCGCACCGGGTCCGACCCGACCGCCAGGCGCATCAGGTCGAAGAAGTGGCAGCACTTCTCGACAAAGGTGCCGCCGGTATAGCGGTTGAAGCGGTTCCAGGCCCCGACCTTGGACAGGAACGGAAAGCGGTGTTCGCGGATTGTCAGCATGCGGATGCCACCGGTCGCGACTTCGGCCATCTGCAGCAGTCGCGCGACGGGCGGCATGTAACGGTATTCCATCGCCACCCACACCGGTGCCGGATATCTGTCCACCAGCGCCTCGATGGCCGCAGCGCCTGCCAGATCGGTGAACAGCGGCTTTTCCACCAGCACCGGTAGGGGCCGGCGCCTGGCGATCGCCTGCAGCTGTTCGACATGGCGATGGTTGGGGCTGGCGATCAGCAGGCAGTCCAGGTCGGGATCAGCCAGCAGCGCATCCAGGCTGTCCACGAATCGCGCAGTGGGAGCGATGCGGGCCGCCCGAGCCCGCATTTCCGCATCAGGCTCATAGATCGCGCCAACGACCGTGCCGGGCAGCAGCGCGATGTTTCGAAGATGCTCTTGCCCCATCATGCCGCAGCCGATCACCCCGTAGGTGATCGTGCGGGTGCGCGCAGGCGCCAGGGTATCGGTCATAGGCTTCTCCTCAGGTCAGGCGTTGGACATAAAGCGCCCTGTCGGTGTCGTACCAGGTCCGCGAAAATTCGACCGCCAGGGCGGTCTGCCCCCAGGACAGGCGCTCGATATAGGCTGAGGTGCTGCCGGGCGGGCACGGGAACTCGGGCGGCGACCAGTCCGGCACGGTCCCCAGCCCCACGCGATCCTCGGCCCGCGTGATCCACAGCTTCAGCGTGCGCTTGTAGGTCAGGTACAGCGAATCCTGCACCGCATCGCGTGGGATGCGGCCAGCCCCGCCATCCAGCCAGATTTCCTCGACCGCAATGGCTACCTGATCCAGCAGGCGTAGCCGGCGGAACCGGGTGCCGTGGCCTGATGTGCCATAGGAGGGCTGTCGGTCGTCCTTGGGCAGGTAATCGACCGACAGGACGCGCGCATTGGGCAGGCCCCCCCCGCCCTTTGCATGTTCCAGGCGGAACATCGAATAAACGGAACTGACCTGCCCCTGTGCCCGCAGATAGTTGCCCGACCCCTGCCGCCGTTCCAGCAGCCCTTGCGCCTCCAGCTCGGCCAGGGCCTTGCGCAGGGTGCGCACTGTCGTGCCATGGGCCGCCGCCATCTCGCGCTCGGGCGGCAGCTTCTGGCCATCGACCAGGCGGCCGGCGGCGATGTCGCGAATCATCATCTCGCTGATCTGCAAATGGATCGGCAGCGCGTCCACGCGCTGTGGTGCCGATGAGTGCGGTGCCGCCACGCCCCCTCCGGGAGGAAAATTGATGCACCATTGATTTACATCAAGGACAGGTTTAGCAAAAGAGGAATTCGAGCACGACTCGCGGAGGAGCCCATGACTGTCGTACCCGTAACCTCGGCTGACCTGGATGCGGTCGAAGTGGCCTGGTTTTCGGCACTTTGCTCCGACGACTACCGCTTTCTGGGCGTGCCGGACGGGTCACTGCGGTCCTCTTGGGCACATTGCTCGGACATCGTGAAGACGGCCGAGGCACAGGGCTTTGGCAACATCCTCTGCCCGTCCTCCTATCAGGTGGGTCAGGACACGCTCAGCTTTGTCGCGGGCTGCGCGCCCATCACCGATCGCATCAACCTGCTGGCGGCCGTCCGCTGCGGCGAGATGCAGCCCATCATGCTGGCCCGCACCATCGCCACGCTGGACCACATGCTGGAAGGCCGGCTGACGGTGAACATCATCAGCAGCGACTTTCCCGGCGAAACGGCACCCAGCCCCTTTCGCTATGAAAGGTCGCGCGAGGTCGTCGAGATCCTCAAGCAGGCCTGGACCCGCGACCAGATCGATTACCAGGGCCAGGTCTACAAGTTCGCCGGCCTGACGACGGACCCGGCAAGGCCCTATCAGACCGGCGGGCCGATGCTGTATTTCGGCGGCTATTCTCCGGACGCACTGGACCTTTGCGGACAGCACTGCGATGTCTACCTGATGTGGCCGGAAAAGACGGAAGATATTGCCGAACGGATGAAGGCCGCCCATGCTGCGGCCCGGAAATATGGCCGCACGCTGGACTATGGCTTTCGCGCCCATGTGATCGTGCGCGACAGCGAGGCAGAGGCGCGGGAATACGCGCGCGAGCTGGTCAGCAAACTTGACGATGAAACGGGACGCGCGATCCGGGAACGTGCGCTGGATGCGGGCTCCCTTGGCGTCAGCCGCCAGGCGCGCAACCGTGAACTGGCCGACCTGGAAGGCTATGTCGAGCCGAACCTGTGGACCGGCGTGGGGCGAGCGCGATCGGGCTGTGGTGCAGCCATTGTCGGCTCGACCGATCAGGTGCTGTCCAAGCTGGAGGAACTGCGCAACATGGGCATCCGGGCCTTTATTCTGTCGGGTTATCCCCATATCGACGAGGCCGAGCATTTCGGCAGCCGCGTGCTGCCGCAGATGAAGACCTGCCAGCTGAACCGCGTCTGGGGCCGCGTGCCCGACCGCGCGCCGGCAACCCCCCTGGCCGCTGGCGAAAGGCGCTGATGATGGATCGCGTGAACCTGAACCCCGACCTGTCCTTGTCGCGCCTGGTCTATGGAATGTGGCGGCTTGGCGACGATGCCGACACCTCGGCCGGGCATGTGCAGGCCAAGATCGACGCCTGTCTGGCGCAGGGGATCACCACGATGGACCAGGCCGACATCTATGGCGACTATGGTGCCGAGGCGGTTCTTGGTCATGCCCTGCGCGCGGCACCCGGTCTGCGTGACCAGCTGGAGATCGTCACGAAATGCGGGATCGTGGCACCCTGCGGTAGGTACGCGGACGTGGCCTGCAAGCATTACGACACATCGGGCGCCCATATCCGCGCCTCGGTCGAGGGATCGTTGCGCGACATGGCCACCGACCGGATCGACCTTTTGCTGATTCACCGCCCCGACCCGCTGATGGACGCCGACGAAACCGGCGCCGCCCTGGATGCGCTGGTGGCCGAAGGCAAGGTCCGGGCGGTGGGTGTATCGAACTTTCGCCCATGGGATGTCGAGTTGCTGCAATCGGGCATGTCCACGCCGCTGGCGACAAACCAGATCGAGCTGTCGCTCGGAGCGCTGGCCCCATTCACCAATGGCGACCTGGCGTTCCACCAGCGCCGCCGCGACCCGGTCATGGCCTGGTCGCCCCTGGGTGGCGGTCGGCTGATGACAGACAAGAGCGCCCTTGGAACCGCATTGGACGGAATGGCCGCCGAGTTCGGCGTTGACCGCGCGGCCATGGCGGTTGCGTTCCTGCTGCATCATCCGGCACGCATCCTGCCGGTGCTGGGCACGAATTCGCTGGCGCGCATCGCCCGGATCGCCGATGCGGTAAAGGTTGATCTTTCCCGCGCGCAGTGGTTCCAACTCTATGAGGCTGCCCAGGGACAGGAGGTTCCGTGACCCGCATGCCCCAGGCACAGAGTTTCGTTCCCGACCCGCAGAACGGGCGGCAGTTGCGCGATGCCTTTGGCCGCTTTGCCACCGGCGTGACCGTGGTCACGACCTGCGGGCCCGACGGCTGCGTGGCCATCACCGCCAACAGCTTTTCATCCGTTTCGATGAACCCGCCGCTGGTCCTGTGGGCGCCGGCGCTCAGCGGGTCGCGTTATCCGGTGTTTGCCGCGGCCGATCATTATGCCATCCACGTTCTTGCCGCCGATCAGGCCGAGCTGGCGTGGGCGGTGGCGCGCAACCGCGATGCGCTGGAGGCGCGGCACCTGATCCACAACGACGAAGGCGTGCCGGTGCTGGAACGCTGCCTGGCACGGTTCGACTGCAAGCAGTTCGCGCTTCACGAGGCGGGCGATCATGCGATCATGGTGGGCCGCGTCCTGCGGGCGACGTTGGATGACGGCGAGCCCTTGGCATTTTACGGCGGAAAGATCGCGGCGATCGCGCAGGACTGAACGGGCGCCGTCCGGGGTGGAGTGGGCCGGCGTCGATGAACGGGAGGAGGCTTGGATGAGCCTGATGGGGGGCCTGGTCCGGCCGTTGTCGTGGATCAACGAACATGCGCTGAGGATCGGCCGCGGGATCGGCATCATGGCCATCGCCGTCATGGTGATCGTGACGATCGTGCAGGTCTTTTTCCGCTATGTCCTGAACAGCGCGCTGGCCTGGCCCGACGAAGCCGCGCGTTTCTGCATGATGTGGATGACCGGGCTGATGGCGCCGACCGCCTTCCGTCGCGGCGGCTTTGTGGCCATCGACTTTGTGCCCATGCTGATGCCGGCGACCCTGGCACGCGTGCTGAACCTGGTGCTGCTGACGCTGTCGCTGCTGGTCCTGGTGGTGGCGGTCCAGATCGGCTGGCGCGAGGTGACGGGCCTGGGCGGCCGTTTTGCCTCGGCTTCGTTGTTCCTGCCGACCTCCTGGGATCTCAGCACCTGGTTTCGGATGCCCCGGTCCTGGATGATGGCCTCGATCCCGGTCGGACTGGTGCTGTTGATCGCCGTCAACATCGAATTGCTGCTGCGGACGCTGGCGGAGATGGTCGGAACCCCTGACCTGCCGCCGATCCCCACCGGGGACGGCATGGACACGGGCGCACGGGGGGTCGACTGATGCTGATCGGGTTCCTGCCGCTGTTCCTGTTCTTTCTGTTCCTGGGCCTGCCCGTCTTCTTCGGCATGCTGGCCGCCCCCGGCATCCTGCTGTGGCTGAACGGCCAGGAGCGGGACCTGACGCTGCTGTACCGCAACCTTTACAACGGGATGGACAGCTTTCCTCTGATGGCGATCCCGTTCTTCATGCTGGCCGGAGAGGTGATGAACCGCGGCGGCATCACCATGCGCCTTGTGGAGTTCGCGCAGGCGCTGATGGGTCATTTCCGGGGAGGCCTGGCGCATGTGAACGTGCTGTCCTCCATGCTGTTCGCGGGGCTTTCGGGCTCGGCCGTGGCAGACACCTCGGCCCTGGGGTCGATGCTGATCCCGGCCATGGAGGAACAGGGCTACACGCGTCGCTTCGCAGCCGCGATCACGGCCGCCAGTTCGGTCATCGGGCCGATCATCCCGCCTTCGGGCATCATGATCATCTATGCCTATGTGATGGGCGAAAGCGTCGCGGCGCTGTTTCTGGCCGGCATCGTGCCGGGCATCCTGGTCGGCGTGGGGCTGATGCTGGTCGTCAAGCTGATGGCCGACCGCTACGACTTTCCGGTTGCCTCGCGCAAGTACAGCTGGCCGGAGCGGGGTCAGGCCAGCCTCAAGGCGTTCTTTCCGCTGATGACGCCCGTGATCATCCTGGGCGGCATCCTGGGCGGCGTCTTCACGCCCACCGAGGCGGCGGCGGTTGCCGTGCTCTACGCGCTGGTCATTTCACTGTTCGTCCTGCGCACGATGCGCTGGTCGGAACTGCCGGACGTGCTGGGACGCGCCGCACTGACCTCGGCGGTGGTGCTGCTGCTTGTGGGGGCCGCCATGTCCTTCAAGACGGTCGTGTCGCTGTCGCACGCCCCGCAGATGATGGCCGACTGGATCCTGACGCTGACGGCGAACCCGCTGCTGCTGCTGCTGCTGATCAACCTGCTGTTGTTCGTGGTCGGCATGTTCCTGGACGCTGGCCCCGCGATCATCATCCTGGCGCCGATCCTGGGTCCGGTCTTTACCTCGATGGGCGTGGACAGCGTGCATTTCGCCATCATCATGTGCGTCAACCTGACCGTGGGGCTGGCCACGCCGCCCATGGGGCTGGTGCTGTTCGTGGCCGCCGCCGTTTCGGGCGAACGGGTGATGACCATCGCCCGCGCGATCCTGCCTTTCCTGGCCGTGGAGATCGCGGTGATCTTTCTGATCACCTATTTTCCGGCCATCTCCATGACGATCCCGCGCCTCACCGGGTTCGCGGACTGACCCGACACAACAAGAGCCTGACAGGGAGGAAACTCATGCTCAAGACAAGCCTGACCGTGGCCGCCGCCTTGGCGGTCTGCGCACCCGCGCTGCCGGCCTTTGCCGCCGATTACACGATCCGCGCGGTGGCCAACTCGAACGAGGACGACGAGGATTTCGACGGCCTGCAGGTGTTCAAGTCCCATGTCGAGGCCGCCTCGAACGGGGCCATTGCCGTCGAGATCTACATGGGCACGCAGCTCTGCTCGAATGGGGCAGAGTGCCTGCAGGGCGTGGCAGACGGCTCGATCGACGTCTACATCTCCACCACGGACGGGGCAGCGGGCCTGTTTCCCTATTTCCAGGTGCTGGACCTGCCCTATCTGATGGCGGACGACCGGGTGGCCGAACGCGTTCTGTCGGGGGACTTTACCCGCACACTGCGCGACAAGGCCTTGGCCGATTCCGGCGACACGCTGCGGCTGATGACCATTGGCAACACGGGCGGCTGGCGCGGCTTTGCCAACACCAAGCGCCGCATCCAAGCCCCCGAAGACGTGGCGGGTCTGAAGATGCGGACGGTCGTGGCCGACCTGCCGCAGGAACTGGTGCGGGCCATGGGCGCCTCGCCCACGCCGATCCCGTGGCCGGAGCTCTTCACCTCGCTGCAGACCAATGTTGTCGAAGGCACCGCGAACGGCATCACCGACATCATGTCGATGAAGTTTCCCGAGGCGGGCCTGCGTTATCTGACGCTGGACGGCCACGCCTACATGAGCGCGTTCTGGTGGATGTCGAACGACACCTTCATGGCCATGCCCGAGGACATGCGCCAGATCGTCGTGGACGGGTTCTACCAGTTGCAGCAGGCGACCTTTGCCTCGCCCAAGCGCAAGTCGATCGAGGCCTACGAGGCTTTCGTGGCTGGGGGCGGCGACCTTTATGTCCCCTCGGTCGAGGAAAAGGCCGCATTCGGCGAGGCGGCGGCTCCGGTCTATGACTGGTTCACCTCCAGTGTGGACGGCGGGGAGGAGATCCTGGCCACCTTCCGCGAGGCCGTGGCCCAGGCCGAAACGGAACTGGCCGAGGAACGCGCAAGGGACATCCAGTGACACCGGCAGAACCCTGCCTGCATGATCCGAAGGGGGCCGCAAGGCCCTTTTCTCTGGCCGCCTGCCGACGGAGCAGGAGATGCGTCTGAAGGTCCGGGGACTGCGCCTGCTGGCGCCTGGCGTGATGCTGGCCATCACCGTGGCGATGGCTGCGCAGTTCCTGTCGGCCAACTACGGCGCGCCCGTCATGCTGATGGCGATCCTGCTGGGGATGCCCCTGCACTTCATGGCCGAAGACGCGCGCGCGGGTCCGGGGATCGACTTCGCGGCGCGCGGGCTGCTGCGCACCGGTGTCGCGCTGCTGGGGTTACGGGTGTCGGTGGACATGGTGGCACGGATCGGCTGGCCCTTTGTCGGCCTTCTGGCGCTGTCGGTGGCGGCCATCATCCTTCTGTCGGTGGCGCTGGCCCGGCAGGTAGGGCGGGACCGGGCCTTTGGCCTGCTGACCGGCGGGTCTGTCGCGATCTGCGGCGCTTCGGCGGCGATGGCCATTGCCTCTGTCCTGCCGCCGCGGGACACGACCGAACGGGACCTGTCCTTTACCGTCATCACCGTCACCGCGCTGTCGACCCTCGCGATGATCCTGTATCCCGCCTTGGCCACGATGCTGGGTCTGGACGCGCATCATGCGGGCCTGTTCCTGGGCGGGACGATCCATGACGTGGCCCAGGTGGTCGGCGCAGGCTATTCCCTGTCGGACGACGCAGGCGATACGGCCACGGTGGTCAAGCTGATCCGGGTCACCATGCTCGCGCCTGTAGTTCTGGTGGCAGCGCTGGCGCTGCGACGCACGGCCCCCGGGACCGGGCGCCGCCCCCCGTTGCTGCCGGGCTTTGTTCTGGCCTTTCTGCTGCTGGCGGCCGCCAACTCGCTGCATCTGGTTCCAGAATTCGTGAGCGATGCCGCCTCGGCACTGTCGCGGGCGGTGCTGGTTGCCGCCGTGGCCGCGGTCGGCATGAAGACCTCGCTGGCGCGACTGTCCGACGTTGGGGCGATGGCGATCCTGATGCTTGTGGCGCAGACGGCGATGCTTGCCGCGCTTGTCCTGACTCCGCTGCTGCTGGGCCTGGTCTGATGGCCGGACCTTCTAGCCTAGGGAATATCCCACGCCGCGCACGGTACGCAGCGGATCGCCTCCGCCGTTCTGCATCAGCGCCTTGCGCAGGCGGCCCACATGAACATCGATGGTGCGGGTATCGACGTAAATGTCGCGGCCCCAGACACGGTCCAGCAGCTGTTCGCGTGTCCAGACCCGCCCGGGCTTTTCCATCAGGGTGGACAGCAGCCGGAACTCGGTCGGACCCAGATGCAACGACTGCCCGGCGCGGAACACACGGTGTTCGGCCGCATCCAGGATGATGTCGCCAAAGGACAGCCTTTCGCCCATCGTGGCAGGCCGGGTGCGGCGCAGCTGGGTGCGCAGGCGCGCCATCAGTTCAACCACGGAATAGGGCTTGACCACGTAGTCGTCCGCGCCCGTCTCCAGGCCGCGCACGCGATCCACCTCTTCGCTGCGCGCCGACAGCATGATGATCGGGATGCTGCGCGTCGAGGGATCGGCCTTCACCTGGCGACAGACTTCAATCCCCGACACCTTGGGCAGCATCCAGTCCAGCACGATCAGGTCGGGCTGTTCCTCGGCCACCAGCAGCAGGGCATCCTCGCCGTTGTCCGCCACCACGACGTCAAAGCCCTCGGCCTCGAGATTGTAGTGCAGGACTTCGCGCTGCGCGCCTTCATCCTCGACGACCAGAACGCAGGGGGACTGACGCGACATGGCCTCAGCCCTCGCCCATCGGGGCCACAACGGGCACGCTGGTGCTCTTGGGGCGGGCCTCGTCAGGCAGTTCTCCGGTGACCAGATAAACGACCTGCTCGGCGATCGTGGTCGCATGGTCGCCCATGCGTTCGACATTCTTGGCGATGAAGTGCAGGTGCATGCAGGGCGTGATGTTGCGCGGGTCCTCCATCATGTGGGTCAGGAACTCGCGGAACAGCGCGTTGTACATCTGGTCCACCTCCAGATCGCGCTGGCGCACGTCCTGCGCCAGGTCGGCATCGCGGCGGATATAGCTGTCCAGCGCGTCCTGCAGCATCTTGTTGACGGCCTGGCTCATCCGGCGCAGCGCCATGCCCGCCCCTTCGATGACCGGCATATGCGACAGGACCTCGGTGCGCTTGGCCATGTTCTTGGAATAATCGCCCACACGCTCCAGCGAGGCCGAGATCTTGATGACCGCCAGCACCATGCGCAGATCGGTCGCGGTGGGCGCACGCAGGGCGATGAGGCGGGCGGCATCCTCGTTGATCTGGGCCTCCAGCGCGTCGATGGCCTTGTCCCGGCGGCGGACCTCATCGGCCAGCTCCTCGTCGCGGGTGTCCAGCGCGGTCGAGGCATCCGTGATCGCGGCTTCGACCATGCCACCCATCTTGACCACCATCGCCTGGATCGTCTCGAGGTCACGGTCGAAAGCCGACGAGATGTGCTTGTCGCGGTTCATGTCCTGTCCTTTCGAGGGCGTCAGCCGATGCGGCCCGAGATATAGGCTTCGGTCCGGCTGTCCCTGGGCTTGGTGAAGATGTCGTTGGTGTCGCCGTATTCGACAAGGTTGCCCAGGTGGAAGAAGGCGGTCTTCTGGCTGACGCGCGCGGCCTGCTGCATCGAATGGGTGACGATGACGACCGAGAACTGTTCGCGCAGCTGGTCGATCAGCTCCTCGACCTGGCTGGTCGCGATGGGGTCGAGGGCCGAGCACGGCTCGTCCATCAGCAGGACCTCGGGCGCGGTCGCGACAGCACGGGCTATGCACAGGCGCTGCTGCTGGCCGCCCGACAGCCCGGTGCCGGGTTCCTGCAGCCGGTCCTTGACCTCGTTCCACAGCGCCGCACCCCGCAGGCTGCGCTCGACGATCTCGTCCAGTTCGCCCTTTCCGCGGGCCAGGCCGTGGATGCGGGGGCCATAGGCCACGTTGTCATAGATCGACTTTGGGAACGGGTTGGGCTTCTGGAAGACCATGCCGACCTTGGCGCGCAGCTGCACCGGATCGACACGGCGGTCATAGATGTCCTGACCGTCCAGCCGGATCTCTCCCTGGATGCGGGCGATGTCGATCGTGTCGTTCATGCGGTTGATGCAGCGCAGGAAGGTCGATTTCCCGCAGCCCGACGGACCGATGAAGGCCGTGACCGTCTTGTCCAGGATCTCGACATTCACGTCCTTGATGGCGTGCTTGTCGCCGTAAAAGACCTGCACGTTGCTGGCCGAGATCTTCACGTCCTGCTGGCTCACGGCAGTCTCCGTACGGGTGGTGTCATACATGATGGAACTCCTTGCGCCAGCTTACCAACGGCGCTCGAACTTGCGGCGCAGATAGATGGCCAGCAGGTTCATGCACAAGAGGAAGATCAGCAGGATGATGATTGCGCCGGATGCGCGCTCGACAAAGGCGGGATCGGACCGTTGGGTCCAGTTATAGACCTGGACCGGCAGGGCCGAGGCGGGATCGAACAGCCCGTCCGGGGGGCTGGAAGGGAATTCGCGCACAAAGGCGACCATGCCGATCAGCAGCAGGGGCGCCGTTTCGCCCAGGGCCTGTGCCAGGCCGATGATCGTGCCGGTCAGGATGCCGGGCATCGCCAGAGGCAGAACGTGGTGGAACACCGACTGCATCTTGGAGGCGCCCACACCAAGCGCCGCGTCGCGGATCGAGGGCGGCACCGCCTTCAGCGCGGCGCGCGTGGCGATGATGATCGTGGGCAGCGTCATCAGCGTCAGGACCAGCCCGCCCACGATGGGCGCCGATTGCGGAAGGCCAGCGAAGTTGATGAAGACCGCAAGGCCGAGGATGCCGAACACGATGGAGGGTACGGCGGCAAGGTTCGCGATATTGACCTCGATGATGTCGGTCAGGCGGTTCTTGGGGGCGAACTCCTCAAGATAGATCGAGGCGGCGACGCCGATCGGCACCGACAGGAACAGGACCACCAGCATCATGTAGAGCGAACCCAAAATCGCCACGCCAACACCCGCAGCCTCCGGGCGCTGG
This sequence comes from Alphaproteobacteria bacterium, assembly GCA_016869875.1. Lineage (GTDB taxonomy): Bacteria > Pseudomonadota > Alphaproteobacteria > Rhodobacterales > Rhodobacteraceae > Paracoccus. Next base: position 15,286 of record VGDE01000043.1, read on the forward strand.
TCCGAGGCGTCGGGATTGGTGATGAACTCGCGGTTGAAGCGGGTGACCAGCAGGCCCTCCTCGACCAGCGCATCGGCCAGCAGCAGCTGCTGGGGCGACACGTTGCTGTCGCGCTCGGCCGAGACCATCGAGACGCGGCCCTTGAAGTATCCGTCGATGCGGCCGTTCACCAGCACGTTGACATCGACCGTCTGGCCCACCAGCTCGGGATCGTTCAGGACGCGGGCGCGCAGTTGCGCCGAGGCCTCGCGCGAGATCAGGCCGTCCACATCGCCTTCGGACAGGCCCTCGATCTGCAGGTTCAGGTCCCCCACGGCCCGATCCAGCGCGGCATCCAGAACACGGCCATAGGACAGCGTCAGGACGCGGGCCATCTCGGCCGGGTCGCGGTTGCCCTGCGGGTCCAGAAGCTGCGCGTCCAGCGTCACCGGGATCGACAGATAGGTCTGGCGGAACGCCCCCGACCCGTCGCGGATGATCGTGAACAGCAGCAGCGCCAGCGCCGCCACCGCGATGACAAGCGCAGCCACGCCATAGCTGCGGAACCGCTTTTCGGCGGCATTGCGACGGCGGGTATGCTCGTCGAGCTCGAACAGCGACGAAGGCCTGCGCGGCTCGACGCGGTCCTGGGACAGCGGGATGTCGGTCATTCGTACTGCTCCCGGTATTTGCGGACAATGATCAGGGCGACGACGTTCAGCGCCAGCGTGATCACGAAGAGCGTGAGGCCAAGGGCAAACGCCACCAGCGTTTCGGGCGAGGAAAAGTCGTTGTCGCCGGTCAGTTGGCTGACGATCTTGACCGTAATGGTCGTCATCGCCTCGAACGGATTGAGGCTGAGGGTTGCGGCCGCGCCTGCGCCCAGCACCACGATCATGGTTTCGCCGATGGCGCGGCTGGCGGCCAGAAGGACAGCGCCGACGATCCCCGGCAGGGCGGCGGGAAGGACAACCTTGCGGATCGTTTCGGACGGCGTCGAGCCAAGGCCGAGGGCACCGTCGCGCAGGCTTTGCGGCACGGCGTTGATGATGTCATCGGACAGCGAGCTGACGAAGGGGATCAGCATGATGCCCATCACAAGCCCTGCCGTCATGACCGACGAGGCCGAACTGCCGAGCCCGAGGGGCTGTGCGATCGCGTCGCGCAGCATCGGGCCGACCGTGACCAGCGCGAAAAGCCCGTAAACGATGGTGGGAATGCCTGCCAGCAGTTCGACCAGCGGCTTGGCGATGCTGCGAACGCGCGACGTGGCATATTCCGACAGGTAGATCGCCCCGAAAAGGCCGATCGGCACCGCGACCAGCAGCGCGATGAACGAGATGTAGAGCGTGCCCCACAGCAGCGGCAGCATCCCCAGACGCGAATTGCCCTCGAACCGGGGCTGCCATTCAAGGCCAAAGAAGAACTGTGTCCAGCTGTAGCGCTGAAAGAAATTGCCGGTTTCGAAGATCAGCGACAGCACGATGCCGACGGTCGTGGCGATGGCGATGCTGGAACAGAACATCAGAAGGCCAAGGATGATCCGCTCGACCGAGTTGCGCGCCATGTAGCCGGCGCTTATCCGGGTCATCCCCAGGCCCAGGCCCAGGATCGCGGCACCCAGGGCGACAAGACCCACCACCGGACCACCATCCGCCGACAGGACACCGGCCATCCGCAGGAGCGAACCTGCGACCATGACCACAAGGGCTGGCGTCAGGGCCAGGAGGGCCACGTTCATGCCATGGTAGTTGGGGCGGCTGTGCAGCGTCCGGCTGTCAGTGGCCGAGGCAAAGGCTCGGCTGCGCCCGACGACATAACCTGCCGCAGCCAGAAGCAGGGTGACGAGCAAAGCCCAAGGCAATGGCATCGGGAACATCCTTGCACAAGATACGAAAAGGATCCGGGCGGCCTGTCAGGGCCGCCCGAGGTTAGGTCTTTACTGCATCGTCGCTTCGTCTGCGACGGCGGCCTGCGTCGCCGCCAGTTCGGGGTCCGAGACCAGGCCGTATTCGGCCAGCGGGCCGTTCGGGCCGGCGATCTCGTCCGAAACGAAGAACTCGACGAATTCCTTGACGCCCGGCACGACGCCGATATGCGCCTTCTTGACATACATGAACAGCGGGCGCGACACGGGGTATTCCCCGGTCGAGATGGTCTCGGTCGACGGCGTCACGCCGCCCATGGTCGCCACTTGCAGGGTGTCGGTGTTGTTTTCATAGAAGGACAGGCCGAACACGCCGATGCCGTTGGGCGACGAGTTGATGCGCGCCAGCGTCTCGGTGTAGTCGCCGTCGATGTCGACCGAGCGGCCGTCCGTGCGCAGCGCGACGCAGGCTTCCTCGGCCTCTTCCTCGCTCAGCTGGGCCTTGAAGATCTCCTCGGCGCCGCTGTCCTTGCAGCCCTGGTGGATGACCTTTTCCTCGAACACTTCGCGGGTGCCGTGGCGGGTGCCCGGAACAAAGGCCAGGATTTCCTGCGCCGGCAGTTCGCCGTTCACGTCGCTCCAGTTGGTGTGCGGGTTGTCGACGATCTCGCCGTCCACGACGATGCGGGCCGCCAGCGCGTTGAACCAGTCGGTGGGGGTGAACTTGAAAGCCTCGCCGCTGGCCAGGCTCGCAAAGACGATCCCGTCATAGCCGATGCGGACTTCCATGATGTCGGTCACGCCGGCCGCGTTGCAGGCCTCGATCTCGTTGTCGCGGATGGCGCGGCTGGAGTTGGCGATGTCGATCGTGTTCTCGCCCACGCCCTCGCAGAACCGGCGCAGGCCGGTGGAGGACCCGCCCGATTCGACGACCGGGGTGCCGAAATCGGAGTTCTCGCCGAAAAGCTCGGCCACGATGGTCGAGTAGGGCAGCACGGTCGACGAGCCGGCGACCTGCACCTGGTCCCGTGCAGCCGCAGCAGTGGCGGACAGCGCGATGACCGAAAGGGCCGTGGCAGTGAAGCCGAGGGTCTTCATGAAGGTTCTCCTGTGGAGGTGGACTTGTGCGCCCCTGCTACAACAAGTTTGTGACGGAAATATCCCGTATTTGTGACAGCCGTATGACACACTCGCATGTTTGCGCCGCCAACATCCTGCAGTTGTCCTGGCCCTACACGGCTCGTGGTCGCGGCAGGCGTCGCCCGGTGGTCCCTGCATGCGTGTGGCCGGCCAAGGGGCGGCGGCCAGAT
>VGDE01000044.1 GCA_016869875.1 Alphaproteobacteria bacterium
TCCTCGACCGACCCGAACCTGCAGAACATCCCCATCCGCAGCGACGAGGGTCGCCGCATCCGCCAGGCCTTTGTCGCGCCCGAAGGCTATCGCCTCGTCAGTCTCGACTACAGCCAGATCGAACTGCGCATCCTGGCCCATGTCGCCGACATCCCGGCCCTGAAGCAGGCCTTCCGCGAGGGGATCGACATCCACGCCATGACGGCCAGCCAGATGTTCGGCGTCCCGGTCGAGGGCATGGACCCCATGATCCGCCGCCGCGCCAAGGCGATCAACTTTGGCGTGATCTACGGCATCTCCAGCTTTGGCCTGTCGCGCAACCTGCGCATTCCGCGGAACGAGGCGCAAAGCTTCATCGACACCTATTTCGAACGCTTTCCCGAAATCCGCGCCTATATGGACAAGACGGTCGCGGATGCGAAACAGGACGGCTATGTCACCACGCTGTTCGGGCGGCGCATCAACACGCCGGGCATCAACCAGTCCGGCCCGGCGGCCGGCGGTGCGCGTCGGGCGGCCATCAACGCGCCCATTCAGGGGGCGGCGGCCGACATCATCCGGCGCGCCATGATCCGCATGCCGGATGCCATTGCCGACCTGCCCGCGCGGATGCTGCTGCAGGTCCATGACGAACTGGTTTTCGAGGTTCAGGACGACGCCGTGGATGTTCTGATCACCCGCGCCCGCGACATCATGGAAAACGCGGCCGAACCTTCGGTGCGGCTGTCGGTGCCGCTGGTCGTGGATGCGGGGCAGGGGCTGAACTGGGCCGAGGCGCACTGAAGCCCGGCCGGTCAATCAGACCGCGACCGAATGGCTGCCCTCGGGCGCGGCATATCCGTCGAGTGCCTGCGCGATCAGGCGTGTCAGGGGGCGTCCCTCGGGCGTGATCTCGAAGGCGCTGTCCGTCAGGTGCACAGCCGGTCCGAACTGCGCCAGCAGCGGCGGGAACAGGTCGGGGGGCAGGGGCCCGACTTCGGCCGTCATTGCGGTCAGGTCGATCCGGAAATCGCACATCAGCGCCTCGATCAGGCGGCCGCGCCAGCGATCCTCGGGCGTGAAGGCATGGCCGCGCGTGACCGGGATGCGCCCCTCGCGCACGGCCGCCGTATAGGCCCCGGTCGCAGGTGCGTTCTGCGCATAGCCCTGCGGATAGCGCGAGATGGATGAGGCCCCAAGCCCAATCAGCACCGGCGCCGGATCGTCCGTATAGCCCTGGAAGTTGCGCCGCAGCCGGCCTTGGGCCGCCGCCTGCGCCAGCCCGTCGTCAGGGCGGGCAAAGTGGTCGATGCCGATCTGCTGGAAACCGTCGTCCAGGAACAGTTCGGCTGCCGTTTCGAACAGCGCCAGCCGTGCCTCTCCGTCAGGTAGCGACTCGTTCGGAATCATCACCTGGCGCTTGGACATCCAGGGGACATGGGCATAGCCGTAAAGCGCGACCCGGTCCGGCGCCAGCGCCAGGACCTTTTGCACGGTGTCGGCCATCCGCTGCCCCGTCTGGTGCGGCAGGCCGTAAAGGATGTCGGCGTTCAGGCTGCGGATGCCGTGCCTGCGGATGAGGTCGACCGCGCGGGCCGTCAGTTCAAAGCTTTGCGGCCTGCCGATCGCGTCCTGGATCTCGGGGTCGAAATCCTGCACACCGATCGAGGCGCGGGTCATTCCCGCCTCGGCCAGGGCGGCCATGCGCGGGGCGTCGATCTCGGACGGGTCGATCTCGACCGAGAACTCGCCACCCTCCTCCATGGGAAAGGCATTGAAGACGGCGCCGGCCAGTTGGCGAATCAGCGCGGGCGGCAGCAGCGTGGGCGTGCCTCCGCCCCAGTGCAGCCGCGACAGGCCGACGCCGGGCGCCATTCTGCGGCGCAGGGCCTGGATCTCGGTCTTGAGGGTCTCGACATAGGCGCGCACCGGGGCCAGGCTCTGCGTGCCCTGCGTCCGGCAGGCGCAGAACCAGCACAGCCGCCGGCAGAACGGCACATGAATGTACAGCGAGATCCGGGCGTCTTCGGGAACGGCTGCCATCCAGCCTCCGACCATCTCGCCATCCACCGCGGGCTTGAACTGAGTCGCCGGCGGATAGCTGGTGTAGCGGGGGGCACGGGCTCCGAAGAGACCGGCGCGTCTAAGTTGCGAAAGATGTTCCATGCGGGTAGGATTGCAGGAAGATGCGAACACCCGCCTTGACCCAGATCAAGCCTGCAAGAATGGGCGACGCCGCGCACGAGGACATGCGCTGCACGGATTGTCCCATCCGCTATCGTGCCGTCTGCGCACATTGCGAAGGCGACGAGCTGACGCAGCTGGAGCAGATCAAGTTCTATCGCAGCTTCGAGCCGGGCCAGCCGATCGTGTGGGAAGGCGACCGGATGGATTTTGTCGCCTCGGTCGTGACAGGGGTGGCCACGCTGACGCAGACGCTGGAGGACGGGCGCACGCAGATGGTGGGCCTGTTGCTGCCCAGCGACTTTCTGGGTCGGCCCGGACGCGAACATGTGGCCTATAACGCCACCGCGGCCACAAAGGTGGTCCTTTGCTGTTTTCGCCGAAAGCCCTTTGACGACATGATTCGGGGCACGCCGCATCTGGCGCATCGCCTGTTGGAGATGACGCTGGACGAACTGGACGCGGCGCGGGAATGGATGCTGCTGCTGGGGCGCAAGACGGCGCGGGAAAAGATCGCCTCGTTCATCGCGATCATCGCCCGGCGCGAGGCAGCCCTGCACAAGCGCCGCCCCGGCGGCCGGATGGAGCTTGAGCTGCCGCTGACTCGAGAGGCGATGGCCGACTATCTGGGACTGACGATCGAGACCGTCAGCCGCCAGGTCGGTGCGCTGAAGCGTGACGGCGTGATCGAGCTGTCCGGCAAGCGCGGCGTGATCCTGCCCGATTTCGCCCGCTTGGTCGAGGAATCGGGCGATGATTCGGATGGCGGCTGGCTGGCCTGAGGCCCCGACGTTTCCGGATGCCCTTCACATCCCTTTCCCCGGCTGATATCCGGGCGCTTCCCGGTCGCAGCCTACCCGGGTCACAAAAACAAGGATCACGAAATGAAGACTGCACTTGTCTGCTCGGGCGGGCTCGACTCCGTTTCGCTTGCGCATGTGCTGGCGGCCGAGGAGCGCCTGTCCCGCATCGTCAGCTTTGATTACGGCCAGCGCCATCGCAAGGAACTGGACTGCGCCGCCGCCTGCGCCACCCGGCTGGGGGTACCGTTCCACCTCGTCGATCTGTCGGGACTGGGCACGGCGCTGACGGGATCGGCGCTGACGGACGATCTGGACGTCCCCGACGGTCATTATGCCGAGGACACGATGCGGGTCACGGTGGTGCCGAACCGGAACGCGATCATGCTGACCATCGCCTATGGCATCGCCGCGGCCAATGGCGACGGGGCGGTGGCCGCCGCGGTTCACGGGGGCGACCACTTCATCTATCCGGACTGCCGGCCCGCATTCACCGACGCCTTTGGCGCGATGCAGCGTGCAGCGCTGGACGGTTATGCCGACATCGCCCTGCATGTGCCCTTTGTGCACAGAACCAAGGCCGACATCGTGGCCGAGGGTGCCCGTTACGGAACGCCGTTCCAGGAAACCTGGTCCTGCTACAAGGGGCAGGCGCGTCACTGCGGCCGCTGCGGCACCTGCGTCGAGCGGCGCGAAGCCTTTCACCTGGCAGGCGTGACCGATCCTACGGACTATGCCGATCCAGACTTCTGGCAGGCGGCCGTGGCGGCCCATGCGGCCGGAGGCGCGTGATGTTCCGCATCAGCAAGGAATTCCACTTCAGCGCATCGCACCGGCTGGATCACCTGGCGCCGGATCACCAATGCGCCCGTCTGCACGGCCACAACTACATCGTCGTGGTCGAGCTTGCGGCGGCGGATCTGAACGCGGATGGATTCGTGCGCGACTACCACGAACTGGCGCCGCTGAAGGCCCTTCTGGATGATCAGTTCGACCACCGGCACCTGAACGACGTGCTGGACGTGCCCTCGACCGCCGAAAATCTTGCGCGCCACCTGTATGAGTGGTGCCGCGCGCGCTGGCCCGAAACCAGCGCCGTCAGGGTCAGCGAAACGCCCAAGACCTGGGCGGAGTACCGGCCATGAGCCGCCTGCGCATCGCCGAGATCTTTGGCCCCACCATCCAGGGCGAGGGCGCGCTGATCGGCCAGCCCACGGTCTTTGTCCGGGCGGGCGGCTGCGATTACCGTTGTGCGTGGTGCGATTCGCTGCACGCGGTGGACAGCGCCTTCCGGGACAGCTGGACGCCGATGACCACCGACGACATCTGGGCCGAGGTGGTGCGCCTGTCGGACGGGCAGCCGCTGACGGTCTCCATCTCGGGCGGCAATCCGGCAATCCAGGACTTTGGTCCGCTGATCGAGCGGGGCCGGGCCGACGGCTATGGCTTTGCGCTGGAAACACAGGGATCGATGGCGCGGGACTGGTTCGGGCGGCTGGACATGCTGGTGCTGAGCCCCAAGCCCCCCTCCAGCGGTGAACGGCCGGACTGGAAGGCCTTTGCCGATGCGATTGCGGCCGGGCAGGAGGCGGGGCAGGTGGTGTTGAAGATCGTGATCTTTGACGATCGCGATTACGCCTGGGCGCGCGAGGTCGCGGAAATGCACCCGCAGTTGCCGCTGTTCCTGCAGCCGGGCAATCCCGAGGTCGATCCCGACCGCCCGGTCGCGGCACAGGACGTGGCGGACCGGCTGCTGTGGCTGGTCGAGAAGATCACGGCCGACCGCTGGTTTGCGCCACGCGTCCTGCCCCAGCTGCACGTCATCCTGTGGGGCAACCGGCGCGGCGTCTGAATTGCGTCCCGCGGCGGCGGGGGGACTGGCCGTCCCCCCGCACCCCCCCCCTGCGCGTTGCTGCAGGGCCGCAGGCTGTCAGCGGGCCATGAACACCGGGACCCGCGCCTGTTCCAGCATGTTGCGGGTGGCACCTCCCAGGATTGCCTGGCGCAGCCTCGAATGGCCATATGCCCCCATGACGACCAGATCGGCGCCGATCTCGATCGCGCGGCGGTTGATCTCGTCGCTGATGCGGGGCGCGGTGCGGGCCAGAACCGCAATCTCGGCCCGGATGCCGTGGCGGGTCAGCATCTGCGTCAGCGCCCCGCCCGGATCCGAACGTTCCGGTCCTGAACGACCGGGGTCGATGCAGGTGATCTCGACCGCGCGGGCTGCCTTCAGCAGCGGCAGGGCCCGGCGGATGGCGGCAAGGGCCTCGGTTGACTGATTCCAGGCCACCAGCACGCGGTTGGGGGGCAGGGCCGGCAGCGCGGCGTTGGGAAGGATGAGGACAGGGCAGCAGCCCTCGAACAGCGCGGCCTCGGTCACGATCTCGGCGTCGCCGGGTTGTCCCTGCGCATAAGGGCTGGCCAGCACCGTCAGGTCCGAGAATCGCGCGCGCATTCCCACAAGGCTGCCAATTCCGCCAGCCTGGGCGACCGCCGATTCGGCGGACCAGCGCAGGTCGGTGGCCGAGACCAGGTGCCGCCGCACGCGCTGCTCGACCTCTTCGGCATCCGTCATGGCACTGTCGATCGCGGCCTGCAGGCCATAGGCGGTGCCGCCGGGAAAGTAATAGCCGGGCTGGCTGTGATCGATTCCAAGGCAAAGGATGTCCAGATGCGCGTCCTGGGACACGGCAAGGGTCGCGGCCGCGTCAAGCTGTGCAAGCTGGGCCGGGTCGCTGAGGACCGTCAGGATGGTCTTGTAGGCCATGGTCGCCTCCTGTGTTCGAAACATGCCGCCATTCTGCCCGGCCTGTGCCGCCCCGCCTTGATCCCGATCAAGCCGCAGGTTTGACGCAGATCAAGGTTCGTGCCCCGCCCTCGGCCTATCCCCGGCCATCGACAACCCCATGCCGCAGGCGATTCGCGCTGCAGGCAGGGACGAACGGGGACGCGAGGCTGATGGGCACGGGGACGCCATGTGGAACTATGTAAAACTGATCCTGCTGGGCGGGATTGCGCTGTTTGCCGCGATCGGGGCCAACCTGGCCCGCGACCCGGCCTATATGGTCAACGCGCTGACCGTGATGCTGGTTGCAGGAGGCCTGTTCCTGTGGACCCTGCGCCGCATCGATGAACCGGTCCTGGCCGTCAATCCGCGCGAATACGCGGATGGGGTCATCCGGGCCGGCGTGATCGCCACCGTGATCTGGGCGCTGGTCGGTTTCCTGGTGGGCGTAGTCATCGCCTTCCAGCTGGCCTTTCCGGCGCTGAACTTCAGCGAACTGACGCAGGGCTATCTGAACTTTGGCAAGCTGCGCCCGCTGCACACCAGCGCCGTGATCTTTGCCTTTGGCGGCAACGCGTTGATCGCCACCAGCTTTTACGTGGTGCAGCGCACTTCGGCGGCCCGTCTTTGGGGCGGCAACGCGGCCTGGTTCGTGTTCTGGGGCTATAACCTGTTCATCGTGCTGGCGGCCACCGGCTATATCCTGGGTGCCACGCAGTCCAAGGAATATGCCGAGCCGGAATGGTATGTGGACTGGTGGCTGACGGTGGTCTGGCTGGTCTATCTGGCCGTCTTCCTGGGCACGATCATCAAGCGGCGCGAGCCCCACATCTATGTCGCGAACTGGTTCTATCTGGCCTTCATCGTGACCATCGCGATGCTGCACGTGATCAACAACCTGGCGATCCCCGTCAGCATCTGGGGCAGCAAGTCGGTGCAGGTCTTTTCCGGCGTGCAGGACGCGATGGTGCAGTGGTGGTACGGCCACAACGCGGTGGGCTTCTTCCTGACGGCCGGCTTTTTGGGGATGATGTACTATTTCATCCCCAAGCAGGCTGAACGTCCGGTCTACAGCTATAAACTCTCGATCATCCACTTTTGGGCGCTGATCTTTCTCTATATCTGGGCCGGTCCGCACCACCTGCACTATACCGCGCTGCCGGAATGGGCTGCGACGCTGGGAATGGTGTTCTCGATCATGCTGTGGATGCCCAGCTGGGGCGGCATGATCAACGGCCTGATGACCCTGTCGGGGGCCTGGGACAAGCTGCGGACGGACCCGATCATCCGCATGATGGTGGTGGCGGTAGGCTTTTACGGCATGGCGACCTTTGAAGGTCCGATGATGTCGATCAAGTCCGTGAACTCGCTGTCGCACTACACCGACTGGACCATCGGCCACGTCCACTCCGGCGCCCTGGGCTGGAACGGCATGATCACCTTTGGCGCGCTCTACTACCTGACGCCGCGCCTGTGGGGACGCGACCGCCTGTACAGCCTGTCGCTGGTCAGCTGGCACTTCTGGTTGGCCACCATCGGGATCGTTCTTTACGCCAGCGCGATGTGGGTCACCGGCATCATGGAAGGGCTGATGTGGCGCGAGGTCGACCAGAACGGCTTCCTGGTCAACGCTTTTGCCGACACCGTGGCTGCCAAGTTCCCGATGTACGTCGTGCGGGCCCTGGGCGGGGTTCTCTACCTGGCGGGCGGCATCATCATGGCCTGGAACCTTTGGGCGACCGTTGCCCGGCAGCCCAGGGCCGCATCCACCGCCATTGCCGTTCCGGCCGAGTAAGGAGCACCGATCATGGCCATCCTGGAGAAACACAAGATCCTGGAAAAGAACGCGACCCTGTTGCTGATCTTTTCCTTCCTGGTCGTCACCATCGGCGGCATCGTGCAGATCACGCCGCTGTTCTACCTGGAAAACACCATCGAAAAGGTCGAAGGCGTACGCCCCTATACGCCGCTGGAGCTGACGGGCCGCGACATCTATGTCCGCGAGGGGTGCTATACCTGCCACAGCCAGATGATCCGCCCGATGCGGGACGAGGTCGAACGCTATGGCCATTACAGCCTGGCCGCCGAATCGATGTACGACCATCCCTTTCAGTGGGGATCGAAACGGACGGGACCGGACCTGGCGCGCGTGGGCGGGCGCTATTCGGACGAATGGCACATCGACCACCTGCGTGATCCGCGTTCGGTCGTGCCGGAATCGATCATGCCCAGCTATGGCTTCCTGCTGAACCGCGTGATCGGCCCCGAGCACATCGCCGAGCGGCTGCGCACCGACCGGACCGTGGGCGTGCCCTATGATCAGGCGATGCTGCAGAACGCGGTCGCGGATTTCCGCACCCAGGCCGACGCCTTCGGAGATCTGGCCGCGCTGCAGTCGCGCTATCCCGGTGCACAGGTCCGCAATTTCGACCGCCAGCCGCAGCTGACCGAGATGGACGCCCTGATCGCCTATCTGCAGGTCTTGGGCACCATGGTCGACTTCTCGACCTTTGAACCCGATCCGAACCGGTAGGGGCGCGCCATGGAAACCTACAGTTTTCTTCGCACGCTGGCCGACAGCTGGGCACTTCTGCTGCTGACCCTGGTGTTCGTGGGGGTGATTGTCTTCGTCTTCCGCCCCGGCGGGCGGCGCGCCCAGAAAGATGCCGCCGAAAGTATTTTCCGCAACGAGACCCGCCCTGCCCGGGACAGGACGAACGAGGAGGACCGCTGATGTCCGACGAGACCAAGAAGCCGGTTGACGGTCACGCCTCGCCCGCAAATCCCGACAACCAGATCGGGCTGCGGCGGCAGGCGGCCGATGCCGAACATGCCGCCAAGATCGCGGGCGACATTCCGCCCCGTCCGGCGCCCGACCAGCCGATCGCGCCCAGTCACCGCCGCAAGGGGCGTCACGGCGTCGGGCTGAAGGAAACGCCTTCGACCGGGCATGATTGGGACGGCATCACCGAATACGACAACCCCATGCCGCGCTGGTGGCTGTGGACCTTTTACGTCACGATCGTCTGGGCCCTGGGCTATGTGGTCGCCTATCCGGCGATCCCGCTGGTCAGCCAGGCCACGCAGGGCCTGTTGGGCACCAACAGCCGGACAGAGGTCGCGGCCGAGATCGACCGGTTCGACCAGGCCAATGCCCCCGTCAAGGCGGCGCTGGTCGAGGCCGACCTGGACCGGATCCCGTCCGATCCGCAGCTGATGAGCTATGCGACCAATGCGGGGGGCGCGCTGTACCGGACCTGGTGTGCGCAATGCCACGGCGCGGGGGCGGCAGGCGGCCCGGGCTATCCCAACCTGCTGGACGACTCCTGGCTGTGGGGCGGTTCGCTGGAGGACATCCACCTGACGCTCCGGCACGGCATCCGCGATCCGCTGGACGCCGAGACCCGGTATTCCGAAATGCCGCGTTTCGGCGCGGACGGCCTGCTGGAGCGGCCGCAGATCCTGGCCGTGGCCGAGCATGTCCGCTCGCTGTCCGGGCTGCCTCATGACGCCGCCCGCGCGGCCGAGGGCGCGGCGGTCTATGCCGACAACTGCTCGGCCTGCCACATGGACGACGGCAGCGGCGACCGCAACCAGGGCGCACCCGCGCTGAACGACCAGATCTGGCTGTACGGCTCGGAACCCTCGACGCTGGTGCGCATCATCAGCGAAGGGCCCTATGGCGTGATGCCTGCATGGTCCGCCCGCCTGTCCGAGGCCGATATCCGGTCGCTGGCGGTCTACGTTCACGGTCTGGGCGGCGGCGAATAGCAGCGCCCCCGACCCCGCTTTCCGCGCCGTGCCCAACCTGCGCGGAAACCCCGGCCCCCCGTCCTGTTCGCGCGTTCCTCGGGGGGCCGGACTTCCATACGCAGCCTGGCTGCGTCTCGTGCTTCCACGCGGATCGTCGCGCGGAAGGCCGGTCCCCGCCTTGTTCGCGCGTTCCTCGGGGGCCGGCTCTTTTTAATCCAGCAGTTCGCCGCGCAGCGAATTCGCGGCGCTTTCGACGATACGGACCCGCAGCAGGTCCCCGACCTGCGCCCGTGGGGCCTGGACAAAGACCGAGTGCAGATAGTCGGACTTGCCGACCATCTGCCCGGCTTCACGGCCGGATTTTTCGAACAGCACAGTCAGGCTGCGTCCCACCATCGCCTGCTGCGTCGCCTTTTGCTGACGCGTCAGCAGGGCCTGCAGCTCTTGCAGGCGGGCATCGGCCACGCCAGCCTCGACCTCCGGTCGGTCATAGGCGGGCGTGCCGGGACGCGGCGAATACTTGAAGCTGAAGGCGGTGCCAAAGCCGACACGCTCGACCAGTTGCAGCGTTTCGGCATGATCCTCGTCGGTTTCTCCCGGGAACCCTACGATGAAATCGCTGGTCAGCAGAATGTCGGGACGGGCGTCGCGGATGCGGTCGATCAGCCGCAGGTACTGATCGGCCGTGTGCTTGCGGTTCATCGCCTTCAGGATGCGGTCGCTGCCCGACTGTACCGGCAGGTGCAGATAAGGCATCAGCGCGGGAATGTCCCGGTGGGCCGAAATCAGGTCGTCGGCCATGTCGTTGGGATGGCTGGTCGTATAGCGGATGCGATCCAGCCCCTCGATCTCGGCCAAGGCGCGGATCAGCCGCCCAAAGCCCCACTCGCGCCCGTCCGCCCCCCGCCCGTGCCAGCCGTTGACGTTCTGCCCCAGCAGCGTGATCTCGCGCACGCCGCGTGCGAGCAGATCGCGGGCCTCGTTCAGGATGCGATCGACCGGGCGGCTGACCTCGGCTCCGCGTGTATAGGGCACGACGCAGAAGGCGCAGAACTTGTCGCAGCCTTCCTGCACCGTCAGAAAGGCCGCGGGCGCGCGGCGGGTGGCGCGGGGCCCGGGCAGGTGGTCGAACTTGTCCTCTTCGGGAAAGTCGGTCAGGATCCGCGGCGCCTCGCCTCGCACCATCGCGGGCAGGCGGTGGTAGGTTTGCGGACCCACGACCAGGTCGACCAGCGGCATGCGGCGGATGATCTCCTCGCCCTCGGCCTGCGCCACGCAGCCCGCAACGCCGATCTTCAGGTCGGGCCGTTCGGCCTTCAACGGCTTCAGGCGGCCCAGGTCGGAATACAGCTTTTCGGCCGCCTTTTCCCGGATATGGCAGGTGTTCAGCAGGACCATGTCGGCATCCGCCTGATCCTCCGTCAGGACATAGCCATCCGCGCCCATGGCCTCGGCCATGCGCTGGCTGTCGTAGACGTTCATCTGGCAGCCATACGTCTTGATGAAAAGCTTCTTGGCGGCCTTGTCCGGGGCGTGCTGGGTCATGACATGCGGTCCTTGGGATCCGCGTGCTGATACAGCAAAGCCCGGTCGTTGGAAAGGCAGCCGGCCGATGCCGCCTGTCACGATCCCGCAAGAGCAGGGACGGGTTGCGGCAGCACCAGGGGAAGGTGGTCCCGCAGGTGCAACTGTGCCAGACTCCGGACCTGGCCGCCCCGGGGCGTCAGCCGGGCCTTGGGCAGATGTTTGTCCGGGTTGTCCATGCCTGCCAGGTGCATGATGCGGGCCCGGGCTGCCGGACCATATGCCTTCAGCGCCTCTGGGCCCGGATACATGGTTTCCGTCACCGCACCATTTGAGTGGACGAGTTCGTGCCGCCGCAACAGCATGTGGATATAGGTGACTTCGGCGGCCTCCTCGACCACCTCGATCCCCGGCATGGCCACCAGATGCTTGGCCGCCGACAGGATCTCGGACGTGCCAAAGAGGGCCTGCGCAACGCGCGACCGGATCAGGATGCGGTGCTGCGGCGACACGGTCAGATCCACCTGTGGGACACCCGGTCCCAGCGCCCCTGCCGCGATGCGGATCGGACGGAGATGCGCGTTCCGCCCCCCCAGATCCGTGACCTGGCGCCTGGCGATCCACTGGATGGGTTGAAATCCGTGGTCGATGGTCAGAACCGCATCACCCGCTGCAAGCGTCTCGACCGGGCGCGGGCCGCGCGGGGTGTCGATCAGCGTGCCGGGCGTGAAGCAGTGGGCGGCCTCGACCGGAGGGGGGGCAACGAAGCGGTCAAAGCCCAATTGACCCTCCGGCGGCCCGGGATAGAACAGGTTGGTGGGCTGGGCGGAAAAGCTGCGGGACAGATCCAGAACCAGATGCCCTCCACTGCCTTGGTTTTCCAGAACGATGTGGTTCGTCCCTGCGCCCATTCCCGCCACCAGGTCGTTCTTGGGAACAAGGCGCGAAAAGACAGGGCTTGTCCCCGGCTGCGGCCAACCTGCGCCGTTCCTGTAGGGGTCGCCCCCCGGATCCTGGGAAGGATCGTATTTCTGGATTTCCCAGAACTGGCCGTTTCTGAACGTCGTGTCGGTCGTGTTGAGGTTCTGGACCCAGACCAGCCGATAGAAATCAGCCGTGGTTCCCACGGCCGAAGCATCCCGGACCTCCATTCCAAAGCCGGGATCACCCGGATTGTGGATATTCGTCGGCTGGCTGGCGGTGTGGGCCAGATGGTCGCCTGTGAAGACCAGAGGAGTGCCGTTGTAGTTCATGGTGCAAGCCTTCGCCGCCCGGCGCCTTGGGCCCGGTCAGGGGGAGAGTGGGGACGGGCGCAAGATTCTGGCGCAGGCAGGACAGGCTTTGGGCCGGAAAGCAGAACCTTCTGGAACTGGCCGAGGACAATGATCCTTTGCCCTGCCGGAAAAGGGGTAGCACCCATCCCGGTCGGCTGTCGTCCTGGTTCTTGTTCAAATCCTTTGCATTCTTCCGGCACAGGGCACGCGAAGGCCGCCATTGAACGCGACCATTGCCGCGGCTAGCCTGAGGCCGGACCAGACAGAGGAGCATGACGATGACGACCCCGCAAAGCTGGGAAGCGCGCGCCGACGAGTATTCGCTTTACGGTTTCACCGACCTGCCGAGCGTTCAGAAGCGTGGGGCCGTGGTGCTGACCCATGGCGAGGGGCCCTATGTCGTCGATGTGAACGGAAACCGTTATCTGGATGCCAATTCCGGACTGTGGAACATGGTGGCGGGCTTCGACCACAAGGGTCTGGCCGAGGCGGCCAAGGCCCAGTATGACCGATTTCCCGGCTATCATGCCTTTTTCGGCCGCATGTCCGACCAGACGGTGATGCTGTCGGAAAAGCTGGTCGAGGTTTCCCCCTTTTCGCGCGGCAAGGTATTCTACACGAACTCGGGCTCCGAGGCGAACGACACCATGGTCAAGATGCTGTGGTTCTTGCACGCTTCTGAAGGCAATCCCCAGAAGCGCAAGATCCTGACCCGCTGGAACGCGTATCACGGTGTCACGGCCGTGTCGGCCAGCATGACGGGCAAGCCTTATAACGAGGTCTTCGGCCTGCCGCTGCCGGGCTTCATCCACCTGACCTGCCCGCACTACTGGCGCTATGGCGAGGAGGGCGAAACCGAGACGCAGTTCACCCAGCGCCTGGCACGGGAACTGGACGACACAATCCAGCGCGAGGGTGCCGACACGATCGCGGGCTTCTTTGCCGAACCCGTGCAGGGGGCGGGCGGCGTCATCCCCCCTTCGGAAGGTTATTTCCAGGCCATCATGCCGGTGCTGAAAAAGCACGGCATTCCGATGATCGCGGACGAGGTGATCACGGGCTTTGGCCGCACGGGCAACACCTGGGGCAGCCAGACCTATGACTTCGTGCCGGATGCGATCATCAGTTCGAAAAACCTGACGGCGGGCCTGTTCCCTATGGGCGCCGTGATCCTGGGCCCGGAACTGGCGGATCGCGTGCAGGCCGCCGTCGAAAGGATCGAGGAATTTCCGCATGGCTTCACCGCCTCGGGCCACCCGGTCGGCTGCGCCATCGCCCTGAAGGCCATCGACGTGGTGATGAACGAGGGACTGGCTGACAATGTCCGCCGCCTTGCGCCCCGAATGGAGGACGGGCTGCGGCAACTGGCGCAGAATCCCAACATTGGCGAATATCGTGGCGTCGGCTTCATGTGGGCGCTGGAGGCGGTGCGCGACAAGGCCACCAAGACCCCGTTCGAGGGGCATCTGTCCGTCAGCGAGCGTATCGCCAACACCTGCACCGACATGGGGCTGATCTGCCGTCCGCTGGGCCAGTCGATCGTACTGTGTCCACCCTTCATCCTGACCGAGGCGCAGATGGACGAGATGTTCGAGAAGCTGGACAAGGCGCTTGGAAAGGTCTTTGCCGAACTGGCGTGACGGCGCCGGAGACGGATCGTCACGCATCCCGGCACGGGACCGGCAGCGCCACGAGCCTGCCCAGGACGGGAAGGTCCTGACCGGCCCCGCCTGCAAGAGGATCGCTGCGGCCCAGGTGCAGCTTGACTTGCGGTCGCGGAGCAGCAGCCAGCGCAGACAGGGGCCGGCCTTGTCCTGCCGGATGCTCTGTGCCGGGTTGCGGCCAAGCTGTCAGAGAGCAGGCTAGGGACGGCGGTTGCCGCAGGCATGGCAGGTGTTGCGGTTCAGGCTGCATGCCCCAGTTGTTTTTGTCGTTCGGCGGCCGCGCCTTATCGCAACCGTCGCGGCCCCGATTTCAGGAGCATCGGGGCAGTGGCCTGCACCACCGGACCCGATTTTGTCATGCCGATCGCAACGGCACCGGCTGCCCGCAGCCGTTGAGGGTCGAGGAGCAGGCAGGGCAGGGGATCGGCCAAGGCCACCGGCTCGGACGCCACCACGATGCGGCGCGCCCGGCAGGCCTGCGCGGCGCGCGGACCCGCGCCCTTGCCCGTCAGGTGCCACACCTGCCAATCCTCCGGCAGGTCGGCCCACCTGTCCCGCTTGTTTCCCTGCCAGGCGGGACGCGCGGCTGAACCCTCCTGATCCGCCATGTCGCCATCCTCTTGCAACCAGGTCGAGATCACGAAGCTGCCGCCCGAGGATTTGGACACGGCCCGTCCCTGGGGCGTCATCAGCCCGACGGCCTCGGCCTCGGGAGCGACCAGCAGCAGGGGGCGGCGGGACGTGGCCCAGAGCGCCGCCGATGACAGCAGCATCAGCAGCCCCAGCATGACCCCGACGGCGGGTGGCGACAGCGGCCGCGCCCGCAGCCCGGAGCGCCAGCACAGGATCGCCAGTACTGCACCAAACCCCATGAGCGGCACGACCGGCCGGGGCGGCATCGGCACGGCCGAGACAGCGCCGCCCAGGCTGGCGACATGGTCGGCCACAAGCAGCATCCAGCGGGTGCCCATCCCCATGACCCAAAGGGCAGGTGCTTCCAGCCCCAAAGGGGCGAGCAGCGCGCCGATGACGCCCGCCGGCATCACCAGCGTCCCCATCACCGGCACGGCCAGCAGGTTCGCCAGCATCCCGTACTGGGCCATGCGGTTGAAATGCGCGGCCGCGATGGGCGACGTCGCCAGCATCGCCACCAACGAGGACACCAGCAGCATCGCCACCGGCCGCAGCCAGAAGGGCAGGCAGGGCGCAACGCGTGCCCAGGGACCATAGACCAGAATCAGGGCGATGGTGGCGGCAAAGCTCATCTGGAAGCCCGCGCCCGTCACTGCCTCGGGGCTATAGATCAGGATGACCGTGGCGGCCAGCGACACGCTTCGCAACGAAATCGCACGCCGGTCGGCCATGATCGCGCCCAGCATCACCGCCACCATGATGAACGCACGCTCTGTGGCGACCCCGCCGCCGGACAGCCACAGATAGGCCGCGGCCGCGGCCAGTGCGGTGCCGGCGGCGACCTTGTGCAGGGGGCGCCCCAGGCCCAGCCCCAGGCCCTGCACCGCCACCAGCGCCAGCCGCATCGCGCCATACACGAAGCCCGCCAGCATGCCCATGTGCAGGCCCGAGATCGAGATGATGTGGTAAAGGTTCGACGCCCGCATGACGGCATTCGTGGTTTCGGAAATGCCGGACCGGTCACCTGTCATCAGCGCCGCCGCGACCGCCCCCTCCTGGCCGCCGATCCGGTCGCGGATCGCCGCGCTGACCGACATGCGGGCGCGGTGCAACCACCACATCCCCCCTTGCGGCGCGCTGACGGCCATGATCGGCGTGCGGGAGTAACCGACGGCCCCCAGCCCTTCGAACCAGGCATGAAGGCGAAAGTCGAAACTGCCGGGCGCAGCAGGCTCGGGGGGCGGGCCCAGGTGCCCTGTCAGCATGACCCGCTGACCCAGGGGCGGCAGGTCCACCTTGTTCATCAGCGACAGGCGCACCTGCAGGGGCGTGCGGTCGGGCGGCAGGTTGCGCAGCTGCACCTGGTCCAGAGTCAGCCGCATCCGGTCGCGGGACGAGCGGTCGATCTCGATCACCCGCCCCTCGATCGGACCGTAATAGCGCCATTCCAGAACCGGGCCCGCCACATTGGCAGCCCGAAGACCTGTCAGTGCAATCCCTGCCAGAACAAGGCAGCCTGCCAGCGCACCAAGGTACAGCGCATCGGCAAGGCCCCAGCCGATCCGCCCCTGTTCGGCCCATCGATGCGCGCAAAGGGCCAGCGTCAGGCCAAAGAGACCCGTCAGCGCCAGCGCGCTCCAGCCCGAAGCGTCCAGCAGGGACGGACGCAGGAACCACAGCGCGATCCCTGCCGACAGGCAGACCGGCACCCAGGGAAACAGACCGGCCCGCAGTACGGCGGCCGGCCGGGCCGCGCGTGCGGAGGTCCGGGGCAAGGGAACCGCCGCCGCGCCCGTTTGGGGCAACATCCTTGTCCTTTCGGGACCCGTTGACTATCACTTGGCACAAAGATGGCACGGCATCCTTACCAAAGCGTTAACGCGGGCCGCCGATGCCATGTCCACACATCTTGCCAAAGGCCGTCATGTCCCAGACCCCCGTCGTCACCCGCTTTGCCCCCTCGCCGACCGGTTACCTGCATATCGGGGGGGCGCGGACGGCGCTGTTCAACTGGCTTTACGCGCGCGGGCGGGGCGGCAAGTTCCTGCTGCGGATCGAGGACACGGACCGGGCACGCTCCACCCCCGAGGCGACGGCGGCAATCCTGAAGGGGCTGGAATGGCTGGGGCTGGATTGGGACGGCGAGCCGATCAGCCAGTTCGCCCGCAAGGACCGCCATGCCGAGGTGGCCCGCCAGATGCTGGAGAACGGCACGGCTTATCAGTGCTTCTCGACCACCGACGAGATCGCGGCCTGGCGCGAGGAGAACCCGCGTCAGCCCTTTGTCAGCCCGTGGCGTGATGCCGCCGATCTGCCGGATGCGCCCCATGTCATCCGCCTGAAGGCCCCGCGCGCAGGCGAAACGCTGATCGACGATCAGGTGCAGGGCGAGGTGCGTGTCGCCAATGACCAGCTGGACGACATGGTGCTGCTGCGCAGCGACGGGACGCCGACCTATATGCTGGCCGTGGTGGTGGACGATCACGACATGGGCGTGACCCATGTGATCCGGGGCGACGATCACCTGACCAACACCGCCCGCCAGATCCAGATCTATGATGCGATGGGCTGGGACCGTCCGGTCTTTGCCCATATCCCGCTGATCCACGGCGAGGACGGCAAGAAGCTGTCCAAGCGTCATGGTGCCGTCGGCCTGCACGAGTTCGCGGCGCTGGGTTATCCGCCGGCGGCCATGCGCAACTATCTGGCGCGGCTTGGCTGGAGTCATGGCGATGACGAGTTGTTCGACGACGCGCAGGCGCGCGCATGGTTCGACCTGTCGGGCATCGGACGGGCCCCAGCCCGGCTGGACTTCAAGAAGCTGGAACATGTCAGCGGCCACCATATCGGCGCGATGGGCGATGGGGATGTGCTGGCGGCGCTGGAGGGCTATCTGTCCGAGACCGGCGCGCCGGCCCTGACGGAACCGCAGCGCACGCGCATCCTGGCCGCCATGACGGCCCTGAAGGAAAAGGCGAAAACCCTGCCGGCGCTGCTGGATCAGGCGCGTTTCGCCATGATCGACCGTCCCGTGACCGTGGAGGAAAAGGCGGCGAAGAACCTGGACACGGTATCCCGTGGTATGCTGGTCTCATTGACTGCCGCACTGCAGAATGTTAGCTGGACGCGACATGACCTTGAGGAGGCAGCCAAGCAAGTCGCAGAGCAGAACGGCGTCGGACTTGGCAAGATCGCGGGCCCTCTTCGGGCCGCCCTGGCCGGGACCAGTGCCACCCCCAGTGTGTTCGACATGATGACTTCGCTTGGCCGCGATGAAACGCTGGCCCGGCTTCAGGACCAGACCGATTTGGCAGGCTGAAGCCTGCCTCCACTTGCCAGGCCGTCTGACGGAATTGACGATGGACGCCAGGCCTAGCCGGAAGGGACGCCTTGCATGGCCGACAAGACCGCCAAACTGCATTTGAACGACCAGGAATACGATCTGCCGATCCTCAGCCCGACCAAGGGCCCGGAGGT
>VGDE01000045.1 GCA_016869875.1 Alphaproteobacteria bacterium
GCCTCCTGGACACGTGCCGGGATCTAGGGCCGAGGAGAAGATGCGCATCAGGTCGTTATCCTTGGCAGAAGGCGGTCCGATCAGCAGGCGCGTGGTTACCAAAACGGCCCTTGTGGAGCGGCTTGGCAGCAATCTCGTGCTGTCTTGCCGAGCAGCCCAGCTTAGGGTTACCGGATGGTCATGGCCGTGCATGCAAGGCGGACCCCACGATGGATGAACGCGCAACCCGCGATGAACGCCTGGATGACCTGGCGCAAACCCTGGCGGACATGCTCGGTGTCAACAAGACGGAAGCCATGCGCCTGGCTCTCCAAAACGAGATCGAGCGTCTGCGGTCCACACCCACCATTGATGACCAGATTGCGACCTTGCGCGAGACGGTGAAGAACTACGGCCGCAAGTCGACGCGCATGGTGCACCCGTCAAAAAAGCGCTGAGGGTCATACCAACGCTTCCGTCTGACCACCTTGCGCGCTGTGCGCCCGGCGGCATCCGCTGTCACGGTGGACGCCGCCTCGTCACATGACTGCAGGGACTTGTCGCCGACCTGTGCCCTTGAAGCCCAAGACCCTGCTTCCGCCAGCAGACCAGGGGATGGCCATCACGGAAGGCTGTGAGGGTGTGCCGCCCGGCCGTGGTGCGGTGATGGAGACAGTCGGCAAAGACAGAGGGGGGTCGGGGCAGGAGGGTGAGCCGATGCGGTCGAGAGAGTCCCGCGAATTCGTGCTTTCCGCCCCCGGGAAAACGCCGCGACCGAGGTCCGCGGCCCGATCCCGCGGCGGCAGATGCCCCAGCACACAGGAGGTCCTCTGATGCCCCATCGTGACGCGTCCGATCTGGCGATCCGTCTTGGCCGGGAGGCCGAGGCGGTCTGCCGCCATTACCTGTCCTCTGGTCGAAAGACCGGCAACTACTGGCTGGTCGGCGATGTGAGAAACACTCCCGGCCGCTCGATGTTCGTGCGTTTGGCAGGCCCGGAAACCGGCGGGGGTGCCGTGGGCCGCTGGTCAGATGCCGCCACCGGCGAACACGGCGATCTGCTCGACCTCATCCGCGCAGCGACGGGCCTTCTCGACTTCAAGGATGTGGCTGCCGAGGCACGCCGGTTTCTTGCGCTTCCCCATCCCGATCCGGCCTCGGTCCAGACAGCAGGTGGCGGGACATCCCGCAGGGCACCCGGCTCGCGGCAGGCGGCACGGCGGCTCTTCGCCATAGCCGAGCCGATCGGCGGCACGCTCGCGGCAACCTATCTGGCCGGAAGGGCAATCACCTGCCTTTCCTCCATGGCCGCGCTGCGCTTCCACCCCCGGTGCTACTACCGCCCGGACGGGCATGGGCCAACGGAGACCCGTCCGGCGATGATTGCCGCTGTCACCGACCTTTCTGGCCGCCAGACCGGCGCGCATCGCACCTGGCTTGCCGCCGATGGGTTGGACAAGGCCCCGATCGCCACGCCGCGCCGGGCCATGGGGGAGCTTCTCGGTCACGGCGTCCGCTTCGGGGTGGCAGGTGATGTGCTGGCGGTAGGCGAGGGCATCGAGACTGTGCTGTCGCCGCGCCAGGTGCTGCCCCGCATGCCGATGCTGGCAGCCCTCTCGGCCGCCCATCTTGCGGCCGTGCTCTTCCCTCCCACGTTGCGCCGCCTTTATGTCCTCTGCGACCGTGACCCCGCCGGCGACAGAGCGCGCGACAGCCTTCTGGCCCGAGCGGCCAGCCTCGGCATCGAGGCGATTGCCCTTGTGTCCGTGGAGGGTGACTTCAATGACGACCTACGGCTTCGTGGCGCTGCTGCGCTGAGCGCGGCGCTGAAGGATGTGCTCCATCCCGACGACCAACGCCGCTTCCTTCAGGGGTGAGGGCAGGCCGGAGGAGACAGGGGTGCCAGTCTTTGCCTTTTGGCCGGGTCCCTCCCTGTCCCGGTCACGTCTCCTTCACGCGCAGAGTTTCGCGTTCCGGGCCTTCGAGGGGGGCAATCGGCGCACAGCCAGCCCGGCCCGGCAATGGCGGCGGCCGACTATTTTCCGCCGCGTCCTGCGGACGCTTTGCATCGCGAAGCAAAATAGCCGGCCTTGGCCATCAAGGCCCTCGCGAGGCGCGAGGGCTGCCCGTCCGTTCCGCCCGTGCGCTTCGATGCCCGCGAAGACCGCGAGAAACGCAGGCCTCGCCCCCATTGAAGGAGAACGCCCATGACCCACGATCCCGACGACCAGGCCCCCGAGCCGGTCCACACCGCCTCCCAGACCGACCACGTCCTCACCGAACTCCAGCTTTACGGCTGGCGCCCCTTTCAGGACGAGCCCGATCCCCGGCCGTTGCCCGAGGCCGATACCGTCTCCAGCGCCGTGTCCGACATCTTCGACGCCCTGGTGGCGAGCCTCAGTGACACCCGGCTCGAGCCCGATCTCGAGGAACTGCTCTGGGGCACCGTCAATCTCTTCCACCGTGCCGTGGCCCGCGTGGAGCGCGAGCTCGACATGAACGAGCAGACGCAGCGCCGGCTGCAGCGCGAGCAGGACGGCAGCGAGGTGAAATCCGTCGAACTCGAGCGCCTTACGGCCGAAGGGCAGACCCTGATCGAACGGCGCGACGGCATGGAGCTCTTCCGCGACCTCGCCACCCAGGCCTTCGAGCACCACACCGGCAGTGCCTGGCGGCCACGCACGGGCTCGATGGTCAGCCATCGCCACCTGACTGCGGCAATGATCGACAGCCGCGACTTCCTGGCCGCCAAGCGTCGGGCCGAGACCAAGGTGATGCTGCCTGCCGGGCCAAAGGTGGCCCTGACCGGCGGCGCGGACTTCAACGATCACCGGCTGATCTGGGCCAGGCTTGATCAGGTCCATGCCAAGCACCCGGACATGGTGCTCCTGCATGGCGGCTCACCCAAGGGCGCGGAACTCATTGCCTCCCGCTGGGCCGATCACCGCAAGGTGCCCCAGATCGCCTTCCGTCCCGACTGGACGAAACATGGCAAGGCCGCGCCCTTCAAGCGCAATGACGCGCTGCTCGATGTCCTGCCGGTCGGTGTCCTGGTCTTCCCCGGCACCGGCATCCAGGAGAACCTGGCTGACAAGGCCCGCAAGCTGGGCATCCCGGTCATGAAGATCGAGGGCGGCGCGTAAGCGCCGTTCTCTACCGCCCTCTGCCAGCCACAGGGTCGTTGTCAGACACCGCCTGCTGCGCCGCCCTGTGGCGGGTGGTTCAGCAAAAGGTCCGGGTGGCGCGGGGAGCGCCGTGCAGAGGGGATTCGGACGAGCCGAACGCCCCCTGCAGGACAGCATAGCGCCTGGCCCGCACCGGTGTCGGAAGGGAAGGAAGAGGGGAACCGCCGGTTCCCCCGTCAACCGCAAAATGCGGCGCCCCAAGGGGGCACCCCCATCTTCCGCGCCGCCGGGCGGCGGCTTGTGCAGACGGGGCCCCCGACCCTTGGGGCTTGATTTTGCAGTTGCCGGGCCCCCCTCCCGCCCTCGCCGGGAGGCAGCCCAGGAAGGTGAGACGCGCCGGGGCGCGGCTCGCCTTCCCGGTCCGCTCCCATTCTTGAAGAAGAGCAAGGCCGGGAGGGGATCGCCAGATCAGAAGGAGGGTATTCTCATGACGCGCTATCAATGCATCTCCTGCGAGGCCATCCAGACCACGGCGGGCACCCGTCCAGACGCTTGCCGCCGTTGCGCGGGGCCGGTCTTCGATCTCGACCGCTACGAAGCTACCATGGCCGAGGTGCGGATCATCGGGGCGCAGAACGACGCCTTCCGGGCAGCCCTTGGGCAGACCGAGTGGCAGGCCGAGACTCTGCGCGGCAGGGTGGTCGTAACGCGCGGGATCTTTGCCCGTGGCCCTGACTTCGTGGACGCGGCCCTCGACCGGGTGCGCACCGACGCGGCGGTCATGGACGATCATGGCACCGATGGCGTCCGCAGCTTCGGCATGCCGGATGTGCCGCACGGAGACGATATCGTGCGCATCTACTGGAAGATCGACCTTTACGACACCGACGGGTTGATGGGACCGGAGGTGGAAACGGATCCCGCGCAGACGATCCGTGTTCTCACCCTTTGCCTGCCCGACGAATATTGATCTCGCGCGGGCGGCTTCGAAAGCGGGGCCGCCTGACCACCTTAGGAGGCTTTTCCGATACTCCAAGCCGTCAGGAGAGCTGGACTGCGACGTCCGAGCATCCGCTCTGACGCGCATTCTGATGCCGCTCGCACCTGATCTGAGGGCAGTGTCTTGCCGATGTCCCGAGAGCTTCTCAAGCCACTCGGCTCCACCTGAAACGGATCCGGCGGCGTGACAGTCATTCCAGCACTCTTGGGGTGAGAACAGGGTGCCGATGTTGCCGAGGGCTTCAGGTCAGAGATCGCCTCGTTCCGTGACGTCCGCGAGTATTTCATTTTTGTCAATTGCTGGTCCCTTATGAGCAGGTGGATCGTTGTTTCTCCTCATCCCTGAGGGAGGGCAGCACATGACCGACGCGACACTTTCGCTTGACGGCCTTGAGCCGATCAGCGGCACCGTCGAAACCGGCGGCGATTATATCCGGTTCAGCGCAGACACGACCCTCGACGAAGGTCAGATCAACGGGCCTCATGAGGGGCAGCTGTCCCTGGACGGTGCCGACGAACGGGTCGTCGTCGAGAGCTATCACGCCATTGAGGGCGGCGGCTGCGAGATAACCCTTCGCCGCATTACGCCATCTGCGACCTGATCAGGGTCGGAAACAACGGCCAGGGCGACTCAATGGCCCCTGGTCATGACCTCGGCCATGACCCTAACGATGCAGTCAGCACTGGCAAAGGCGACAACGACGCGACCGACGAGATGTCCAGGGGCACGCCCCGACAGGACCCGGCCCCGAAGTTTGGCGCCAACGGTGAGGAGATAGGGTCTTCGCAGAATAGGGCAGGCCCGTCCCGCCTGTCGCCTGTGCACAACCCGCGCAGTCCCCCGGGCCCGGCGGAGCCGTCGCACCCCGGACGTGACCGCAGTAGGTTTGCTCTGCCGGCCCCGATCAGAAATCTCTTGCTGCACGGCTGAGCGCTATGCCAAGCAATGTCTTGTTGCGCAGCGGAGAGGGACGATGGCACGCGGGACAGTCAAGTGGTTCAACACCGATAAGGGTTATGGCTTCATTGCGCCGGAGACCGGGGGCGGGGATGTGTTTGTCCATATCACGGCCGTTCAGCGCGCCGGACTGGACACGCTGCGGGACGGGCAGAAAGTCTCCTTTGAGCTGGAGACCGGCCGCAACGGCAAGACGAGCGCGGTCGATCTGCAAGCCATCTGAGACGAGAAAGGTGGTCGCCACCCTGCCGCAAACGTGCTGCGGGTGCGGGCCTCTTCACAAGATCGGTCGGCACCGCCGGGTCCTGTTAACCGCTCCTTAACCGGGTCTATCTTATGCAAATAGCGCATAAGAGGATCGGGCATGAGCTACCGGATCACCACCTACAGCGCCTTGCAGGCCAACCTGTAGGCGGCCAACACGGCCGTGATGCTGTGCCGGGCCAACATTGGCCGGCTGCCTTTGTCCGACCAGGAACGCGATGCAACGATCGACCGGATCAGAAAGCAGATCGGCGAGTTGGAGACGCTCATCCTGGAACTTGAGGGTCCCGGCGGCAAGCAGGCTGCGCCCTTCATTCGAACGCGGATCAGAAAGGCACCACCGCCTCGCCGGACCAGCACCTTATCCGACAGCGCAACCTGAGGGTATGGCCTTATAACAGGAAGGCCGCGCTGAGCGTATCACCGCCCTTCAAGGGAGGCCCGAGGATCTTGTCCCACCCCGGCACCGGCAACAACACGCCTCGTGGGGGGATGGGGATCTCTCAGCCGGGCGGGAACACTCTGAAACCAACCACACACACCCGCTCGGCTGATAAGACCTTTATGTCTGCGTCGGGCCTTAGGGGATAGTTGTTCTTTCGGGCAGGGGGGCAGTGCCTTTTGTCATTAGCTCCTGGAGGCTGCGGCTTACCTGCTGTGTCCTGTCGCCTGAGCCCTCTGTTCAGCAGGGACCTGGCGGGGTAGAGCAGTGCGGTGACGCCAAGCAGCGAAGCCGAGAGGGACTCGCTTGGTTCGGCCTCTGCGATGACCAAGCCCAACCCTCTGACGACCTCCTGAGGAGCTGCCAGACGCTTGCCGACGGGGCGGGTGTGATCTCCTCTCTTTGCGGGACAAAACCCGTGACAGATCCCCTGAAATACGGCATGCTGAAAGAGTGTAAGGATGGCAGGAAATGCCAAATGTCTACAGCAGTGGACAGGAGCGCCCGATGGCCCTTCGAGACACGACCCCGACCCCAGCAGACACACCACGCCTTGGCGATGACGGCCGGATGACCGCAAAGCGGCGCGTCCGTTCCAAACCTGCCATATCGACAAGCCCGGGTCAGTCCCGCCCCAGCCGGGAGACCGCCACGACGGAGGGCAAGTCCGTCTCGGCCCGGCTGTCACCCGCCGAGGGAGAGGCGCTCGAGGCGCTGAAGGCGCGTCATGGCTTTGGTTCGAACTCGGACGCGCTGCGGGCCCTGGTGCGGGCCGCCTCGGGGATGCTGGAAGCGGATCCGGCAACGGCGGGCGGCCTCGAGGCAATCCGGGGCGAGCTGCACGAGATCGGCGTCGCCGTGAACAAGATCGCGCTCGCCGCAGGCCAGGGCCGGATCGATCCGAGCCATGAGCAATGGGCGGCACTCAGTGCCTTGCGGCAGACCTTGCCGGAGATGCGCTCCTATCTGCGGGCGGTGGTGGACGAGCAGCGCCGGCGCGGCATCCGGCTCTTTGCGGAATGGCAGGAGGCCGAGCATGGCGAGCCTCGCGGATGATCTGATCGGCGAGATCCGGCTGCGCCGCGTCGGCGGCCGGGTGCTGCGGGACAGTGGGTTCGGCAAGACAAAGGGGCGCCGCTCGGGGGCCGGGGGGTCGTCCTTCTCGGCGCGGGCGCGCGATCTGTGGCGGGTGGGCCAGGGCTCGAACGCCGCAGTGCTGAAGAAGATTGCCCGAGGCGGCACGCAGACGCCGGGTCGGCTCAAGGCGCAGCTTCGCTATCTCTTCACCAAATCCCATGCGCTCTTCGGCAACACGATCGGGCTTGATCCAGAGGCACAGGTGCTCACAGCCAATCAGCGCAAGGCCATCACGCTGGATTGGTCGGACGGCTGGCGGGGTGATCCGAAGAACGGCCATACCACGCATCTGCTCCTCTCCTTTCCCTATGACCTTGCGCCCCGGAAGGCGCTGCGGATCGCGGAGGCCTGGGCCTTCGAGATGTTCCAGTCAGGCACCCATGTGCAGGATGAATGGGCCTATGTGGCGGCGCTGCACACGGACCGGTCGCATCCCCATGTCCATATCGTGGTGAACAACCGCGGGCTCGAGCAGGACACCTGGTTCTTCATGGCAAAGGATCATGCCTTCAACCTTGCCACCATGAAGGAGCGCTTGGTCGAGATAGCGGGCGGGATGGGAGTGGAGCTCGACGCCTCCTCACGCCTCGAGCGGGGCATCCTGACCTATGGACCCACCCGCGCCGAGATCGAGGGGGCGGCGCGTGAGCATCGGCCAGTGCGCGAGCGGGCGTTGCAGGGCCCGGCGCTCGAGGAGGGGCTGGCGGTGGTCACGCGCAGCGCCGCCACGCTCAGGACGCTGGCCGGGATCGCCAGCTTGGCCCGGCTCGGGGACGTGAAACTGCGCATGGAGCGGGCGGCCAAGATCCTGGAGACCGGCGGCATCCTGAGTGCGAAAACCCTGGAGGGTGAGATGATGGATTTGCAGAACACGGACGTCCCGCACACCCGGCGAAGCCTGGACCGGGTGTTTGCCACCTGGCTTGATCGGGCCGAGCGTGAGATCGCCACCCTTGGTCCCGAGGACCGGCGCGAGATGCGCACCGAGCTGGCGGAGGTCACCACCGCGATCCTGCGCGATCTGGGCGATGCGCGCGGTGCCGAGCTGGTGATGCAGGCACCTCGCTCGGCGCTCTACCAGACGGAGCTTGGAGACAGCGCCATTGCCCGCGGGACGGTCACGAAGACCCTGTCCCGGACTGCCGCCCTTGAGGTGCGGACCGGGGTTCTGGACGCGGCCGAAGCCATCGGCATCGAGCGGCCAGTGATGGAGCGGCGGCTCGAGCATCCGGCGGCGAATGCCTGGCAGGAGCGGGAATGGGTCAAGGCAGACCTCAAGGCCGTCTCCAAGGCCCAGGGCCTCGATCTGGACCAAGACGATCAGCGCCAGCAGGCGGCCGAGATGGTGGACCGGTTCTATGCCACCGTCGCCAAGGTGCTGAACCACGCCCTGGGCGTCGAACACGCCCGCGAGATGGTCCACAGCCACGAGAGCGATCGCCTGGTCAGGACGCTCGAGACACTGGCCCGGGTGCACCACCAGCACCGTCGAGTGGAATTCGAGCGGGAGGATCACGCTGAACGCTTTGCCGCCGACCTGAAGGAGCGCTACGGCGAGAGGGTGATGGAGCAGATTGCGGTTGGCGATACCTCGGCTCTGGCCTCCGACTTCCCTGAGGCCCGCCAGCGGCGCGAGATTGCCCGCGCCCTGGTAGCGGCCGCTGACAGCCACGAAAGCCTGGGTCTGAGCCGGCGGCAGGCGGAGCTCGCCCGGGAACGCCTGCTCGCGCGCGAGCACCAGCACGAGAGACCGCAGCATGAGTTGCGTCGCAAGGATCACGATCTGGACCTCTGAGGGAGGCAGGCTATGAACCGGATGATCGTTGCCATTCCGGCCGGGCTGGTCGCCGGAGCCCTGGTCGGGCTGATGATCGGCGGCCTGTGGCTGCACTGGCAGCTCGGCGCTAACATGAACGCCGGCCACCCGTTCGTGCTGATCACGGACTTTCCCGGCCTGCGAATGGCCGGGCAGGATCCCTGGCGCTCGGCCTATGGGATCGTTCTGGCAGGTGCCGTGCTTTTGTCCCTGCTGGCCGTGGCGTTCACCCTGACCCATCGGCTGACCACCTATGGCACAGCGCATTTCCAGACCCGGCGCGAGATCCGGCGCAACGGGCTCCTGCAGCCCGTAGGGGCAGGGCTGGTGTTCGGCAAGTTCGGCAAGCCGCACAGAAAGGGCCGCTTTGTCTGCGGCAGCTACGACCGCTTCCCCCATGCCCTGGTGGCCGCGCCCACCCGCTCGGGCAAGGGGGTGGGATACGTGATGCCGAACACGCTGCTCTTTCCCGGCTCCTGCGTGGTGATGGATGTGAAAGGCGATATCTTCGAGGCCACGGCCCGGCACCGCCAGGCGCAGGGCGACCAGGTGTTCCGCATCGCGCCGTTTGACTTCCAGCACCCGTCGCATCGCTACAACCCGCTTGAGCGGATCAGCAGGATTGCGGATACCGACCAGCGGTTCACCGAGCTCTCAAAGCTCGCCAGCTATTTCCTGATCCCGAAGAACGAGAAGGGCGGTGCCTCGGACTTCATCGTGGGGGCGCGCCAGCTCTTCGTGGCCGGCGGCATGCTGGCCATCGAGCGCGGCACGCCGACGCTTGGCGCCATTGCCCGCATCCTCTTCGATACCGGCAACAAGGAGGCAGCCTACGCCGCCTTGGCAGCCGAGGCGCGCCACGCCCAGACAGCGACGATCTTTCGCAACTTCTCGGGCCATTCCGATCGGACGCTCTCGTCCTACGCCTCGGTTCTTGACGGCTCGGGCCTCGGGCTGTGGCTCAACCCCCGGATCGACAAGATCACGAGCGCCAACGACTTTTCCTGGGGCGACATTCGGCGGCGCCCGCATGCGGTCTATGTCGTTGCCAACTCCGACGATATTCCGACGCTTTCCCCGCTTCTGCGGCTGATGTTCGGAGAGTTGATCGCCACCATGCGTGCGCACATCCCCGACCCGACAACCGAGCCCTGGCCTGTACAGATCATCCTTGACGAGTTCGATCAGCTTGGCCCCATGCCGATCATCGTCCAGTCGCTGAAGCAACTGGCCGGTCACGGCGTGCGCGTGTCGATCATCACCCAGTCGGTGCCGGGTCTGGAAACAATCTATTCCGAGAACGAACGGCTCTCGATCGAGTCTGCTGCCGGCATGAAGCTCTACATTGCACCCAACGAGAAGAAGACCGCCGGCGAGGTGTCCGAGGCGCTCGGCAAGACCACCCGGCTGTCGCTCAGCGACAGCTATTCGCAAGACGGGCAGGGCTTGCTGAAGCGGTCGGTCTCGCGGCGCAACGAGGAACGCCCGCTGATGACCCCCGACGAGGTCCGCAGGCTCGATCCCGACAAGATCCTCCTGATCCCCGAAAGGCAGAACCCGATCCTGGTGGACCGGATCGTCTACTGGCAGGACGCCTGGTTCAAGACCATCATCGACGCGCAGAAGGGACCGCTCCCTTATCCTGATCCGATCCGGGCCGAACTGGACGATCTGCGGGCCGAGGTCGCGTCCTTGCGCGAGGCCCGGATGAGCTATCCCCTGACTGGGGAGGCCACACCAGGCGGAGAGCAAGATCGGGAGCCCTCCCTGGCACAGGACGTGGCCGGAGCGCGTGAGGCTGCCGGCGAGGAGGCTGATCCGGCCCTGGCTGCGGCTGCCGCTGATGCCGCCATGACCCGGATGAATACATTCGACACCAGGCTGCAGGGCAAGAAGCGGAAGGGTGATGTCCCGGCTGCGGCGTCATGACGGTGAGGCGGGATGTGGGCATCCTTGTTGGCAGACTTTCTACAGCAGATTGGTTGGGCCGAACGCAGCACCCCTCTCGACGCAAGTGATATGGTGCTCCAAAGGCAGCAACCGTCGGCGGCGGAAGGCGTTGAGATCGGGTCGATCCGGCCTTTTCCTCAGAGCCACAGGAAGGTGTATCCGAAATGGACCTGGAACGCGCACTGCAAATTGCCGCAACCGCCCACCACGGACAGAAGAACAAAGCGGGTGAGCCATTCATTTTGCATCCGCTGCGCGTCATGCTTGCCTGCTCCGGTTCAGACGAACGGATCGTCGCCGTGCTGCACGACGTGGTCGAGAAAAGCGATTGGACGCTCGATGCCTTGCGTGAGGAAGGCCTCGAAGACCAGTTGGTCGCAGCCGTCGACGCAATGACGCGCAGGGAAAATGAAACCTATTCTGGGTTTGTTGACCGCGCCGCCGCCCATCCCATCAGCCGCCCTGTAAAGATTGCCGATCTTCGCGACAATCTTGCAATGACTCAGTCAGGCAAGGCGTCGCAGGAAGATGGCAAGAAGGCGGAACAGTATGTCGACGCACTGACCCGGCTGGGCTGCGCCCCCGACGAGCCCCTGTGGTCCTCTCGGAGTTCGTCCATCGAGTGATCCTGCCGAGACTGTTGTACGAAATTCATGGACGTTTGGGAGCAGACTGCCCGTCGGTCGGATTTCGGTCATGCGGGTCTGAGCGGTGTGGGGATCGACTGCGTATCCAATGCCATCACGCGCCCGTGCAGGATCTTTGACCAGCTCGGACTGCGTGGTGCTCAATCACCGACTGCTTGGACCACATCAGGGGAAATTTCAGCGCGACAGTCTAATGACCGCAGCAGGTGAGCCTGAGGCTGCGTCAGCCGATCGGCTGAAGGGAGCGACACTGCCACCCTTGCCCCAATCAGCACTCTTAGGTTCAGCAAAAATCATCAGACCTCCACGCTGTCCCGCGCCCACGCCGACCGCTGCATTACTTCTGCCGTGGCGCCGTCAGGCCCTTCGAAGGATCGGCAAGCTGCCCGGCCCGCGCATCGTTGACCGCGTTCAGCAGCGTCCGGGCAGCGTTGCGCACCTCTTCCTGGACGGCCTCGTCATCGTCGAGCGCCTCGTGTGAGGTGACGTAGGGCTTCCAGTAGCCGATATAGCGGTCAAGCTCGGCCATGCGGCCTGCGGGCCTCAGTTCCATGAACCGAAGCCAGTCGGCCAGCGACCTTCGCACGCCCTCGGCGCCCTCCACATCGCCATGTGCGACCACGGCGAAGAACCGCCCGGCCAGGTGGCGCGGATAGGGCCAGCCTTCCAGCTCCCGCGCCTTGGCCTCCTTGGCGTCCTTGCCATGGGTGAGCGTTGGATCAGGGTTGCCGCCGTCGGCGCAGACCAGGCGGTCCATCATCAGCTTGATGGGTGAGGACACCGAGTACCAGTGCACCGGAGTGATGACGAGGATGCCATGGGCCGCGACCCACATGGGATAGATCTCGTTCATCCAGTCCTGCACCTGCCCTGCGGCATAGTTGGGGTAGCACGAGCAGGGCCAGTGGCAGAGCGCCGCGGCCGTCGAGAAGCAGGCTTTACAGGGATGGATGTGGCGCCCGTATTCGGATGTCAGGCGCGACAGGTCCAGCACCTCCACGTCCGCGCCCTCTGCCTCCACCGCCTCTCGCGCGATTTCGATCAGGCGATAGCTCTTGGACATCTCGCTCGGGCAGGTGTGCTCGGACCGAGGGGAACCGTTGACCAGAAGCAGGCGGGGCGGCCGCGCCGGATCTTGGTGGCGCAGGGCGGCCGCATCGATTGCGGCCTTTGCCTCGATCCAGTCCACCGAAAGATCGTAGTCGGGATCATGGTAGCCCTCTCCTGCCTTGCGCGTGCGGGGACTCTTGTTGCCCTCATGGTACTCCTGCCAGGCTGCTTCGGTCAGGCGGTCAAGTTCAGGGCCGAGCGTATCAAAGGACGGCCCAGCGAATTGCGATCGAAAGCGTGCGGCAAAGGCGGCATGGTCAAGATGCGGATCGGGCATGCCCTTGCGTGGCGCGCGTGTGGTGAACGGCAGTCGCATCGGCGGTTCCTCGGGGAATGGCCCCATAGCCAAGGCAGGACGCCTGCCTCATCAATCTTGCGGTAGAGACAGCATCCTGAAGACCCGGGATGAGGGATGAGTTCCGTCTGGACGCGCATGCCTGTGGAGGCCGCCGCCTTGCACAAGGCGGCGGCCCATGACGCTCTTAGGTTTGCGACGAGCCCGTCTTGCTGTTGCCGCCCCCAGTGGTTTCACTGCTGCCGCTGGTGCTTCCGGCACCGATGCTGCTCGCGCCAGTGCTCCCGGTGCTGTTGCCACCCGTGATCCCGCCACCGCTGCCGACGCCGGTGCTCCCGGTCCCGCTGGAGCCGGACACGCCAGTGCTGGCCCCGCCATCTTTGACGCGCAGGTTATTCTGGACATGCCTCACGCCCGAGCAGCTTTCGGCCAGATCCTCGGCATGGCGCTTGGCGAAGCGGCTCTCGACTGTGCCGGTGAGCGTTACCTCGCTCCCACTGACCGAAACCTCGATGTCAGAGGCGTCGATGTGGCGATCGTCCGACAGGCGGTCGCTGACATCTTCGCGAATGCGGTCGTCCGAACGGCTGTAGTTCTTGGGACCGCGGCCGCTGTGACCCGCATCCCTCTCGCGACGGCGTTGCGCATCCTCGTTGCCGAACCAGGACGCCACCTCGTCGCCCGCGCGTTCGAAGAAGCCGCGGTCGTCGGATCCGCCGCGATAGCTCCCCTCTCTGTAATCGCGTCCACTATAGCCTTGTCCGCCATAGCCTGTTCCGCCAGTGCCGCGCTCCCCGTAACCGGACCCGCCGTAATTGCCGCCCGTGCCCGAAGAATAGTTCGCCATGCCCATGCCGCGACTGGCCATGCCGGAGCGGATGGTTTCAGAATAGCCGCCGCGACCGTAGCCCCCGCCCCGGCCCTGATCAAAGTCGCCGCGGCCCGAACCATAGGGATCATAGCCCGATCCGCCTGCAGAACGGCCGCCATACCCGCCGCCCGAGCTGCCGCCATAATCACCGGAGCGGGAACCATAGTCGCTGGACCGGCCATAGTCATCGCCATAGCCGCCGCGACCAGACCGGCTGCCAGAGCCGCCATATGAACCGCCACGGCTGCCGTAATCGTCGTCCTGACCGCCGTAGCGGCGCCTGTCGGACATGCCGTAATCGCGGTCATCATCCATGCGGCGGCGTCGGTCGGCGTCATCGTCGCCGAACCACGACCGTACCTCGTCACCTGCCCTGTCGGACCAGTCGCGCGAACCACCGCGGCGCGAATAATCTTCCCGGCCACGGTAACCACGGCTGAAGCGATCTCGATCTTCCCAGTCACGTGTCATCTGCTTTCCTCCTGTAGCAGTGAGTGCGGATTGGGCATCCACAGGCCAAACCAACCCCCCGGCTCGCCCGGCGTTCCCACAGAGCTGCCTGAGGGTCGTCCATGACCTGTTCCATCTTGGGTGTGGAAGACCCGTTAATGTCTTGGAATGGAGATGGCTCAAGGGCTGGAGTTGACATCCAGGGACGCAGACGTGCGTCAAATGCAACGTGACATCCCCATGAACAGACGCGGGTCCAGAGGAAAAGCATGGCTGTAAGATGAGGTTGCGCGGCGGCCCGATCCTTCTGATCGGGTGTATCGGCACTTCGGCAGCAAAATGACCGAAACCGATGTCCTCAGCCGGTCTCCACATCGAGCCCCGGAAACCAGGTCTCCAGGATGCCTCGCTCGGTGCCGATCCGGCCGGTCTGCACGACGACATCGACGGACTGGAGAACATAGTCGCGGATCTCCGACAGCGTCAGCGGCATGCCCGCGCGCATGACCAGGAAGGCGAGCCTGTTGACCGCCTTTCGCGCGCTTGTGGCGTGGATGGTCGTAAAGCTGCCCTCATGACCGGTGTTGATGGCCTCGAGGAAGGTGACCGCCTCGGTCCCACGGAGTTCGCCCAGGATGATCCGGTCGGGGCGCAGGCGCAGGGTCATCTCCAGGAGCCTGCCCGCCGAGCGCGGGGAGGCCTCCGTGCGATCGGCGATCAGGCTGATTGTATTCTCCTGGGCTGGAAGCAGTTCTGTCGCATCCTCGATCAGGGCCAGGCGATGCTCGTCTTCCACCATCCACAGGAGGCGCCGCGCCAGCTCGGTCTTGCCCGATGAGGTGCCCCCGGAGATCACGAGGTTCATGCGGGACTGGACGCATGCTCGCAGAAACACATCGGGATCTTCGACTTTGGTTGCCAGTTCACAGATGGCGCGCAGCTGTTGGAGCCGTTCCGCCTCGAGCGACACGGTCTGGTCCCGCAAGAACGGGAAGTGACGGGGTGCATCGCCGGCCGCCCTGCGGCGGAACACCCGGATCGAGATCACTGAGCCGCCTGCGGAGGCGGGCGGGATAATGGCCTGGCAGCGCAGGGCGGCTCCCGCAACCTCAATGGTGGTCGAGATCGCGGGCTGGCTGTCGGTCAGCGTCAGACGCTGCTTGTTGGCGATCAGACCCGCCAGATCCCTGACCTCGACTGGCGGGAGGATGATCCCGGCCAGGGACATATGACTGTCGCCTGCGCGCTCGACCCAGACCCGACCATCGGCGTTGATGGCGATCTCGATGGTGGCCTCGTCGCCAAGCAACGGGCGCAGCACCTGGAGCCGGGTTTCCAGATGGCCTACCTCTGTCATGGGAACATTTCCAGATCGGCGTTCACCATGACCATGACCACGGCGCCCTGGTCGACGCTGATCGTGGCGGGAATGTCGATGTAGTCCCCGATCACCCCGCCGATCGCGTCGCTGGCGTTGCTGCCGATATTCTCGGCGGTGTCGCTGGCTATCCCGTCGCCGCTATCCTCCTCAACGGCGGCCGCGAGCACCGCGGGGGCGGCGCCGATGATCGACACCGCGGCCGCCGCCGAGAAGCGCGCCAGGGTGCGGGTATTGACCCGACCCGTCACGCCTGCCCGCCCCACGCGGTCTGTTCCGTAGGCGGCAAGATCGACCGACTGCCCGTCGGGCGTCACCACCCGGTCCCAGGCCACCATGATCCGCCGCTGGCCCTTCTCGACAGACGAACTGTAGCGGCCAAAAAGCCGTGCGCCGCGCGGGATCAGGACATTGGCCATGTCCATCGACCAGACATCATAGCTGACGGTTGCCGCAACATTGCCTTCGAGCTGGCTTGAGATGGCATTGGCGAGTGTCGCCTCGATCAGTGTACCTTGGACCACGGTGCGCGAAGGCTCGGAGATGACCTCCGCCTGTACGGCCTCGGACCGACCCGCACTCCGGAAACGTTCGGCGGCGTCAGACCGCTCGTCGATGCCACCCGGCCCATCGTCTTCGCCTGTCCCGCCGCCGCCTGACCGGTATGCCACCATTGCCGACTGCGTGCGGGCTTGAAGCAGCGCCTCTTCCTCGGCTCGGCGGGCCTCAAGCTCGGACCGGCGCCGCTCCAGATCTGCCAGGCGCTGCGCTTCCAGATCGGCCTGCACCTGCGTCTGGTTGGCCAGTTCGGCAGCCAGGTCCAGATCGGATTGCAGGCGCAGGTTCTCGCGGGACAGTTCATCCAGTGCTTGGTCCTTGCTGGCCATGTCATCCTTCAGCTGGTCCAGCTCCGCGCGCAATGCCTCGAGATCGGCGGCGGAGGTCTCTGGGTTGGCCCGCGCCGCGGCAAGCTCTGCCCTGGCTGCCGCGAGATCGGCTCTGGCCTGCTCCAGGGCCGCACGTGCTGCCGCAGCCTCAGCCTGGGCTTGCGGATCGGCGACCGTGCGCACGGTGGTGCGCGTGTCCGGCGGGGCTGGCGCGGGGTTCGGCTCGTTCTCGGTCAGCGTGAAGCCGTCAAGCCCCGTGTCATCCTGGAACTCGCGGACCTCCGAGGTCGGCAAGGGGGATGGAGCCGGGTCTCCCGACGGGACCACCGTTGCCACATAGGCGCCCCCCGCAAGTCCGGCCGCCAGCATCCCGGCAGGTAGCGCCAGCCGCCGCCACAGGGGCGGCTTGGCGGCCGGTGGCTGCATCCGGCGCAGCCGTTCCTCAAGGGGATCGGCTTCCGCCATCAACGCGTCCTCTGACCAGCACCAGGCCTCGTGCCCTCCACGCAGACATAGGCGTCGCCATAGCGCAGCACCCAGCGTTCCGAGCGCGCGCCCACGGTGATGACGGTACCGTTTACGCTGGTGTTGACGCTGTACTCCCGGCCTTTCGCATCGGCCCGGAAGACCGACGGGATGGGCGCGCCGGGCGGGATCTGGAATAGAGTCCGCTTTCCATCATCCGAGATCCCGACCGGCGTGAATTCCGCTGCGCCCCTGTGGCTCAGGACGCGGTAGGTCATCGGCACCTCCGGCGGGATTGCTGCCGCCGTGGCCGCGCTGCGGGACCGAGGCCCGCCGCTGCCCGGCACGGTGAACTTCACCGACCAGTGGGGCGTGGCCCGCGACGACTCCACGGCATGGATGAAGTAGAAGCGCCGGTTGGTCTCAACGGTCAGGTTGGTGCTGACGCCCTCGAGCACCGGCTTGACGGTAAAGACGTTGGAGCCTTCAAGCTTCTCGACCTGAAAGGCCTCGCTGTCGCCGATGGCAATCGAGCGGATTGTCTCGCCATCACCCAGTTCGACCAGAGTGACGTTCCGGACACGGGTGTTGACGGTATATACCTGCCCCTCCTGGAAGGTAGCATAGGTCAGGCGGCTGTCATTTCCGCCCGCACGGGGGCGGGCCTCGGCGTGGGACAGGGCGGGTAGGGAAAGCGCAAGCAGTACGCCGATTGTGGTGGAGCGGATCATGGCCGGGCCTCCATATCCTGAGCCTCAAAGCTTTCTGCCGTGACGCGGTAATCGGTGACGGTGAAGCCGAAGGGGTTCTCCCAGACGAGTTCCACCGCACTCGCGGTCGTGGGCTCGAAGGCATAGCGGACCGTGGCATAGAATTTGCCGATCCGGTCCGGCTCGCCGGGCTTTTCGAGGCGCTTGGTAAAGCGGACCTGGGCGGTGTTCTCGGCAACCGGTGTGATCGACAGCACATCCACGATGACCTTGCCGCTCGCGCCATAGATCAGCGGCGGATAGTTCGGGTTCGCCTTGTCCCATTGTGCCTTCAGGGCCGCCTGCACGCGGGTCGCGGACATGCGGTAGACCCGCAGGATACGGGCTTCGTTATCGGCCTCGTCATAGGTCTCGC
>VGDE01000046.1 GCA_016869875.1 Alphaproteobacteria bacterium
GCGCACCGGAGAGATGGTCGAGGACATCCGCCCCACTTCCCTCGTCATCGGCGGGACGGAGCAGCCGGTCGGCATCGTGATCTGGGCGGCGGGCGTTTCGGCCTCGCCCCTTGCGCGGCAACTGGGGGAGACGGACCGGTCGGGCCGGATCACCGTTGATGCGACGATGCGCGTCCGGGGGCAGGAGGATGTCTTTGCCCTGGGTGACGTCGCGGCCTTTGCCGGAGAGGACGGCAGGCCCCTGCCCGGTCTGGCGCAGGTCGCCAAGCAGCAGGGAATCCACCTGGGACAGGACATGGCCCGGCACATCGGGACCGGGGCGCCGCTGACCCCCTTTCGCTACAACAGCCGGGGAAACACCGCCATCGTCGGGCGGCACGCGGCGGTTTACGAATACGGGCGCCACAAGATCAAGGGCTGGCTGGCCTGGCTGTCCTGGGCCATTGTCCATGTCTATCTGCTGGTCGGCTTTCAGAACCGGTTCCTGGTGTCGATGCAATGGCTCTGGCGCTACCTCACCTATGATCGTGGCGCGCGGCTGATCGCGGGGGATTTCATCGAAACGCCCGATCCGAAATCCGCCCCTGTTCCGCGGGAACGTCTGCGCCCTGCCCCAGCCGACCCGGTGCCCACGACAGCGGACGGCGACAGCGCCGGCCGCAACACCTGAATCCGGCCGCCCGGATCGAGGACCTGTCAAGATAAGGATCGCCGCCACGCAATCGTGGCGGCGATCCCAAAGGTGTGGCAGCCGGCGGCGGATGCGCCGCCCGTCTGTCCTCAGCCCAGCTGCCGCTCGATCCCGCGCAGCATCGCCAGATGCGTCTCGATCGAGGGCACGCCCACCATCGAGGCCCCGCGTGCCATCGGGTCGGTGCCCTCGGCCGCATAGGTGCGGTGGATCTGCAACAATTCCTCGTGGCCGGTGATCTGGCCCTGGATGTACATCCGGTCGAATTCCGCGCCGGTCGCGGCCTGCAGTTCGGCCAGCATGGCGGCGTGATCCTCGCGCAGGCCACCGGTGCCCGGCTCGACACCAAAGGCGCGGGCAGTCGCCTCCTGTTCGGCGATTTCAAGGTCCGCAAAGGTGCGGACGGTGGGGTTGGTCGCCTGCTCGCGCGCCAGACGGCTGGTTTCCGTGGCAAAGTTGCCGCCAAGAAGGGCGGGAAGCTTGGCCTCGTCCAGCGTCGCCTCCTGGGCGAACAAGCTGCCGGCCATCAGCGGCATCAGGGCGGCGGCCGCCGCGCCACCGATCATC
The DNA here is from genome assembly GCA_016869875.1 of Alphaproteobacteria bacterium. GTDB lineage: Bacteria > Pseudomonadota > Alphaproteobacteria > Rhodobacterales > Rhodobacteraceae > Paracoccus. The sequence continues at coordinate 1,259 of VGDE01000046.1, forward strand.
AGATTTCTGCGGTCCATCTGGTCTCTCCTGAACAAATTGAAGCTGTGCAACCTGATCAGGCAGCCGATGTTCCCGAAGCCCGTGCAAATGGCGACTATCCGCCGTCAGGCCAGCCTATCCCTGCCCTTGTGCCAGAACAGGAACACAGGCCCGGCCGGACAAGCCGTCGGCACCTTGACGTGGATGTCATCCTGCCATCGGGATGGTCGAAGAACTAGCGCGTCCCCGACAGCCGCCTCGGGGACCAGGGCAGCGCCGCCAGACAGCGGCCCGCCACGACCCCGATCCCGATGCCGGCCAGATCGGCCAGCCAGTCCAGCAGGCTGCATTCGCGTCCGACATAAGGCTGAACGATCTCGATAAGGCCGCCAAAGGCGGCAAATGCCGGAACCGCGACCATCAGCCAGCGTGGCCGGAAGACCGAGATGGGCAGCGCAAGCCCCGCGAAAGCCAGAGCATGGTAGATCTTGTCCGCATGCTCGACCGGAGCCGGCGCAGAAATCGGCGCAAGGGTCAGCGCGGCGATGACGATCGCCAGGAACACGGTAAGGCCGATCGCAAGCCTGGATTGTATCGGCATGATCCCTCCTGTCGATGTGGTTGCGGCATTGTTGAGGCGCCCGAAGCCGTCTTCCTACACACCCACCGCAGCAAGCGCACGGCTTGGATGGCGATCCCGTATCCTGGCGTAATCACGTTCCAAAGATCAGACGGATGATCATCACATCATAGAAAGCCACACAAAGCTGCTATCTTATACATTGGGCTGCATAAACGAGGTGTTCGTGAGCTTGTTATACGAAGTGGCGCGACAGGACGATGACATGACGATCATTGATCAACACCTTGCAGACCTGCTGTTCCAACTTCAGGACGACCCGTGAAAGTCGGATCCGGCGGTCGAGAACGCGAAAGCCGGCAGCTTTCTGTTCACGGCCTTGACCGGCCTCTGCCATCAGGCGTCCGCCCACGGACATGGCAGACCAACTTCCCGTCAATATCGCGTGAACATGCCGGCTGGCTGATGTGCAGAGACAGATCGGTTTGGGACGGCCGCGGACCAAGGCAGGATCGAACGTCCGCGCCCTGGACATCACGCTGGTGCCGGTCTTGATCGACATGCCGCCATCATCAGCGTGCCGGAGGAAATCAGGCGACCTACAGGCAGAGCCTGCTGGCCATGTTCCTGGAATTTCGCAGGCGGCTGATACAATAGGGCTGACGCGCACGGGGGGCTACACCGCTTGATGCTGGCGCCGACCTGCCGGTGCCGGCCCTTCCACCCCTGAAAGGGTACCGACCGGGCGGAAACACTCGCCAAACAACCACAACACTGCCGCCCGGTCGTGATGCGTCTTTTGCCAAAGCTGCCCTTGAATGTCAGCCTGCCCTTTTGGACAGCCGTTGGCGCCTGCCTTTGAAGGCGAGGGAATTTTCACCACAACGTGAATTCCAGAGGAGTTGCGGGATAACCATGTCCGTCAGCCAGTTTCATCAGGCAACCTGACACTGCCTTTGCCCAACCCGCGGAACAGCAGTCACTTTCCAATGCCGCACGGTGATGTCCGCATTCCGCCTGAAGAGAACGGACCCCAACCGGCCTTTGCCTGCCAAACCTCCAGCGCAAGACAGTCGCAGGTCAAGAAGCAGGTTCCTGATCCGCAACTGCGCGCGCCACAGCCTGCGCCTGGAAGCGGCAAGACTTGTCTCGCGAAAAACCAAGGCTGTGTGCTGCCCTCAGGCGCGGCCGGCTGAAGCGGAGAGCAGCGACGGGTCGATGCCTTGGGCCCGCAACGCGCGCCCCCACTTGTCCTGATGCGAGGGATCAAAGATCAGATCTTCCGCACCTTCTCCCGTCAGCCAGCCATTGGCCAACATCTCGGTTTCCAGCTGACCGGGACCCCAACCTGCATAACCAAGGGCCAGGACCGCCGGCTCGGGACCGTGGCCCTGTGCCAGTTCCTCCAGGATGTCGCGGGTCGTCGTCATCGCCAGCGCCTGGCCGATCCGCAGACGTCCTTCGGGGTCCAGGCCATGCTCGGCCACCTTGTGCAACACAAAGCCGCGCCCGGGCTCGACCGGCCCGCCAAAGCGCACCTCGATGCGGCGGGCGCCATCCTCGGCCTCGATGCCCAGCTGCTCCAGCAGATCACCGAAATCGATCTCGGGCAGGGGGCGGTTCAGGACCAGTCCCATCGCGCCTTCGTCCGAATGCGCGCACACCAGCACGACGGACCGCTCGAAGCGCGGATCGCTCATGCCCGGCATGGCGATCAGGATCTTGCCGGTCAGGTTGTCGACCTCTTGCTCGGGCGACACGGGTTCAGACGGGATGCTGCTCATCTGTGCTCCTTTTCCCATAAGATTGGGGCTGGGAGAGATTGTTGCAAGAGTTGCGCGGATTTGTGACTTCTCGTTCCGGCCCATGGCCGGATATGGCAGAGGAATGACATTCAACCGTGCCGTCCCCTTGGCCCTGCCTCTTTCCCTGCTGGCGCTGTGCGCGACGGCGCAACCGGCGCAGCAACCTGTTGCGCCCGCACCTGGTGCGGTCACGTCCGACCTGCCGCCGGGGCTGCGCGCCGCGCGGCTGCTGCCGGGCTGGACCGATGCTGCCGGCAACCGCGTCCTGGCGCTGGACCTGCGGCTGGAGCCCGGGTGGAAAACCTACTGGCGCAGCCCTGGCGACACCGGGCTGCCGCCCTATTTCGAATGGGACGGGTCGCAAAACCTGGCTGGCGTGACCTTTCACTGGCCCGCTCCCGAGGCGATCCGTTCGGGCGAGCGGCTGGAGATGGGCTATCACGACCGGCTGGTCCTGCCCTTCACCGCTCATCCTGCCGATCCCGGCCAGCCGGTCATCGTCGCCAGCCAGGTCGAGTTGGGCTTGTGCGAAAATATCTGCGTGCCTGTGCGGCTTGACCTGCTGGCGCCCGATCCCGCTGCCGGGACCGATCCCCAGATCACCGCCGCATTGGAGGCCGTGCCCGAACGCCTGGACGGACGCCCCACCTGCAAGGTTTCCCAGATCCCGGACGGGCTGCGCGTGACGGTCGGCCTGCCGGGGCCGGACACCACGCTGGCCGCGGTCGAACTGACCGACCAGCCAGAGGTCTGGGTTTCGGGCGCCGACCTGGTGCAGGACGGGCAAGGCCCAGAGGCTGTGGTCGAGATGGTCGGCCCCAGCGGGCGGCCGTTCCCGCTGGACCCCGACAGCCTGCGCCTGACGGTCCTGTCCGGACAGGGCGTCGCAAGCCGGGCGGTCGAGATGATGGGCTGCGACCTGACGGGCTAGGCCGGGCCTGACGGTTTCGCGGTGCAGGCCGCTACCGGAGCCTGGTGCCCCTGTGCCCCAGCGTGACGGCAAGCCCTGTCACCCCCATGATCATCGCCAGCAACAGCGCGTAGAGGCCAAGGCCGGTGATGACCGAAGGCACGACCGGCCACCAGCCGGGCAAGGCCAGCCCGGCGGCCGGAACCAGAGTTACCGGCAGCAGCGTCACCGCAAAGGCCAGGCCGGCCAGCCCGCAGGCGCGCCATATCGCGGCCCGCAAGGGACCGCCGCGCAGGCTGCGGCGAAAGCCCGCCCGCGCCCTTGCGACATCGGCGCCCACCGCCAGCACCGCCGGCACCACCAGCAGCACCAGCACCATCCCGAAGGCCAGTCCATAGGCCAGCGTCACCACCGTAGGCTTCAGGAACAGCGCCTGCGAGGACCGCTCGTAGATCAGCGGCGCCAACCCCAGCACGGTCGTGGCGGTCGTCAGCAGCACCGGGCGAAAACGGTCGGCGACCGCATCGACGATTGCGGGGCGCAGGCCGCGCGCCTGCGCCCGCTCGTCCACGGTCGAGATCAGCACGATGGAATCGTTGATGATGATCCCCGCCATGCCGATCAGTCCCACGATCGAGAACATGCTCATCGGCAGCTGCCAGCTGGCATGGCCCCAGACTGCCCCGATCAGGCCAAAGGGAATGACCGACATCACCACCAGCGGGCGCGACCAGCTGGCAAAGATCCAGGCCAGCACCATGTAGATCCCCAAAAGGGCCAGGCCGAAGCCGGTCAGCGCGTCGCCCAGGAATTCCCGCTCCTGCTCGGCCAGGCCGGTGACGTCATACATGATGCCGAACCGGGCCGCGATGTCGGGCATCAGGTCGCCCTGCAGAGCCTGGGTGATCTCGGCCGCCCGTGCCGGGTCGTCGCCCGAGATGTCGCCCGTGACCAGGATCATGCGCTCGCCGTTCTCGCGCCGGACGACGGAAAAGCCGGCCTCGGACCCGACGGCGACGATATCGGCCAGGGGGACCCATTGGCCTGCGGCAGTCCGCATCATCATGCGGTCCAGAAAGTCGCCGCGCCGTTCATCCTCGGGCAGTTCGACAGTGATCGTTCCCGTGCGCGTGCCGACCGGAAAGGTCGCGGCCTCGATGCCGCCAAGGCGCTGGCGCAATTCGCGGGCCAGCGCCTGCGTCGTGAACCCCAGCCCCTCGCCCTGCGGCGTCAGGCGCAGCGCCAGCTCCTCCTTGTCGTAATCCATGCTGTCTTCCAGGGCCGATACCTCGGGGAAGGCGGCCAGCCGCTGCTTCAGCGCTTCGGCGGCGTCCTTCAGGCGAGCGGCGTCCGCCCCCGTCATCCGGACGGAGATGGCGTCACCCCCCGGCCCTGACCGAAAGCCCCGAAAGCTGATCGTTTCCAGCCGGGGATTGGTGGGCATGGCCTCCTGCAGGGCGGACACGAACTCGAAGCTGGAATAAGGGCGAAAGTCCGGGTCGATCAGCTCGATCTGGACGGCGCCCAGCAGGTCGGCGTCCCTGGTCTCCGCACCGGGCAGCGGGCGGCCGGAATTGCCGCCGACCTGCGTCATCATGTGGGTGATCGGGTTGATGCCGTATTCTGCCTCGTAGTCCGCCGCCACGCCGTCCACGGCCTCTTGCACCAGGCCCATGACGCGCAAGCTGTCGTCGCGCGTGGCACCGGGCAGCATGGCAAAATTGCCCGAAACGCTTCCCTGTTCCGGCGAATCAAAGAACCGCCACGGCACCGCCCCCGTCATCAGCGTCGCCACCGACCAGGACAGCGCGACCAGCACCAGCGCAAGCACCGGATAGCGCGCCACCAGCACCAACCGCGTCATCGGTCGCAGGACATGGGCCACAAAGCGGTCCAGGCCGCGGTTCACCAGCAGGGATGGGCGGTCGTACCAGCGTTCCCTTGCGCTGTGGGCCAGGGCATGGGCCATGTGGTTCGGCAGGATCAGAAAGCATTCCACCAGCGACGCGATCAGCACCAGGATCACCGTCAGCGGGATATCCGCCACCATGCTGCCGAATCGGCCGCCGATCATCACCAGCCCGGCAAAGGCGATGATCGTGGTCAGGGTGGACGAGATCACCGGGGCGGCCATCCGCATGGCGGCACGCTCGGCCGCGACCTGCGGCGGCTCGCCCAGCTTGCGGGCGCGGTAATCGGCATGTTCGCCCACGACAATGGCATCGTCCACGATGATCCCCAAAGTCAGGATCAGCGCAAACAGCGAGATCATGTTGATCGTCATGCCGGCCGCATACATCAGCGCCACGGCGGCCAGCAGCGCGGCCGGAATGCCCGCCGCGACCCAGATCGCCGTGCGCGCGTTCAGGAACAGGAACAGCAGGCACAGGACCAGCCCGAGGCCCAGCAGCGCGTTGTCCAGCAGCAGCGCCAGCCGGCCCGAGATGATCTCGGCCCGCGCCCGTACAAGCTCCATCGTCACGCCTTGGGGCAGGGCCGGCGCCATCTGGGCGACCGCGGCCTCCACGTCGCGCTGGATGCCGATCGCATCGCCCGATGCGCTGCGCTGGACCGCCACCGTGACCGCCGGCTGCCCCCGCACGAAATAGGCCACACCGCGCCCGGTTCCCGTGTCGCGCACCTGCGCCACGTCGCCCACCGTCAGCTGGGTGCCGTCCGGCAGCGCCTTCAGAACAAGCGCCGCCACCGCTGCCGGGTCGCGCGTCTCGGTGCCCGTCCGCACCCTTGTAGTCCCCGAGGCGACGTCGCCCGCGGGCGTGGCCGCGGCGGCCGCGGCGATGACGGAGGCCACCTGCTCCATCGTCAGGTCGTGGCGCACCAGGTCCGCCATCCGCAGCTCGACCAGGGTTTCGGGCGCGGACAGGCCCGTCACCCCCAGCCGCGTGACACCCCGCGCGTAAAGGCGGTTCGACAGGTCGTCCGCGATCCGGCCCAGCTGGTCCAGCCCGACAGGCCCCGAGATCACCACATCGGCCACCGCGTCGCGCCAAGCTCGCCGCGTGATCTGCGGGTCCTCGCTTCCTTCGGGCAGGTCGCCCGCCGCGGCGACGGCGGCTTCCACGTCGGAGGTGGCGCGCGACATGTCCCAGCCCGGTTCGAACTCCAACCGCACCCGGGCCGCACCCTGGCTGGCCTGGCTGGAGGTCAGGGACACCCCCTCGACTCCCATCAGTGCCGGTTCCAGCACGCCCACGACCGAGCGGTCCACATCATCGGCCCCTGCCCCGTCCCAGCGGACGGTCACGTCGATTTCCTGCACCACCGTGTCGGGAAAGAACTGCGCCCGCAGGCGCGGCGCCGAATAAAGGCCCGCGACGATCATGACGGCCAGGATCAGGTTGGCCAGGGTGGCATGGCGGACGAACAGGGACAAGATGCCCCCGCGCTCAGCCACGGCCGTCGCTTCCGGTGCGGCGGGCCTGCTGCTCGGGACCGCGGGTGGCACCCGCCTGCCCCTGTGCCTCGCCAGCCGATGCGTTGCGGACACGGATGCCCGTGCCCAGCTGGGGCGCACGTTCCGCCACGATGCGCGCTCCCGCCAGCGCGGCAGGAACGGCAACAATCACGTCGTCGGCCTGCCTTCGCAGAACCGTGATCAAGGTGGCGGACAGGCGGCCTTCGTCGTCCGCAACCAGCACGGTTCCATCGGTTCCGATCGCGGCGGCAGGGATCACGGCGGCATCCGCGACGGCAGGCTCGGCGATCCGTGCCGTGACGAAATCTCCCGGACGCAAGGCCTCGCCACCCTCGGTGACGCGGGCATAGACCACCCGGCCCGACCCGCCCTCGGCCACCGAGGCGGCCGCGCGATCCAGTTGCGCCCGCGCCTCCAGCTGCCCCGCGCTGCCCTCCAGCGTCACCGTCACCGTATGGTCCTGCAGGGCGCCACCATCCCCCGTCAACCGGGCGAACTGCGCCAGCGACAGGGGGATCCGGATCTCCAGCGCGCGGGGATCGATGATCAGGGCCAGCTGCTCGTTCACGCTGACCAGGCCGCCCTCGACGGCCGTCACTGTGGTCGCCCGGCCGTCAAAGCCTGCCCGCATCTCGGTGTCGGCCAGGGCGCGGCGCGCCTCGGACAGGGCGATCTCGGCGCGGCGCAGGGCGTTCCGGGCCGCCGTAACGGCGCTTTCGGCATCCGCCAGCACGGCGCGGCGGCTGATCACCGCCTGCTCGGCCGTCGAGGCCGCCAGTTCGGCTGTTTCCCGGTCCAGGCTGGTGCCAAGGCCACGGCCCGCCAGTTGCTCCTGTCGCGCGACCGCTGCCTGACGCAACTGCGCCTGGCGTTCGGCGGCGGCCAGATCCTCGGCGGCAATGCCCACGGCGCGGCGGGCGTCCTCCAGCACGCCTTGCGCGTCATCACGCTCCGCCTGACGACTGTCCAGCGCCGCCTGCGCGGCCGCGGGGTCGATGCGGGCCAGCAGCTGGCCCGCCACGACCGTCCCGCCCTCCTGTAGCGCGGGGTCCAGCTGCACGATCCGTCCCGATGCTCCCGCGCGCAGCTGCAACTGGCGGCGCGACTGCACCTGGCCAAAGACCTGCATCTGCGGCTGGATCACGCCGGGCACCAGGGGGATCAGGCGCGCGGAATAGACCTGTTCGGCGGGGCCACGCGCGGGCCCGCCTCCGCTGCGTCGGGCCTCGACCGCCTGCCACAGCTGAAACACCGCCAGAAACAGCAGGGCGATCGTGAGAAAGGTCAGAAACAGCCCCATCAGACTGCGGGAAAGAAAGCGCATGCGGTCACGTCCATCTGCCGGGCGGTCCGGTCAAGGTATCATGCTGGAACGAAACCTAAACGGAAACCGATTCCAGCCGCGCAGCCAGGGACAGAAGGTCGCTCCAGGCCTCGCGCTTGGCGGCAGGGTTGCGCAGCAGATAGGCGGGATGCGCCATGGGCAGGGCGGGACGGCCGAACGCCTCCACCCACTGGCCCCGCAGCCGCAGGATGCCGCGTTTCTCCAGCGCCGCCTGGCAGGGAATGTTGCCCATCAGCACGATCACATCGGGCGCGGCCAGTTCGATGTGCCGACGCAGGAACGGCAGGCTCACGGCAATTTCATCGGGAAGGGGATCGCGGTTGCCGGGTGGCCGCCAAGTCAGCACGTTCACGATGTAGAGCGCGCGTTCGGCATCCACCGCATCGCGCGCCAGCCCGATAGCCGCAAACATGCGGTCCAGCAACTGCCCCGCGCGGCCGACAAAGGGCCGGCCCTGCCGGTCCTCCTCGTCTCCGGGGGCCTCGCCCAAAACCAGCACGCGCGCCCTGGGGTTGCCATCGGCAAAGCAGAAATTGCGCGCGCCCTTCTTCAACTCGATGCCGTCAAAGGATTCCTGCGCGGCGGCCAGGGCCTCCAGGTTGTCGGCTCCGGCGGCCAGCGCGCGGGCCTGGGCCAGGCGCGCCTGCAGATCATCCCCGTCGGGCGATTGCAGAACCAGGGGTGGGACCTGCATCTGGATCGGCGGGGCGGTGGGCGCCACCCGTGCGGGCAGGTCGAACCGATTGACCGGACCGTCCAGCATGGGCACGTCCACGCCCATCTCCAGCTGCCAGTCCAGCAGCGCCAGCGCCGTGTCGGCGTCCAGATCGATTCCCTGATATGTCGTGTGGTCCATCACGGCCGCAAGCTAGGCGCTGCGGCGAGCCTAGTCCACCACCAGCATGTAGCCCGTGCCGCGCACCGTCTGGAGAAAACGCGGCTCGCGGGGGTCGGGCTCGATCTTGCGGCGCAGGCGGGTGATCTGGACGTCGATGGCGCGCTCGCTGTTCTCGGCCTCGTCGCTGCCGCCGCGTCCCAGGTCGTCGATCAGCTCGGTCCGGCTGACCGGCTTTCCCCGGCTGGCCGCCAAGCGGCGCAGCAGGGCGGATTCCGTGCCGGTCAGGCGCAACGGCGCGTCGCCGTTCCACAATTCGCCCTTGTCGGTGTCATAGCGCAGGGCGCCGAGGGTCAGGAACTTGGGCTGCGCCACCTCGACCACGGGCACGCGGCGCAGGATGGCGCCGATCCGCAGCAGCAGCTCGCGCGGCTCGAAGGGCTTGGCCAGATAATCGTCCGCGCCGCTCTCCAGCCCGCTGATGCGGTCCTCGGTCTCTCCCTTGGCGGTCAGCAGCAGGATGGGAGTGTCGATGCGGCGGCGCAGATCGCGGGTCAGGGCCAGCCCGTCCTCTCCCGGCATCATCACGTCCATGACGATCATGTCGAATTCCAGCCCCGACAACAGGCGGCGGGCCTGCGCGGCATCGCGCGCCATGCTGACCATATAGCCGTTCTTGCGCAGGAACCGGCCCAGCAGCGCGCGGATGCGCTCGTCATCGTCGACGATCAGCAGATGGACATCGGGTGGGGCGGACGCGGTCATGGGGCCTCAGCGGTCGTCGGGAAGATCCTTCAGCGCCTGATACTGCCCCCGCGTCTCGGGGTCCATCATTGCTTCCAGAACCTGGCGAAAGCCTGACACCGCCTGCGGCCCGACGCTGCGATAGGCGGCACGCATGCGCGCGCGCTGCGCCTCGGACAGGCGGCGCTCCAGCTGGGTGCCGTTGGCGGTCAGGTACAGTTGCCGCTCGCGCCGGTCGCGTCGGCCGATGCGGCTGTCCACCAGCCCGTCGTCGATCAGCGTCCGCAGCACGCGGTTCAGCGACTGCTTGGTCACCCCCAGCACGGCCAGCAGCGACGTCACCGTCAACCCCGGATCGCGATTGATGAAGTGCAGCGCCCGGTGATGGGCACGGCCATAGTCCAGGTTGGCCAGGATCATGTCGGGATCGGCGGTGAAGGCACGATAGGCAAAGAACATCGCCTCGATCCCGCGACGCAGCTGGTCGTCGGTCAGGAACAGCAGATCCTCTCCCACCATTGCCTGAATCCGCGCCTTGTCCTGCATCCCTGCCCTCCGGTTTTCCCTGCTGCCGGATATGGCAGCGATGTTGACTTTCTAAGCCTTGGTTGCTAGCCGTCAAGCATCTTGCGTAACAAATATGCCAAATCCGCCCTGACAGACGCAAGAATCGCAAAAACGGGCGGCGGATGGAGAAAGACATGACGGCGGCTTACGACGATCGCGACGGCAAGATCTGGATGGATGGCGAACTGGTGGACTGGCGCGATGCCAAGGTGCACATCCTGAGCCACGCGTTGCATTATGCCAGTTCGGTGTTCGAGGGAGAGCGCTGCTACAATGGCAAGATCTTCAAGAGCCACGAGCATTCGCTGCGCCTGATCGAGTCCGGCCGCTTGCTGGACATGCCGATCCCTTATTCCGCCGAAGAGATCGACGCCGCCAAGGAAGCCGTGCTGAAGGCCAACGGGTTCGAGAATGCCTATGTGCGCGTGGTGGCATGGCGCGGGTCAGGACCGGACATGGGCGTCTCGGCCGCGCGCAACCCGGTCCGCATGGCCGTCTGCGCCTGGGAGTGGGGCAGCTATTATGGCGATGCCAAGTGGCAGGGCGCGAAACTGGACGTCGCCAAGTGGAAGCGTCCCAGCCCCGAGACCATTCCCACCGCCGCCAAGGCTGCCGGTCTTTACATGATCTGCACCATGTCCAAGCACGCGGCCGAGGCCAAGGGCTGTTCGGACGCCCTGTTCATGGACTGGGAGGGTTATGTGGCCGAAGCCACCGGCGCCAACATCTTCTTCGTGCGTGACGGAGAGATCCACACCCCCCTGGCAGACCGCTTCCTGAACGGCATCACCCGCCAGACCATCATCGAGATGCTGAAGGACAAGGGCTATACTGTCCACGAGCGCCGCATCAAGCCCGACGAGTTGGAAAGCTTTCAGGAATGCTGGCTTACGGGCACCGCGGCCGAGGTGACCCCTGTAGGCCAGATCGGGGACTGGCACTTCCAGGTGGGACAGATCACGCGCGACGTGTCGGAAAGCTACGAGGCGCTGGTCCGCGCCTGATTGCGGCAAGGATGCATCGTCGAGGGCCGCCCCGCTGGGCGGCCCTTTTCATGATTTCAGGTCAGATGGCCACGAGAGATGCGGGCGTATTCGCTGGCCTTGCGGCTGTCTTCGACACGGGTTTGCGGGCGGGCATGCAGCGTGCGGATGACCTGATGCAGCTCCTCGGCCCGCTCCTGGCGCAGGAATTCGCGCAGGCGGGCGCCACCGCGCGTCCGGGGTTGATCGGCGATATGTCTGCTCATGACGGACCCTCCTCTGGTGTCGAGGCCGGAATATAGGGCCGAATCGGACTTTTTGGAAGCCGTTGGAGGCTCAGGCGGCCTTGATTCCCTGCGCCGCCGACAGCACGGCATGCAGTGCCACGGGGTCGTCGTTGGCGCGCAGCTTGCTTCGCAGGTCGTTGTCGCGCAGCGTCCGCGACACCAGGGCCAAGGCCTTGAGGTGATCGACCCCGCTGCTTTCAGGCGCCAGCAGGGCAAAGACCAGATCGACCGGCTGACGATCGACCGCATCGAAATCCAGCGGCTTGTCCAGGCGCAGGAACAGCCCGGCCACCTGGCTCAACCCGTGCAGCCGCGCATGCGGCAGGGCCACGCCCTGACCCACGCCGGTGGGGCCGAGGCTTTCTCGCTCCTGCAGCGCGTCCAGCACCTCCGAGGCGTTCAGCCCGTATTCCGCATGTGCCAGTTCGGCCAGTTCCTGGAACAGCCGTTTCTTGGAGGTAACCTGCCCCAGGGACCGAACCGCCCCAGGCTTGAGGATTTCACTCAGTTGCATTTCCGTTGCGTCTTTCCCAAGCTGTTCGCCCCCGGCCTTCGCCGGGGGCGCCGCAGGCCGTCAGCGTCCTGCGCGTCAGCCGTTCCCTCGCGGGTCGATCCAGCCCACATTGCCGTCCTCGCGCCGGTGGACCACATTGACGCCGCCATGTTTCTCGTTGCGAAACACCAGAAGTGGCGTCCCGGACAGTTCCATCTGCATCACCGCGTCACCCACGGACAGGGTCGGAACGCGGCTTTCCATTTCGGCGATGATGATGGGCTGAAGGCCGTCGCCGTCCGATTCCCATTCATCCTCATCGGCGGCCAGCACATAGCTGCCTGCTTCGCCAAAGACAACCGGCTCGGCGCGGCCGATATGGTGGTCCTTGAGGCGGCGCTTGTAGCGGCGCAACTGCTTGTCCATCTTTTCGCGGCAGGCCTCGAATGCGGCATAGATCTCGGTCGCGGTGCCGCGCGCCTGCACGGTCAGGCCCGTGGACAGATGCACCACCGCGTCGCACAGGAACTGATGGGCGTCCTTCGAAAAGGTCACCGTCGCATCCGTGGGCCGTTGCGAGTACTTCTCGATCGTCTCGCCCAGCTCGGATTTGACATGCGTGCTGAGTGCATCCCCGATGTCGATCTGTTTTCCGCTGATGGTATAGCGCATCGTCTTTCCTCTTCGGTTGCCCGTCCTCGCTGCGCCGGCCCGTTCGGTTGCCGGCAAGGGCGGAGACGGGAGTGGCGGGGTACGGCAATCCCGCACCCGCATATGTTGATTTGGTGACAGTGCGCCTGATCTGTCAACGGGGGGCACAGGGGCGTGACCGGGAATCTGGGCCGGGGCGTGCGGGACGTGTCAGGCCATGCGAAAGCTCTCGCCCAGGTAAACCTCGCGCACCTTGGGATCGGCGATGATCGCCTCGGTCGTTCCCGACATCAGCACATGCCCGTCATGCAGGATATAGGCGCGGTCGACGATGCCCAGGGTCTCGCGCACGTTGTGGTCGGTGATCAGCACGCCGATGCCGCGCGACTTCAGCGCATGGACCAGGGTGCGGATCTCGCCCACGGCAATGGGATCGACACCTGCAAAGGGTTCGTCCAGCAGCAGAAACCCGGGGTCCGAGGCCAGGCAGCGCGCGATCTCGACGCGCCGACGTTCGCCCCCGGACAAGGCCAGGGCAGGAGCGCCGCGCAGATGCGTGATCGAGAAGTCGGCCAGCAACTCCTCCAGCCGGTCGCGGCGGTGGCGCGGGTCGTCCAGCGCGACCTCCAGCACGGCCATGATGTTCTGTTCGACCGTCAGCCCGCGAAAGATCGACATTTCCTGCGGCAGATAGCCGATGCCCATCCGGGCGCGGCGGAACATGGGCAGGCGCGTCGCGTCCCGGCCGTCGATCAGCACCTGCCCCGCGTCCGGCGTCACCAGCCCGGCGATACAGTAAAAGCACGTGGTCTTGCCCGATCCATTGGGCCCCAGCAGCGCCACGACCTCGCCCCGCTGCAGATCGACCGAAACGTCGCGAATCACGGGCCGGTTGCGATAGGACTTGCGCAGGCCGCGCACGTCCAGCCCGGTGCCTTGGGTCGCAGGCGGCTGGCGCATCAGTTGCCTCCGGGCTGCAGGACCGAACGCACCCGCCCCTGCACCTGAGCCGAACCGCTGGCCAGGTCAACGGTGACCCGGTCACCCGACAGCACGTTCTGGCCCTGCGTCAGCAGCACATCGCCGGTCAGGACCACGCGTCCCGCCTCGACGTCGTACACGGCCTGCTGCGCCTCGGCCGCGTCGGGGCCCGACACCAGCGTCACCTCCCCCGTGGCCGTCAGCGAGGTGATCCGCTGCTGCCCGCCCTGGGCATATTGCACCGTCACCTCGTCGGCGGACAGGCGCATCTCACCCTGCCCGATCACGACATTTCCGGAAAACAGCGCGCTGCCGTCGGTCTGGTTGACCGTCAGGTTGTCGGCCGCGACCTCGACGGGGGCGGACACATCGGCGCGCATCCCGCCGAAAGTGGTGGTCTGGGCCCCGGCGGGCAGGGCAACGGGCGCGGTCAGCGCAAGGGCAATCAGCAGGGGGCGAAGCATCATGGAGTCCTCGGGCTGGGAACTGGAGGCTGGTATATCAGACGAACGCCGTCCGAGAAATTCAAGATCGCCGGCGCCTCGGCGGCATCCAGCGCGGGGTCCGGCGCCAGCCGCATGCGTCCGGCCCGCAATTCTCCGAACGGCGCCCGCGCCTGGATGCCCTGGTCCGCGGTGACGACGGACGCGACCGTTTCCGCCTCGATCCGCCGGGCCTCGATCCGCCAGCCGGAAGACGTGGTCATCGTGACGCCGCCGTCCAGGCTGACGCGGCCCTCGGCCACGTCGCCTCGCGGGGCCGTCAGTTCGGCCCGCAGCCCATCCGGCCGTTCCCAATCCAGCCGCAGGTCCCGGGCGGCGCCCGTGCCGTTTCCCGGCACCGCCTGCGCCGCGCGCAAGGCCAGCTGCACTCCATCCTCGGTCACGGCGGAATATTCCGGTGCGACGATCCGCCCCTCGCGGGCGGCGGCCTCGGCATCGACCTCGGCATAGGGGATGCGTGATTCGACATCCGACTGGCGCGAGAACAGGAACATCGTCGACAGCATCGCCAGCGCCGCCAAAGGCAGCAGCACCCGAAGCCAGCGGACGATGCGCGTGCGGGTCATGCGCTCAGACCAGCCCCGCCCGCAGGCAGTCGTGGATATGCAGGATGCCGCAGGGACGCCCGTCCTCCACCGCGAAAAGACAGGTGATCTTGCGCTCCTGCATCTGGGCAAGGGCCGCCTCGGCCAGCGAGTCGCGGCTGATGGTGCGCGGACCCGGCGTCATGACGGCGGTCGCGTCAAGGTCCAGCAGGCCCTGCATGTGCCGCCGAAGGTCGCCGTCCGTGATGATGCCGACCAGCGCGCCGCTGTCATCGGTCACGCCCGTCACGCCAAAGCCCTTCTGGCTGATCACCAGCAGGGCCTCGGACATCGGCGCGTCCTGCGCCACCAGCGGCATGTCCAAGTGCATCAGGTCGCCCACCTTGGCCAGCAGCACCCCCAGCTTGCCGCCGGGGTGAAAGGTGCGGAAATGCTCGGGCGTGAACTTGCGATGCTCCATCAGCGCGACGGCCAGCGCGTCCCCCAGGGCCAGCGTCATCGTGGTCGAGGTCGTCGGCACGATCCCGTTTCCGCAGGCCTCCGGGGCGGCGGGCAGCACCAGCCCCAGATCCGCCTGCCGCATCAGGGTCGAGGCCGGCCGCGCCGCCACCCCGATCAGCGGGATGCGGAACCGCCGCGTATGCGCGATCAGGTCGGCCAGTTCGGGCGTCTCGCCGCTGTTGGACAGCACCAGCGCCAAATCGTCCTGCGTGACCATGCCCAGATCGCCGTGGCTTGCCTCGGCGGGATGGACGAACTGCGCTGGCGTTCCGGTCGAGGCCAGCGTCGCCGCGATCTTGCGCCCGACATGGCCCGACTTGCCCATGCCCGACACGATCACCCGCCCCTTCACGGCCAGCATCATCTCGACCGCACGCGAGAATTCATGCCCTAGGCTGCGGGCCAGCGCGTCAAGCCCCACGATTTCGGTCTCGATCACCCGCCGCGCCGTCTCGATGTAGTCAGCCACGCGCCACCTTGTCTTTCTTGCCCAAATATCTCGGGGGTCCGGGATGAAAACGCCCTGGCGCCCCTGCGCCATCAGTGACGAAAGATGTCGCTTTCGTCGCCCCAGCCCAGCAGGTCCAGATGGGCACGGGCCGGCAGAAAGTCAAAGCAGGCCTGTGCCAGCCCCAGGCGGTTTTCGCGCTTCAACCGCTCTTCCAGGGCGTCCTTCAGCTTGTGCAGGTGCAGCACGTCCGAAGCCGCGTATTCCAGCTGCGCATCCGTCAGGTCGGCCGCGCCCCAGTCGCTGGTCTGCTGCTGCTTGCTGACATCGACGCCCACCAGCTCGCTCAGCAGGTATTTCAGCCCGTGGCGATCCGTATAGGTCCGGACCAGCTTGGAGGCGATCTTGGTGCACCAGACCGGGGCGGTCACGACGCCGAACGCGTTTTCCAGCGCGGCGATGTCGAATCGGCCAAAGTGGAACAGCTTCAGCACCTTGGGGTCGGTCAGCAGGCGGGTCAGGTTCGGTGCCTCGGTCTGGCCGCGGTCGATCTGGACCAGATGGGCCTCGCCGTCGCCTGACGACATCTGCACCAGGCACAGCCGGTCGCGGCGCGGGTCCAGCCCCATGGTTTCCGTGTCGATGGCGACGACCGGGCCCAGCACCAGGTCGTCGGGAAGGTCGTTGGGATACAGATGGATGCTCATCGCCTGTCCTGCCTTGCGTCGCTGCCGGCACCGCAGGCCGGCTGTCAGGCCCCTCTGACCAGAAAGCGCGCGGCCGATCCAGCGAAAATCGCGCCGGTGCCGCCCGTGTGACCTGTCACAGCCCGAACTGCCGCGGCAGCCACATGGTCAGCGCCGGCACATAGGTGACCAGCATCAGCACCGCCAGCAGCAGCAGGTAGAACGGTCCAAGGGCACGGACCGCAGTTTCGACCCGCACCCGCGCGACGCCTGCGCCCACG
>VGDE01000047.1 GCA_016869875.1 Alphaproteobacteria bacterium
CGAAAATCGTCCCATCCCCTGTGCAGCGCCACGGCGAGGTCGGAAAACTGCAGGATGTCAGGCTGCGGCAGGATGTCGGTTTCGAGCAGGTGTGTTCGCGCCATGAAGGCCCCCGTCGTCAGCGCGTTCACCCATAGCCTATGCCCGACGCGCGCACCCGGCAACAGGAGCGGGATAATCTTCAGGCGTATCGTTGCAGCAGCGCATCGCAGACCGGCGGAGTGACGAACCGGGACACGTCGCCGCCCAGGCGCGCGATCTCCTTGACCAGCTTTGACGCAATGGCCTGTCGGCGCGCGTCCGCCATCATGAAGACCGTCTCGATGCTGCTGTCCAGCGCGCGGTTCATGCCGACCATCTGGAACTCGTATTCGAAATCGGCAACCGCGCGCAGTCCCCGCACGATCACGGTGGCCCCCACGTCACGGGCGCAGTCGATCAGGAGGTTCTCGAACGGGTGGACCAGGATCTCGCCGCCGGTGCGCGTTGCGATGGCGTCGCATTCTGCCTGAACCATGGCCACCCGCTCCTCCAGGTCGAACAGCGGGCTCTTGTCGCGGTTGATCGCGACGCCGATCACCAGCCGGTCGACCAGCGCCATGGCACGCTGGATGATGTCGATATGACCCAGGGTGATGGGGTCGAACGTGCCGGGATAAAGGCCGATGCGCATAGAGCTTTGCGTCCTTGGTCAGGGTCCTGGCACCAAGGCAAAGCCCATTTGTCCCCGGATTGCAAGGATGTGAGCAGATGAGACGATGCGTCAGCTGCCCATGATCATGCCGGTCAGCGCCTCTTTTTCGGCCGCCAGTTCCTTCAGGCGGCCGCTGACCGCATCGCCGATCGAGATCACGCCCAGCATCTCGCCCTGCTCGTCCACGACGGGCATGTGGCGGAAACGCCCCTGTGTCATCCGCTCCAGGATGGTCAGTGCGTCCTCGCCGGGGACGCAGGTCTGGACCGCGCGCGTCATCACCTCGCTGATGGGTTGCGACAGGATCCCGGTCCCGTGCTTGCCCAATTGCCGGACGATGTCGCGTTCCGACAGGATGCCGTCCGGTGTGCGCCCGTTGGCTGACACCACCACCGCGCCGATCCGCTGTTCGGCCAGCAGGCGGGCGGCGTCGCCCAAGGTGGCCTCGGGCGCGATGGTCACGATGGTCTTGGCATCGATCCACGGCTTGGCCGAGTCGGATTTCATCGACAGCAACTGCTTGACCAGCATCTTGGCTTTCCCCCTGTACCTTTGACCTTCATCATTTTCACCAATTTCAGTCGCGTCAAGTCAGACCATCGACCAGCATGCCTTCAAGGCGGGCAACTTCCGCGCGCAGCCCCTGCGCCAGCGCCTCGGCCAGCAGGGTCAGGCGGCGCGAGGCGCGGTCGTCGGCATGGCGGATCAGCCAGAAGCTGCGCTTCAGCGCGATCCGATCCGTCAACGCGCGACGAACGCCAGGCGCGAAGGGAATGGCGAAATCATGCACGATCCCCAGCCCCGCCCCGGCACGAACCGCCTGCATCTGCACGGCCACCGAATTCGAACTGATCTGCGCCACCTCGACTCCTGTCGCCGACAGATAGTCCAGTTCCCGGTCAAAGATCATGTCGGGAATATAGCTGATCATCCGGTGCCCCTTCAGATCCTCCAGATCCTTCAAGGGCGGATGGCGGGCCAGATAATCCTCGTGGCCGGCCAGATGCAGGTGATAGTCGGTCAGGCGCTGGACGACCAGCCGCCCCGTGTCCGGGGGCGACACGGCAATGGCCATGTCGGCCTCGCGCCGGGTCAGGTTCACGACGCGCGGCAGGGCGACGATCTGGATCTCCAGCCCCGGATGCGCTTCGCAAAGGTCGCGGGCCACCTGCGGCAGCAGGTAATTCGCACAGCCGTCCGGGGCGCCGATGCGCAACTGTCCCGTGAGGCCGGCATCGGAGCGCACCCCCTCGGCCGCCGCGGCCACCGCCTGCTCGGCCGCCTCGGCCGGCGGCATCAGCCGCGCACCCTCGGCCGTCAGTTGATAGCCTTGCGGCGTCTTCAGGAACAGCGCGGCCCCCACCGCCGCCTCCAGTCGCACGATCCGCCGTCCCACGGTCGAGGCATCCAGCGCCAGCCGGCGACCCGCCCCCGACAGGCTTTCGGTCCGTGCCACCGCCAGAAAGATGCGCAGATCGTCCCAGTCCATTCCGTGCCTTTGCAGTTTTGCAAAACGCTTTTGTCAACCTGCCCCTTTCTTCGGCAATTCCGCAAGGCTAACCTTGCGTCACAGAACCTGAGGAGGACGCCATGAAAGAAATTCATCACTGGATCGACGGCAAGGAATACAAAGGCACGTCGGGCCGCTTTTCCGACGTCTTCAACCCTGCCACCGGAGAGGTTCAGGCCCGCCTGTCGCTGGCCAGCAAGGCCGAACTGGACCACGCGGTCGAGCGTGCGGCCGAAGCTCAGGTCAAATGGGGCGCCACCAATCCGCAGCGCCGCGCCCGCGTGATGATGGCCTTTGTCGGACTGATCAACCGCGACATGGACAAGCTGGCCGAGGTCCTGTCCTCGGAACACGGCAAGACCTTTGCCGACGCCAAGGGCGACGTCCAGCGCGGCCTCGAGGTCATCGAGTTCTGCATCGGTGCGCCGCACCTGCTGAAGGGAGAGTTCACCGACAGCGCGGGTCCCGGCATCGACATGTATTCCATGCGCCAACCGCTTGGCGTCGTGGCGGGCATCACCCCCTTCAACTTTCCGGCCATGATCCCGCTGTGGAAGATGGGGCCTGCCCTGGCCGCCGGAAATGCGATGATCCTGAAACCGTCCGAGCGCGATCCCTCGGTGCCGCTGATGCTGGCGCAGCTGTTGCAGGAGGCCGGCCTGCCCGACGGCGTGCTGCAGGTCGTGAACGGCGACAAGGACAGCGTGGATGCGATCCTCGACAACCCGACCATCCAGGCCGTGGGTTTTGTCGGGTCCACCCCGATCGCGCAGTACATCTATGAGCGCGCCGCCCAGAACGGCAAGCGCGCGCAGTGCTTCGGTGGCGCCAAGAACCACATGATCATCATGCCGGACGCCGATCTGGACCAGGCGGCCGATGCGCTGGTCGGCGCGGGTTATGGCGCGGCGGGCGAACGCTGCATGGCCATTTCGGTTGCGGTGCCGGTGGGCGAGAAGACCGCCGATGCGCTGATCGAAAAGCTGGTTCCCCGGATCGAAAAGCTGAAGGTCGGTCCCTGGACCGCCGGCAATGACATCGACTATGGCCCCGTCGTCACCAAGGCGGCCAAGGAGAACATCCTGCGCCTGGTGCAGTCGGGTGTCGACCAGGGCGCCGAACTGGTCGTCGACGGCCGCGACTTCAACCTGCAGGGCTATGAGAACGGCTTCTTTGTCGGCCCGCACCTGTTCGACCGCGTGACGCCCGACATGGACATCTACAAGACCGAGATCTTCGGGCCCGTCCTGACCACCGTCCGCGCCGCCAGTTATGAAGAGGCGATCGGCCTTGCCATGGACCATGAATACGGCAACGGCACGGCGATCTATACTCGCGACGGCGACACGGCCCGCGACTTTGCCAGCCGCATCAACATCGGCATGGTGGGCATCAATGTGCCGATCCCGGTGCCTTTGGCCTATCACACCTTCGGCGGCTGGAAGAAATCCGGCTTTGGCGACCTGAACCAGCACGGACCGGACGCGTTCCGCTTCTACACGCGCACCAAGACCGTGACCGCGCGCTGGCCTTCGGGCATCAAGGAAGGCGGAGAGTTCAACTTCCGGGCAATGGACTGATCCCCGCCCGCAGGAAAGACGCCGTGGAAGTCGGGCCTGGTCCGGCTTCCACGCCTTGCCCCCGGCGCCCCTGGTCACGGCCCGAACGATGGGACCATTATGACGACCGAACCGGACTTTACGCTTGGCATCGAGGAAGAATACCTGCTGGTCGATGCTGAAACCGGCGAGCTTGCCCCCGCGCCCGAAGCACTGATGGCAGCCTGCAAGGCGGATCTGGGCGATCAGGTCAGCCCCGAGTTCCTGCGCTGCCAGATCGAGATCGGCACACCCGTGGCCGGCGACATCCGCGAGGCGCGCGACCATTTGCGCAACCTGCGGGCCACCGTGGCCCGGCACGCGGCCGACCATGGGCTGGCCCCTATCTCGGCCTCGTGCCACCCGTTTGCCGACTGGCGCCGCCAGGATCACACCGACAAGGACCGATACAACCAGCTGTCGCGCGACATGGGCGGGGTGGCGCGTCGAATGCTGATCTGCGGGATGCATGTCCATGTGGGCATTCCCGACGCGGCGCAGCGGATCGACCTGATGGGACAGCTGACCTATTTCCTGCCGCATCTGCTGGCATTGTCGGCCTCCAGCCCCTTCTGGCTGGGCGAGGATACCGAGCTTACCTCCTATCGTACCACGGTCTTTGGCGACATGCCGCGAACTGGCCTGCCGCCCGCCTTTGGCAGCTGGTCCGAATACGAACGTTCGGTCGCGGCGCTGACGGATCTGGGCATCATCGAGGACAGCAGCAAGATCTGGTGGGACCTGCGCCCCAGTTGCAAGTTCCCGACATTGGAAACCCGCATCTGCGACGCCTGTCCGCGCCTCAGGGATGCCGTCACCTTGGCCGCCCTGATCCAGGCGACGCTGCGAATGCTGTGGCGCCTGTCCCGCAGGAACGTCCGCTGGCGCCTGTATGACGCATTCCTGGTCAACGAGAACCGCTGGCGTGCCGCCCGCTATGGTACGACCGAGGGCCTGATCGACTTTGGCGCAGGCGAGATTATCCCTTTCGATCGCATTGCCGAGGACTGGCTGGAGCTGATCGCCGAGGATGCCGATGCGTTGGACAGCCAGCCTGCGGTCGCGCACCTGCGCGAGATGGTGACCGAGGGCACCGCAGCCCAACGACAGCGCGCCGTTGCCGAACAGGCCCGCGCCGCGGGTGCCGACCAGGCCGAGGCGCTGCGTGCCGTGACCCGTCACCTGATCGAGGAGTTCCGCCGGGACCTGTAAGATGCGCGCTTGAAACAATGATGTAACATCTGGCAATTAAACAGGCGTTCAATTCGCGCATATCTGGGAGGGATGCCGCATGGACTTTGCCTTGACCGAGGAACAGCAAGCCATCTTCGACATGGCCCGCGATTTCGGCCAGACCCGCATCGCGCCCCATGCACGGCAGTGGGAGGCCGACGGCACCATCCCCCGTGACCTGTGGCCGGACGTGGCTGAACTGGGACTGGGCGGCATCTTCGTGTCCGAAGACCATGGCGGGGCGGGGCTGACGCGGCTGGATGGCACGCTGGTCTTCGAGGCCCTGTCGATGGCCTGCCCTTCGGTCGCGTCCTTTCTGTCGATCCACAACATGTGCGGCGGCATGATCGACCGCTTCGGCACGGACGAGGCCAGGGCGCGCTGGCTGCCGGACCTGTGCGCGATGACCAGGATCTTCAGCTATTGCCTGACCGAGCCAGGAAGTGGCTCGGACGCAGCGGCGCTGCGGACGCGCGCCGAACGCGACAGCCAGGGCTGGCGGCTGAGCGGCACCAAGGCCTTTATCTCGGGCGGCGGCTATTCCGACGTCTACATCACGATGGTGCGCACCGGCGGCGATGGCCCCAAGGGCATCAGCACCGTCCTTGTCGAGGATGGCACCCCCGGCCTCTCGTTCGGCGGGCTGGAGGACAAGATGGGCTGGCGTGCCCAGCCCACCGCGCAGGTGCAGTTCGACGATTGCGTGGTCCCGGCAGGCAATCTGCTGGGCGAGGAAGGCCGCGGCTTTTCCTATGCGATGGCCGGGCTGGACGGCGGGCGCCTGAACATCGCGGCGGCGGCCTTGGGCGGTGCGCAGGCGGCCTTGGACGCGACGCTGTCCTATATGGGTGAACGGCGTGCCTTTGGTCAACCGCTGGACCAGTTCCAAGCCCTGCAGTTCCGGCTGGCCGAGATGGAAACCGCGCTGCAGTCCAGCCGCATCTTTCTGCGCCAGGCGGCGTGGAAGCTGGACCAGAAGGCGCCCGACGCGTCCAAATTCTGCGCGATGGCCAAGCTGCATGTCACCGACCGCGCCTTCGAGGTGGCCAACCAGTGCCTGCAACTGCATGGTGGCTACGGCTATCTTGCCGATTACGGGATCGAGAAGATCGTGCGCGACCTGCGCGTCCACCAGATCCTGGAAGGAACGAACGAGATCATGCGGCTGATCATCAGCCGTGCCATGCTTGCTGAACGGGGATAGGGATTTGGACGATCTGCACATCCGCATCACGGGGCGCGCCGGGCGCATCACCTTTTCCCGGCCCAAGGCACTGAACGCGCTGAGCCATGACATGGCGCGGGCCCTTCATGCGGCCCTGGACCAGTGGCGCCGCGATCCTGCGGTGGCGCTGGTGGTGATCGACGCCGAGGGCGACCGGGCCTTTTGCGCGGGCGGCGACATCGCGGCCGTCTATCATGCGGGCCGTGCGGGCGACCATCAGCTGGGTCGCGCCTTTTTCCGTGACGAATACAGGATGAACGCCGCCATTGCCGATTTCCCCAAGCCCATCGTCGCCTTCATGCAGGGCTTTGTCATGGGTGGAGGGGTCGGTGTCGGCGGCCATGCCAGCCACCGGATCGTTGGCGACACGACACAGATCGCCATGCCCGAAAGCGGGATCGGCCTCATTCCGGACGTGGGCGGTACCTGGCTCTTGTCCCGCGCGCCCGGCCGCATTGGCGAATATCTGGCGCTGACCGGGGCGCGGATGCAGGCAGGGGACGCGATCCATGCAGGCTTTGCCGATCTCTATCTGCCCGAGGCGGAATGGCCGCCGCTGATTGCCGAGCTGGAGCAGGCCGGAGACACGCGCGCCATCAGGGGCCGGCCTGCGCCTGAATCGCCCCTGGCGGTTCGCGACCTGTCGGCTTTCGGAGGGCGTCATCTGGACGACATCGTCGCTGCCCTGGAGGCGGCGGGCGATGACGACACACTGGCAATCCTGCGGCGCAATTCCCCGCTGTCGATGGCCGCGTCGCTTGCGATGGTTCGGGCTGCCCGATCCGACAGCCGGATGCAGCAGGCCCTGAGCCGCGAGTTCCGTTTCACGGCGCGGGCCACGGCCGAAGCCGATTTTCTTGAAGGCGTGCGCGCCCAGATCATCGACAAGGATCGCCGTCCGGCCTGGACGGCCGAGGCCACGACCGAAAAGGTTCAGGCAATGCTGGCATCGCTGGACCAGGACGAACTGCTTTGGGAGGATGCGGAATGAAGATCGGCTTTATCGGGCTTGGAAACATGGGCGCGCCGATGGCCGCCAATCTGGCGGCGGCCGGGTATGAGGTGACGGGCTTTGACACAGCCGCGCCCGAACCGCAGGGAGTGATCGCCGCCGCGCGCGCGGCCGACGCGGTCCGCGACGCCGATATCGTCATCACCATGCTGCCGAACGGGCAGATCCTGCGCAGCGTCGCCTCGCAGGTCATCCCTGCGATGCGTCCGGGCGCCATCTTCTGCGACTGCTCGACCGTGGACGTCGAAAGCGCGCGGAACGTGGCACAAGAGGCAAGGGCCGCAGGGCTGGGCGCGCTGGATGCGCCGGTTTCGGGCGGAACCAATGGCGCGCAGGCGGGAACTCTGACCTTCATGGTCGGGGGAAGCGAGGCGGATTTTGCCGTCGTCGCGCCGTTGTTCGACATCATGGGGCAGAAGGCGGTTCATTGCGGTGACAGCGGCGCGGGTCAGGCCGCCAAGATCTGCAACAACATGATCCTCGGCGTTACCATGATCGCGACCTGCGAAGCCTTTGCACTGGCAGACAAGCTGGGCCTTGACCGGCAGAAGATGTTCGACGTCGTGTCAACCAGTTCCGGCTACAGCTGGAGCATGAACGCCTATTGCCCCGCGCCGGGCGTAGGACCGGTGTCGCCCGCGGACAACGGCTACAAGCCGGGCTTTGCCGCAGAACTGATGCTGAAGGACCTGAACCTGTCCCAGCAAGCTGCGGAGTCGGCAGGCGCGGAAACCCCGATGGGTGCCTTGGCCCGCGCCTTGTATGAAGAGTTCGTCGAACGCGAGGACGGCCGCGGTCGCGACTTTTCCGCCATGCTGCCGCGGTTTTCCACCCGCAACGGCTTCCGGCCGTAGCACCTAAGGACAGGTGGAAATCTTAACTTCTCCTGTGGTTGTATGGCAGGGACGGAAACCAGCAAGGTCCTGGAATGTTCATACTCAGACGCCCGATCAGCAGCCTTGTGGCGGCTGCGGCCGCGACGCTGCTGACGCTGACCATTGTGCCAAGGTCCGGATCCTCTCTTGCCCTGGCGCAGGCCCAGAGCCAGGACAGCCGGAGCCATCCTGTCGTCGGCGATACTCCTGCTGCGAGGCATGTCCAGCTGATCGACAATCCTGGCGCATATGGCTTGGGGCCCGACCTGCCCGGTAACCGCTATGCTACTGTGGCCGGTCATCTGGTGCGCATTGACGCTTCCACCGGCAAGATCCTGTCGGTTCTACGACCGATAGTGTCTCGACCTCGATGATACACGTTTTGTTGACTGTGTCCTGCGTGCCATGGGTATGGTTCTGCCAATTGTTGCGGAACCGGTGTTCCATGCTCGGGTTTTGCCTGTGACGAACCCATGAGGACAAGATGACGCTGCTTCACCCCCTCGCCGCGGGGGCGGCAGGGTTGGTGCTAAGTGTCGCCGCCCTGACCACCGCGCAAGAACCTGAACAAGGGATGCCGACCTTGCATCCCGCCTGCGCCGCCTCGGTGCTGTGTCCTCCTGTCCCGGCGGCGTTCCAGGTAGGCGACATTGCACTGCCCGAGGATCTTCATCTGATCTCGCGTCCGGGATTGTATGGTTTGGGTGTTGCCCCGCCCGGTTCGCACTATGCGATCCTTGACGGCCAGATCATCCGGGTCGAACTGGCGACCTCCCGGATCCGCTCGATCCTGCGGGTGGCGCCCGCAACCCTGGACTAGCCTTCCAGCAGCGCCCGCGCCGCCTCGGTCGCGGCACTTGTAACCCGGTCGCCCGCCAGCATCCGCGCGATTTCGCTGATCCGGTCCTGCTCGGAAAGGGCAACCACCCTTGACGTCGTCATCCCGTCCGTCACGGATTTCGCCACAAGGAAATGCATCGATCCCAATGCGGCCACCTGTGGCGAATGGGTGATGACCAAGACCTGCGCCCCTTGGGCCAATGCTTGCAGGCGCCGCCCCACCGCGTCTGCCGTGGCCCCGCCAACTCCGCGGTCGATTTCGTCAAAGATCATCACAAGCGCGTCGTTCCCCCGCGCCAGGCAGACCTTCAGCGCGAGCAGAAACCGCGACAGTTCGCCGCCAGAGGCAATCTTGTCCAGCGGGCCGGATGGGGCACCGGGATTCGTGGCGACCGTGAAGGCAACCGTATCGCGGCCCTCGGGGCCCGGCTCGCCGGCGGTGACCCGGGTGTCGAAAACGGCACGCTCCATTTTCAACGGGACCAGTTCCGCCGACACGGCACGGTCCAGCCGGCCCGCAGCCTCCTGCCGGGCGGCAGTCAGGGCTTCGGCAGCAGCGTCATAGCCGCTCTCAGCATCGCGCGCGGCGGCGCGCAACGCCCCCAGCTGCGCCTCGCCGGCATCGATGCGCCCCAGACGATCGCGCAACTGGTCGGCCAGATGGGCCAGATCATCAGGCAGGACGCCGTGCTTGCGTGCAAGCGCCCGCAGCGCAAACAGCCGCTCTTCCGTCGACTCCAGCGCGGATGGGTCAAACTCCAATGCAGCCAACGTCTGCTCCACCCCCTGCGTCGCCTCTCCAAGCTCGATCAGCGCCCGGGACAAGGCCGCCAAGGGTTCCTCCAGACGGCCCTCCGCCTGCTCTGCGGCACCTTCAAGCCAGCGCGCGGCGTCGACCATCGCACCTTCAGCGCCATCACTTCCCAGCATCTGCAGCGCGCGGGCCACGTCGCCCCGGATCCGTTCGGCCCCCTGCATGGCGCGGCGCGAGATGTCCAGCCGCTGTTCCTCCCCCGGTTCGGGCGACAGCTTGTCCAGTTCGGCAACCGCGTGGCGGAGAAACTCCTCCTCCTGCCGCGCAGCCTCCAACGCGGTCTCGGCTTCGGCCAAGGCGCGGGCGGCGTCGCGTCGGGCCGCCCATGCCGCACGGACAGGCCCCAGATCCAGCGCTCCGAAGGCATCCAGCAGCGCCCGATGCCCGCGCGGATTCAGCAAGCCGCGATCGTCATGCTGTCCGTGCAGTTCAACCAGAACTTCGGACAGCTGTCGCAGCACCTCGCCCGACACGCGACGATCGTTCACCCAACCCGTCTTGCGCCCATCCAGAGCATTGACACGACGCAGGATCAGCTCGTTGTCATCCACGCTGATGCCGGCCTCGGCAAGAACCGCGCGTGCGGGGTGTTCCGCCGGCAGGTCGAACACGGCCTGCACCTCGCCCTGAGCGGCGCCCTGCCGGACCAGGTCGGCGCGGCTGCGCCAGCCCAGCACGAAACCCAGGCAATCCAGCAGGATCGACTTGCCTGCTCCGGTTTCGCCGGTCAGCACATTCAGGCCCGAGCCGAAGTTCAGCTCCAGCCGGTCGATCAGCAGCATATCGCGAATGTCGAGACTTTTCAGCATATGGCCGCAGGATGCGCGAGGGCGCACCGTCTCTCCCTTACAGCCAGCGTCCCTGAATGGTCTGGCGATAGATGTTGTTCAACCAGCCGTCGCCCCGCGCCTCGGCCGAAAGACCGCGGCCGCGCAGTTGGCGGAAGGCATCCTCATAGAAAGGCGACGACCGGAAGTTGTGCCCCAGGATCGCCCCTGCCGTCTGCGCCTCGTCCAGCAGTCCCAAGGCGAGATAGGCCTCGACCAGCCGCAGCAGCGCCTCCGGTGTCTGGGTGGTGGTCTGGAACTCCTCCACCACGACGCGGAAGCGGCTGACGGCCGCCGTATGGTGGCCGCGCTTGAGGTAATAGCGGCCGATCTCCATCTCCTTGGCCGCCGGGTGGCAAAGGGCCAAATCGAACTTCAGGATCGCGCTGCGTGCATACTCGCTGTCCGGATATTGCTCGATCACCGTCCGCAGGCCCTGCAACGCCTGAAAGGTCAGGCCCTGGTCGCGGCCAACGTCGTCGATCTGGTCATAATAGGACAAGGCCAGCAGATACTGGGCATAGGCTGCATCTTCGTCCCCCGGATAGACGTCCAGAAAACGCTGCGCTGCGCTGCGCGCTTCTTCGTAATTGCCTGCCTTGTGATGACTATAGGCTTGCATGATCAGCGCGCGCTTGGCCCATTCGGAATAAGGGTAAAGGCGCTCGATCTCGCTGAAGTAAAAGACGGCGTCGCCCGGGCGGCGGCTGTTCTCAAGCTCGTATTCGCCGCGCTTGTAGATGTCCTCGGCAGTGAATTGGTCCAGGTTTTCGCGCAGTGCAGCGTCACGGCTGCCCGAACATCCCGTCAGAACCGTCCCGGCCAGTACCGCAGCCATCACCAAAGCCGAGAAATTCGAGCCCGCCATCTTTACCCTGCCCCACGCATCTGCCTTGCGGCGGCCCCTGCGGGGCAGCACTGCCGGCATCTCCTAGCACAGAACATCAGGGGGCGCAAAATGGCAATCCGTTGAATTCCGCGTGCCTTTCTTCCGGGCTTTCGCCCGGAAGGCCCGGCCGCATCCAACGCGGGAATCGACACGCGGGCCTTACTCGGCCGCCATGGACATCGCACGAAGCAGACCCGCCTGCGGACCATAATCCGCTACGCCCGCCCCCGGCAGCCGGTTTTCAAGATCGGGGCTGCACAGCTCCCACGTCCAGGCGGCAGGGTCGGCAAACAGCGCGCGCAGCAGGCGGTTCGTCATCGCATGACCGGCACGATGTCCCGTGTAGCGCGCCAGCAGCGGCGCCCCGGCCAGCGCCAGATCGCCGGTGGCGTCCAGCATCTTGTGGCGCACGGCCTCGTCCGAATGGCGCAGTCCACCGGGGGTCAGCACCCGCGCGCCATCGACCACGACGGCATTCAGATACGTGCCGCCCAGGGCCAGACCGTTGCGCCGCATCGTTGCGACATCCGAAGCGCGGCAAAAGGTGCGGCTGTCGGCGAGTTCGCGCAGAAAGGCACCGTTGGCCATGTCCAGCCGCTTTTCCTGATGCCCGATCGCGGCGTCCGTGAAGTCGATCTCGAAGTCGATCTCGAGATGGTCCGCCGGGGACAGGCGGGCAAATGCCTCGCCTTCGCGCACTTCGACCATGCGCAGAACGCGAATGGCGCGCAGCGGCGCTGCCTGACGCGCGATCCCGACCTCCAGGATGCCCGCGACAAAGGGCGCAGCGGACCCGTCCAGGATCGGAACCTCGGGGCCGTCCACCGTCACCAGTGCATTGTGGATGCCGGTGCCAGCCAGCGCGGCCATGACATGTTCGATTGTCGACAACGTGACGCCCTGGTCGTTCTGCAGCAGCGTGCACAGCTTGGAAGGCGTGACGTGATTCCACAGCGCAGGCAGATCAACGGCCGGGCTGAGGTCGCTGCGGCGAAAGACGATCCCATGATCGACGGGCGCGGGACAAATCTCAAGACGCGTGGCCGCACCCGAATGCAACCCCACCCCCGCGAAGGTCACCTTGTCTTTAACGGTCGCCTGCATGATGTGCCTGCCTTCGAACTCTGTACTGCCGGATCGTCCGGCCTTGTCACACCAGCTAGGTCCGGCCACGCCCGCCTTCAATTAACGTTTTGTGACGGCATGAAACATTCCCGGCCCCAGACACGACAACCGACAGGCGATCACGGATAAAGGTTGGAAGATACTAAAAAAGAGCCGCTGAACGCGGCTCTCTCGGTTTCCTGATCTGCCAGTTTCGTGATGGCGGTCAGTTGGCTTGACGACGCAGGAAGGCAGGAATTTCGACATTGTCCTTGCTGCTTTCGGGGCTCGCCAGGTCATCGAAATCGGTATCCTGCTGCCGGGCGCGAACCGCCACACGCTCGCTCACGCGGTCAGCGATGGACGAGGCGGACGGCTTCTGCGCCGATCCCTGATCGCCATGGCCCGCCATCCGCTCCAGCATCCGGCCGAGGCCGCTCATCCGGCTTTGGGCACGACCGGATTCGGGCTGAGACTGAGGCTGCTGGGGTTGGACCGCAGCGCGATTGCCCTGGCCATGATTGTCGACGGCGCGACGCAGACGGTCCATCACCTCCGGCGCCGGCTGCCCCGGGCGGGCGGCCGCCGGAGCGCGGGGCGCGACAAAGGCCGACGCGTCGTCGTCGATGCGGACGGCCGTCTGGCGCAGCGGTTCACGCGGCTGATAGGCCGGCTGCGGCATGTCCTCTTCGGAACGCGCGGCGGCGTGAGACTGGGACGCAGCGGGTTGCAGATCCGCTGCCGTCTGGACGCGCCGCGGCGGGATCGCAACTTCGTCCTGCCCGGTGGCAACGGTTCCAACCGTCGGGTTCTGGGTCAAAGGTGCGGCCATCGTCCGGCGAGGCGAGGGAACTTCGGCCACTTCGGCGGCGGCGTCGATGCCGGTCGCGACAACCGACACGCGGATCGAGCCGTCCATGTCGGGGTCCAGGGTGGAACCGACGATGATGTTGGCATCGCTGTCGACCTTGTCGCGGATGACATTGGCGGCCTCGTCCAGTTCGAACAAGGTCATGTCATAGCCGCCGGTGATGTTGATCAGCACGCCGCGGGCGCCGTTCAGGCTGATCTCGTCCAGCAGCGGGTTGGCGATCGCACGCTCGGCCGCCTCCTGGGCGCGGTTCTCGCCCGAGGCCTCGCCAGTTCCCATCATAGCCTTGCCCATCTCGTCCATTACCGCGCGGACGTCGGCGAAATCGAGGTTGATCAGGCCCGGACGCACCATCAGGTCCGTCACGCCCTTGACACCCTGGTATAGAACGTCATCGGCCAGCGCAAAGGCTTCGGTGAAGGTCGTCTTTTCGTTCGCCAGCCGGAACAGGTTCTGGTTCGGAATGATGATCAGCGTGTCCACGACTTTTTGCAGGGCCTCGACGCCCTCCTCGGCCTGGCGCATCCGCTTGGTGCCTTCGAACTGGAAGGGCTTGGTCACGACGCCGACGGTCAGGATCCCCATCTCGCGCGCGGCCTGCGCGATGATCGGGGCGGCGCCGGTGCCGGTGCCGCCGCCCATGCCGGCAGTGATGAAGCACATATGCGCGCCCATCAGGTGATCGACGATGTCCTCGATGGTTTCTTCAGCGGCCTTGGCGCCGATGACGGGCTTGGCGCCTGCGCCCAGGCCTTCGGTGACCTTGGGACCCATCTGGATGCGGCTGGTGGCACGCGACTGCTGCAGCGCCTGCGCGTCGGTGTTCGCCACGACGAATTCGACACCGTCGAGCTGCTTCTGGATCATGTTGTTGACCGCATTGCCGCCCGCACCGCCGACACCGAACACGGTGATGCGCGGCTTCAGCTCTTCTTCGTCGTTCATCATCAGATTGAGGTTCATGGTGTCCGCCTGTTAACGCTGCTTGGCTTTTTGGGGGGCATTGACTGCCTGCTCGAATCCCCGGAATTTCAGGTGATCTTAACCATTTCGGGCATGTCCGTCACCCGAAAAAGGGAGAAAACGCGCGAAATGTGGCGAAGGTTCCTGCAACCTTCGGCGGTATCTTGCCACCATCGCTGGATGTGGTGGACCAGTCTCCGCAATGCCATAATCTCGATTTTCCACAATCACCAGTTGTTCTTGAACCAGCGATAGGCCCGCCGCAGGCTGCGCCCGGGATAGCTGTCCGCCGGCATCTCGAAGTCCCACCACTCGTCCTGCGGATGCGCGGCAAAGAGCGCCAGGCCGACCGCGCTGGAAAAGCTGGGATCGGTTAGCTGGTGCGCCAGACCGTCGATCCGCAGCGGCCGTCCACACCGGACATTCGGGCCCAGGATTCGCGCCGCCAGACCGTCCATGCCGGGGATCTGGCTGCCACCCCCGGTCAGCACGATCTGCTGGCTGGGCATGTAGTCGAACCCTGCGGCGTCCAGCACCTCGCGCACGTTCTCGAGGATCTCCTCGACGCGCGGACGCATCACGCCGATCACGTCGGCGCGGCTGACCTGGCGGCGGTCGGCCTCCCAGTCGCCGGTTTCCCCACCCACGTCAATCATGTCGCGGTCGTCGCGGCCCGTGGCCTCAACGCCTCCGTTCAGCGTCTTCAGGCGTTCGGCCACGGGCAGGCTGACGCGCAGCCCCTGCGCGATGTCCTGTGTGATCAGGTTGCCGCCGATCGGAACATGATCCGAGAAGATCATGTGCTTCTTGATAAAGACGGACACGCCCGTCCCGCCGCCGCCGAAATCAACGCAGGCCGCGCCCAGCTCCTGCTCGTCCTCGACAAGGCTGGCGCGGGCCGAGGCATAGGGGGCCGAGGCAATGCCTGCCAGTTCCAGGTCGCAGCGCCGGATGCATTGAACAAGATTGCCGATCACGTCGCCATCCACCGTCAGGACATGCATGTCGCAGAACAGCTTGTTGCCCAGATGGTCGCGCGGGTCCGCCAAGCTGGAGCGGTTGTCGACGGCAAAATTCACGGGCTGCGCGTGCAGCACCTCGCGCCCGCGGCCAAAGTCGGGCTGGTCGCAGGCCGCCAGCACCGAGGCCACGTCGTGGTCGCTTACCTTGCCCGACGCCAGCGTGATCTCTCCCGCCAGGCCATAGGAGGCCGGGCGGCCCCCCGACAGGCAGGCGATGACGTGATCGACGCGCACGCCTGCGACCTTCTGCGCGGCCGCGACAACCGTGCGGATGGCACGCTCGGTTTCGGCCATGGTCTCGATCTCGCCCCGCCGCATCCCGCGCGACCGGGTCGAGGCCGCGCCGATCACGCGGAAGTTCACCTGCCCCGCCATCGGACCCACCCCGTCGGTCTCCCGAAAGGTGCCCGTGCCGTCAAAGCGCAGGATCAGGCAGGCGATCTTGGACGTGCCGATGTCCAGGATGCCGATCACGCCCCGCTGGAGGGCGGCCCGACGGATGTTCCGCATTGCCCGCTGCGTTTGATACAGTTCCGCCATTCGCCAGTCCTCCCCTTTCCTAACCTTCGGTCTCCGGCAGCACGCTTCCGTCCGGCCCCAGCAGGGGCAGGCCGCGCGCCTGACGGATCGTGTTGCGGGCATCGATGCCCAGTCTCAGGACCGGGCGCGACGGATCGCGCAGATCGACAGCGCTGATGTCGCGGCCCAGCATGTCCTCGGCCCGGTCCAGCGTGATCGCGGCTTCCAGTGCGATGACCGCTCCGGTTTCGGGCAGCAGGATGCGCTGCCCATGGTCCAGCACCAGGTCCCAACGCCGCTCGCCGCGCCTGACCAGCCCGCGCACGCGGGGCAGGATCGGGCCCGCCGCATCGATCAGCGCCAGCGCTTCCTCAGTCATCCGGTCTGCCCCCTCGCCCGAAATGAGCGGCAGCTCGGGCCGCACCTCGCGGGAGGTGACGCTGGCCACGCGGTGGCCGGACGCGTCCAGGATCTCGATCCCGCGGGCATGGCGCCACAGGATCGCGGGCTCGCGTTCCTTGACAACTGCAGACAGGATGCCGCCCGGCTTGATGCGCAGGTCGATGGATTCCACCGCATCCAGCTGCATCACCTGCAGGCGCAGGGCCGGAAGGTCGATGTCAAAGCTCGAG
This sequence comes from Alphaproteobacteria bacterium, assembly GCA_016869875.1. Lineage (GTDB taxonomy): Bacteria > Pseudomonadota > Alphaproteobacteria > Rhodobacterales > Rhodobacteraceae > Paracoccus. The sequence goes on from VGDE01000047.1 coordinate 16,629, forward strand.
GCCGGCAGGTCGACCGGCAACATTGCGCGCAAGGCCCGGTCCACCACGGGCGAGGCACCCTCGATCGTCATCGTGCGGACCTGGAACTCCTCGCGGCTTTGCACCTGCGTCACCACCGAAGCCACGCCGTCGGACAGCCGCGCGCGCCGATCCTCGTCCGACAGCCACAGGCCGGCGACCAAGGCAATGACAAAGCCGGGAACACCGACCCGCAGCACGCGGCGGTACAGCGGCGTCAGCCACATCCGCTCCAGCCGGTATTGCAGACGCGACGGCGCGGGGTCGCGTCGCTGCTTGACCGGCGGCGGGGTCACCTGCTTGCCGGGGCGATGATCGATCACGACCGGCACAGCGCGTCCTCAACCATCCAGGTCATCAGCGCGGGGAAATCCATGCCCGCATGAGCCGCCTGCTCGGGCGCCAGCGAGGTCGGCGTCATGCCGGGCTGGGTGTTCACCTCAAGGATGATCAGCCCGGCCAGCCCGCGCGCCTCGTCCCACCTGAAATCGGTGCGCGTCAGGCCGGTGCAGCCAAGCGACCTGTGGGCCCGGACCGCCATTTCCAGGCAGGCGTCCCGGATGGTGTCGGGAATATCTGCGGGAATGACATGCCGCGATCCGCCCACCGTGTACTTGGCGGCGTAATCGTACCAGCTTTCCGTCAGGATCTCGGTGACGCCAAGGGCGCGGTCACCCATCACGGTCGTCGTCAGCTCGCGCCCCGGAGCATAGGTCTCCACCATGACGCGGGCGGGCATGTCCGGCGCCAACTGCGGCGGCTGGTTGGCGCCATCATGGACGATATAGACGCCCACGGACGACCCTTCGTCATTGGGCTTGACCACGTAAGGGGGCGGGATCACGTGGCGGCGACGCACCTCGTCGGCATCGACGATCACGCTTTCCACCACCGGCAAACCGGCCGCGCGAAAGACGTCCTTGGCCCGGCTCTTGTCCATGGCAAGCGCCGAGGGAAGCACACCGGAATGGGTGTAAGGCAGGCCCAGCCACTCCAGCACCCCCTGCACGCAGCCATCCTCGCCCCACCGTCCGTGCAGGGCGTTGAAAACGACATCGGGCGCAATTTCCGAAAGACGGCAGACG
>VGDE01000048.1 GCA_016869875.1 Alphaproteobacteria bacterium
CAGGGGCGGTTCATCAGCCTGCAGACGGCAGACGGTCACCCCTCCAAGCCGCACCCGTCGATGCTGTGGGCGGCGCTTGCGGAAACCGGCACAAAGCCGGGACGGGCCGTGATGATCGGCGACACCAGCTTTGACATGGGCATGGCCCGAGCCGCCGGCATGGCCGGCTTTGGCGTCAGCTGGGGCTATCACCCTGCTGCGGAGCTGGCACAAGCCGGCGCGGCCCGGATCCTTGTCGATTTCTGGGAATTGACCATGGCGATCGAGGAATGGGCATCATGAGCGAGTGGAAGGCGCGGCGGTTCTGGACCACTGTTACGGTTGCGGAGGTGGAGACAGGGTGGGAACTGCGGCTGGACGAGCGTCAGTTGCGGACCCCAGGCAAGCAGCCGCTGATCCTGCCGACGCAGGCCCTTGCAGAGGCCGTGGCAGAGGAGTGGCGGGCCCAGGAGGCCGAGATCCGGCCGCAGACCATGCCCCTGACACGCGCATCGAACTCGGCGGTGGAGAAGGTCGCACCCCAGTTCGACGACGTGGTCCAGATGCTAGCGGAATATGGAGGCACCGACCTGCTGTGTTATCGGGCGACGGACCCCGAAGCGCTGATCCGGCGTCAGGCCGAGGCCTGGGATCCGCTGGTCGATTGGGCGGCGGTCGAACTGCGGGCGCCATTGCGCATCACGCATGGGGTGATCCCCATTGCGCAAAGCCCCGAAGCGCTTGCCCGGCTGCGTGCCGAGGTGGCGGCACTGGATCTTTACGGGCTGACGGCGCTGCATGATCTTGTCACAATCCCCGGGTCGCTGGTGCTGGGGCTTTCGGTGCTGCGCGGGCGCCTGAAAGGCGCCGAGGTGCACCGCCTGTCACGGATCGACGAAGATTTCCAGATCGAGCGCTGGGGCGCAGACGAGGAAGCGCGCGAGGCGGCAGAGGAGCGGCGGGTGGCCATCGGTTGGGCAGAACGCCTTTGGAGCCTGTCGCGGCCCGGTTGAAAGCGCGCGGGGCACCGGACAGGGTCCTTGACGCATGACTTTGTATCGGCACAATATCGCTTACTGGAACGGCAAATTCCCTGCTGGTCTATAAGTGCAAGGGCCGATCGGTCCGGACCGCCTCCGGACCTTCAACAGGCCCGGATGCTCCAACACAGAGGTAACAATGAAAAAAACGGTTTTCCTGGGGACGGCGGCCGCAGCGACCCTGCTTTCGGGCATGGTCATGGCCCAAGAGGGTTCGACCCTTGCCCAGGTCAAGGAACGCGACGAACTGAACTGTGGCGTCAATACCGGGCTGGTGGGCTTTGCCGCGCCTGATGCGAACGGCAACTGGACGGGCTTTGACGTGGCTTTCTGCCGCGCGCTGGCCGCTGCCGTGCTGGGCGACGCAAACAAGGTCCGCTTTGTCCCGACCACCGGACAGACCCGCTTCACGGCCCTGAGTTCGGGCGAGGTGGACGTGCTGGCCCGCAATTCGACCTGGACCTATTCGCGCGACACGGACCTGGCGCTGGATTTTGTGGGCGTGAACTATTACGACGGCCAGGGCTTCATGGTGAACCGGGAACTGGGCGTTACCTCCGCCAAGGAACTGGACGGCGCCACGATCTGCATCCAGACCGGCACCACGACCGAGCTGAACCTGGCAGATTACTTCCGCGCCAACAACATGAACTACACGCCCGTCAACATCGACAGCAATGCCGAGGGTGAACAGCAGTACATGGCAGGCGCCTGCGACGCCTATACCACCGATGCCTCGGGCCTGGCGGCCACGCGTGCGGCCTTTGCCGACCCAGAAAACCACATCATCCTGCCCGAGATCATCTCGAAGGAGCCGCTGGGACCGGCAGTTCGCCACGGCGACAGCAACTGGGGCGACATTGCACGCTGGACGCTGAACGCGCTGATCGCGGCCGAGGAATACGGAATCACCTCGCGCAACATCGAGGAACTGGTGCGGTCCTCGACCAATCCCGAGGTGCAGCGCCTGCTGGGCGCAACGGATGATCTGGGGGCCATGATGGGCCTGGATGCCGAATGGGCGCGCCGCGCCATCCTGGCTGGCGGCAACTATGGCGAGATCTTTGCCGCCAATATCGGCGAGCAGACTCCGATCGGCCTCGCACGCGGCCTGAACGCGCAATGGACCCAGGGCGGGCTGCTTTACGCGCCGCCCTTCCGCTGATCCCTTCGGCATGATGAGTTCGGGCCCCGGGGGCCCGAACTCGGTCCTTCGGGGCGACACCAACAATGACAATCCTGCCCGATCAAGAACGGCGAAAAGCCGGCGGCAGGTGACAGGGGTAAGGAATGATGACGGACGTCTCGGCATCGGCAGATCCGCCGTTCCGGCTGAGCATGCTGGTCAATGACCGGCGCTATCGCTCGCTGACCTTTCAGGTCATCGTGTTCATCCTGGTGATGGCCGGGCTCTGGTGGCTGATCGACAACACGGTCCGCAACCTGGCCCTGATGGGCAAGAGCTTCAACTTCGGGTTCCTGTTCCAGCGGGCGGGGTACGACATCCCGCAAACGCCAATTCCCTATACCTCGGACGACACCCATCTGCGCGCGGCCGCAGTGGGATTGCTGAACACGCTGATCGTGTCGATCCTGGGCTGCATCGCGGCAACCGTGCTTGGCGTGATCGTCGGGGTGGCGCGGTTGTCCAGGAACTGGCTTTTCGCGCGCCTGATGACGATCTTTGTCGAGATCTTCCGCAACATGCCCCTGCTGCTGTGGATCCTGATCATCTATGCGATCTTCACCGAAATCCTGCCGCCACCCAATGCTTATCGCGGGGAAAATCCGGCCGCCTCGATGATCCTGTTCGACCATGTGGCGCTGACAAACCGATATACCTCGATCCCGACGCTTGCCATGACCCATGATCCGGGCAGCCTGGACCTGGGGGCGCGCGTCACCTTCAACTGGGCCACGATCGCCTTTGTCGTGGCCTTGGTCGGGGGCTGGTTCCTGCGCCGTGTTCTCCTGTCTCATGCGCAATCGGTGCAGGATCGCACCGGCGAACGGCCGTTGACCTGGTGGCGCAGCCTGGCCGTCATGGTCCTGCCGTCACTGTTCCTGATCTGGTATTTCGGCCTGCACCTGAAGGCGCCGACCCTGCAGGGATTCAACTTCACCGGCGGCCTGAACGTGTCGAACGGGCTGGTGGCGCTGTGGCTGGCGCTGACGCTGTATACCGCAGCCTTCATCGCCGAGATCGTGCGGGCCGGCATCCTGGCCGTCAGCCGGGGCCAGTCCGAGGCGGCCTTTGCGCTGGGCCTTCGCCCGAACCGCACCATGAGCCTGGTGATCCTGCCGCAAGCCTTGCGGGTCATCATACCGCCCTTGATCTCCCAGTACCTGAACCTGACCAAGAACAGCTCTCTGGCGATCGCCGTCGGTTACATGGACCTGCGCGGCACGCTGGGCGGCACCACGCTGAACCAGACCGGGCGTGAACTGGAGGCAATCGTCCTGATGATGCTGACCTATCTGGTGCTCAGCCTGATCATCTCGGCCGCGATGAATGTCTTCAACGCCCGCGTCAAGCTGAAGGAGCGGTAAGATGAGCGACACCCACGCCCAGACCGTTGCCTATGTTCGCGACACCATGCTGCCCGCCGCGGCCCCTCCGCTGCGCGAATCCGGGGCGGTCAGGTGGCTGCGCGAGAACCTGTTCTCGGGACCCGTCAACACGATCCTGACCATTCTGGGCCTGCTGATCGTCTGGTTCCTGGTGGCGACCTTCTGGGACTGGTTCGCCCATTCCGTCTGGAACGCCTCGAGCCTGAGCGAATGCCGCGAGATCATTGCGGCCACATGGGGCGAAGGCGCCCGCGGCGCCTGCTTTGCTGTTATCCGGGAACGCTGGAACCAGTATGTTTTCGGCTTCTATCCGCAGTCGCTGTACTGGCGGCCGACCATGACCTTTGGCCTGTTGATGGTGGCGCTGGCACCGGTACTGTTCTCGGCCTCGCTGACGATTCGGCGAGTCGTGCTGGTCATCACTGCAGTCGTGACCCTGTGGGCGATGAGCGTGCTGGGCGCCCCGGTCGGCTGGCTGCTTTTCTCGGCCGCGGTGCTGGTGGCGGGGCTGCTGGCGTCCGAGCGCAACATCGCATGGTTGCTGCCCTTCTCGGCCATCTACCCGCTGCTGGGCGTCTGGTTCCTGTGGGGCGGCAGTCTTTGGGGGCCCATCTTCGTGCTGGTCGGACCGCTGCTGGGCTGGGTCGCGTGGCGGATGCTGTCAGGGGTGAGCCCATTGCTGGCGACGGTCGCGGCCCTCCTTGTGACGCTGCTGTTCTGGATGGGGCTGGCGGGTGAGGCCGCGCGCGATGCCGAGAACATCCTGTCGTTGTCGATCGAGTCGGTCCGCTCGGACCGGTTTGGTGGTTTCCTGCTGTCGCTGACCATCGGTGTGGCGGGGATTGCCCTTTCCTTGCCTTTGGGGATCATGCTGGCGCTGGCGCGGCGATCGGACATGTTCCTGATCAAGTCGCTGGCCGTGATCTTCATCGAGTTCATCCGCGGCGTTCCCCTGATCACGCTGCTGTTCGTGGCCTCGCTGCTGCTGAATTATTTCCTGCCGCCGGGGACCAGCTTCGACATCATCCTGCGGGTCATCATCATGGTGACCATCTTTGCCGCCGCCTACATGGCCGAGGTGATCCGCGGGGGACTGGCCGCCCTCCCGAGAGGGCAATACGAGGCGGCGGACGCCCTGGGCCTGGACTATTGGAAGGCGCAGCGGCTGATCGTGCTCCCTCAGGCGCTGAAGATCAGCATTCCGGGCATCGTCTCGACCTTCATCGGCATGTTCAAGGACACGACGCTGGTGACCTTTGTGGGGCTCTACGACCCGCTGAAGTCCATGTCGGACGCGGTGCGCGCCAATATCGCCTGGAAGGGCATCTATTGGGAGCCGTTCGTCTTTGTCGGCGCCATCTTCTTTCTCATCTGCTTCGGCATGTCGCGATACTCGATGTATCTGGAACGCCGCCTGCAGCGAGGCCACAGGTAAGGACCCGTTCCCATGAGCGAACCCATCAACCGCAAGATCGACCGCAGCCAGATGTCCATCAGCGACGAGGTCGCCATCGACATCCGCAACATGAACAAGTGGTACGGCACCTTTCACGTGCTGCGCGACATCAACCTGACCGTCCACAAGGGCGAGCGGATCGTGATCGCCGGCCCGTCAGGCTCGGGGAAATCGACGCTGATCCGCTGCATCAACCGCCTCGAGGAACATCAGGCGGGACATATCGTGGTGGACGGGATCGAGCTGACCAACGACATCAAGAACATCGACAAGGTCCGGTCCGAGGTCGGGATGGTGTTCCAGCACTTCAACCTGTTCCCGCATCTGACGGTCTTGGAAAACTGCACCCTCGCGCCGATCTGGGTCCGCAAGGTGCCCCGCAAACAGGCCGAGGCGACGGCGATGCGGTTTCTTGAAAAGGTCAAGATCCCCGAACAGGCCGGCAAGTATCCTGGACAGTTGTCGGGCGGCCAGCAGCAGCGTGTGGCCATTGCGCGGTCATTGTGCATGCAGCCCAAGATCATGCTGTTCGACGAACCGACCTCGGCCCTTGATCCCGAGATGATCAAGGAGGTTCTGGACACGATGATCCAGCTGGCCGAGGAAGGGATGACGATGATCTGCGTCACTCACGAAATGGGCTTTGCCCAGGCCGTCGCGAACCGCGTGATCTTCATGGACCAGGGCCAGATCGTCGAGCAGAACACGCCGACCGAGTTCTTCAGCAACCCCCGGTCCGAGAGGACCAAGCTGTTCCTGAGCCAGATCCTGGGCCACTAGGCCAGACAGGGGGCAAAGCACCCTGGAACAGGTGCATCTGTGCCCGGAACCTCCGGGCACGGGCGGCAACGCCTAGATGCGGCCGTCCAGGCGCACGAAATCCATGGTGCTGCCTTGGCCGGGCCGGATGTCGGCCCAGCTGTCCACCTGGAAATCAACGACCAATGTCGCGGCGGTCGGATAGCGCCGAAAGTCCGGGTCCATCGGCGGGCGCGCTGGCAGCATGGCCGCGAATTCGGATATACCGGGATTGTGTCCCAGCATCATCACCGTGGGGTGCGTGGCGGTTCTGAGGATCGCCAGCATCCGGTCGGCACCGGCCTGATAAAGGCCCGGCTCGATCCGCATCACGGGACGAACCTCCAAGGGCGCCCCGGCCAGAACGGCCCATGTTTCCTGCGTGCGGGCGGCCGACGAGCACAGCACCTCTTCGGGCTCATAGCCCCGGCTGGCCATCCAGTCGCCAAGCGCCCGGGCCGAGCGGCGGCCGCGGTCGTTCAGCGGCCGGTCATGGTCGTCCAGCGTGGGATCGTCCCAGGCCGACTTTGCATGGCGCGTCAGGATCAGGCGTCGGTGTCCGAGTGGGGTCATGAGATGCTGCCTCTTGTGCCATGCCGTCTGTTTCGGCAGCCTGCCACAGCCGCAGCCGCCCCCGCAAGCAGATCACGCCATTCCCCGCGAACGGCAGGTCCGGGCCGGTCAAAGACCGGGGTCGCCCTGACGCAGGCCGCGCGGCTTGACGCGAGGTTCGGTCGTGCGGATCAGCGAGCCTGCGCCATGTTCGGTGAACAGTTCAAGCAGGCAGGCGTTCGGGACGCGCCCGTCCAGGATCACCACGGCGCGGACACCGTCCTCCAGCGCCTTCAGCGCCGTTTCCGTCTTGGGGATCATGCCGCCGGCGATCTGGCCATCCGCGATCATGGCACGCACCTGATCAGGGTTCAGCTGCGTCAAGACCTGGCCCGAAGCGTCCTTTACGCCCGTGACATCCGTCAGCAACAGCAGCCGGTCGGCCTGCAGCGCACCGGCGATGGCGCCCGCGGCCGTGTCGCCGTTGACGTTGAAGGTTTCGTTGTCCTCCATCCCGGTGGCGACGGGGGCAATGACGGGGATCATGCCCGCACCGTAAAGATCCCGGATGATCTGGACGTTCATCTCGACCGGGCGGCCCACGAAACCCAGTTCGGGATCGTCCGCCTCGCAGACCATCATGTCGTCATCCTTTCCCGAGATGCCGACCGCGCGTCCGCCCGCGTCGTTGATGGCCTGGACGATGCGCTTGTTGACGAGGCCGGACAGCACCATTTCCACCACCTCGACGGTTTCCTTGGTGGTGACGCGCTTGCCGCGGACAAAGCGGCTTTCGATGCCCAGCTTGCCCAGCAGGTCGTTGATCATGGGTCCGCCGCCATGACAGACGACGGGGTTCATGCCGACCTGCTTCATCAGCACGATGTCGCGCGCGAACTCGGCCATGGCATCGTCATCGCCCATCGCGTTGCCGCCGAACTTGACCACGACGACCGCGCCGGAATAGCGCTGCAGATAGGGCAGAGCCTCGGAAAGGGTGCGGGCGGTGGCGATCCAGTCACGGTTCATGTTTTGTGTTCTCATCCTCAGGGCCCCTGGCTGACAGGGCGGACCCTAGGGTGCATGCGCCGATCAGTCCAGCCCGGCGATGATCGTGCGCAGGGTCGAGATGCCGTGCCCCTTTTCGGACGAGGTCACGACCAGTTCCGGATAGGCGGCGGGATGCTTTTGCAGTGCCTCCTCGACCTGGGCCAGAACGGGCTTCAGCGCGTTCGGGCCCAGCTTGTCGGTCTTGGTCATCACCACCTGGAAAGGCACCGCCGAGCGGTCCAGCAGCTTCATGATCTCGTGATCGACATCCTTCACGCCATGGCGGGAATCGATCAGGCAAAAGGCGCGGCGCAGTGTCTGGCGTCCGGCCAGATAGGACTTCAACAGCGCCTGCCACTTGGCCACCACCGCGACGGGGGCCTTTGCAAAGCCATAGCCGGGAAGGTCGACCAGATAGGAATGGTCACCAAGGCTGAAATAGTTGATTTCCTGCGTGCGCCCCGGCGTGTTCGAGGCGCGGGCAATCCCCTTGCGGCCGGTCAGGGCGTTGATCAGGCTGGACTTGCCGACGTTGCTGCGGCCGGCAAAGCAGACCTCGGGCCGATCGGCAGGGGGCAGGCCGTCCATGTGGACGACGCCCTTGACGAAATCGACAGGACCCGCGAACAGCAGGCGCGCAGCTTCGGCGGCGTCAGCTTCGGGTTCGGGGGCGATGGGGAAAGCGACGCTCATGCGGCAACCTGATCCTGAAGGCGGATCGTCCCGCCGGTGACGACCTCGGCGAAGACGCCGAAATCCTTGTGTCCGAACTGCTGTTGCAGCGTCCGGACCATGTCGCTGTCCCGCCGGCCGGTTGTGGTGTCGGCGCTGGTGGCGTCGCAACGGCCGACCGGCGCCGTCACCCGCAGCTCGGCTTCGCCCACATGGATGACCTGCCCGATCAGTTCGCGTTCGGCGAAAGGCGGCCAGCCCTCAACCCACAGGTTTCCGCGCCAGCGGTGAATGCCGAGGGAGTGACCCATCGTCGTCTCCAACGCGGCCAGGCTGGACAGGGACAGGATCGAGATCCAGGGCCATTTCTGGTCGGTCCAGATGGCAGCGCCGCGAACCAGCCGCGTGGGGGCCGGCGCTTCGTTCGGCCAGAGCGGACGCAGCCACTCGATCAGACGCGGGCCTTCCGTGGCGGGATCGACAGCGATGGCCTCCCGCTTGGGGTGGGACAGGGTCAGCCGGTCGTCCTGCCAGCCGCCGGTGACTGCCTGAAGCTCCAGCGACGCGACGCCGCGCAGGAAACATGACTTGGGCAGCCAGCGATCCGGCTGCCCCTGGCTCTGGCTGGCCAAGGCATGTCGCTCGCCTGCCTCGGTCAGGATCGCCCATTCCCGGTCTCCGGGCAGGCGGCGCGCCGCCTGCAGCGTGATGCTGTCCAGCCCTTCTCCACCAACCGACTTGATCGGATGGCGGCGGATCAGGGCCAGACGGGCAGTCACTTGCCCGCGCCCTTGTCGCTGGCGCGCTTGCGCGTCGGGATCGAGGACTTGATGTTGCCGAACAGGTCCGGCCGCGCCCCGTGCATCGACATGATCGTGTACTGCTGCAGGATCGTGATGGTGTTGTTGGTGATCCAGTAAAGCACCAGGCCCGACGCAAATCCGCCCAGCATGAACATGAAGATCCAGGGCATCCAGGCAAAGATCATCTTTTGCGTCGGGTCCGTGGGGGCCGGATTCAGCCGCTGCTGCATCCACATGCTGATGCCCAGCAGGATGGCCAGCGCAGGCAGCGACAGCGAGTGCAGAAGTGTTCCCTGCGCCGGTGCCGCATAGGGCAGCAGCCCGAACAGGTTCAGCAGGCTGGAAGGGTCGGGTGCCGAAAGGTCCTGCACCCAGCCGATCCACGGCGCGTGGCGCAATTCGATCGTGACGAAGATCACCTTGTAGAGCGAGAAGAAGATCGGGATCTGCAACAGGATCGGCAGGCAGCCGGCAGCCGGGTTCACCTTTTCCCGCTTGTAGAGTTCCATCACCTCGCGCTGGAACTTCATGCGGTCGTCACCGGTGCGCGCCTTGATCTCCTCCATCTGCGGCTGCAGTTCCTTCATCTTCGCCATCGAGATGTAGGATTTGCGGGCCAGGGGAAAGACCAGGGTCTTCAGCACAAAGGTCAGCGCGATGATGGCCCAGCCCATGTTGCCGATGATGCCATGCAGCCAGTGCAGAAGCTGGAAGATCGGCTTGGTCAGGAAGTAGAACCAGCCCCAGTCGATCGCGTCCACAAAGCCGGCGATGCCGGGGGTCTCCTCGTAATCGCGCAGCACCTCCCAGACCTTGGCGCCGGCGAAGAGATAGCTGTCCGCCGTCAGCTGCGTGCCGGGCTGGACAGTCTGCATCGGAAAGCGTGCTTCGGTCTGATAGATGTCGGCACCCTCGGCGTACTTGACGACGGCGGTGAAGGCCTGGCCGGGGGCCGGTGCCAGCGTGGTCATCCAGTACTTGTCGGTAAAGCCGATCCAGCCGTTGCCGGACACTTCGTAGACCTCGGCGCGCCCCTCGCGGGCGATCGGGTCCAGGTCGGCCACGGCCTTGTACTTGCGCTCGATCAGGGTGCCGTCATGCATGCCGACGACACCTTCGTGCAGGACGAAGAAGTTCTGCGTGTCGGGACGGCCGTGGCGCGCGATGATGCCGTAGGGCGCGGCCGAGAATTCGGCATCACCATTGTTTTCCAAGCTCTGCGAGATGGTGAACAGATAGTTGTCGTCCAGCGCAAAGGTGCGGCGGAAGATCTGGCCTGCGCCGTTGTCCCAGGCCAGCGTGACTGGCTGGCCGGGGGCAAGCGTTTCGCCCGATTCCAGCTGCCACACCGTCGCAGGCGTCGGCACCAGTGCCGGATCGATCCCGGGGCCGGGCGTCCAGCCGTAGACGGCATAGTAAGGCTTGTACTGCGCGGCATCGACGGACATGCGGTCGTCGGCAGTCGCCGACGAAGGCGACAGCAGGCGCACGTTGGGGGAACCCTCGTCCTGCGTTTCCTGATAACGCGTCAGCAGCAGGTCATCGATCCGCGCGCCCACCAGCGAGATCGAGCCGACTACGGCAGGCGACTGGATGGCAACACGGCCTGCCGGTTCGGCGGGGGCAGGCTCTGTCCCCAGATCGGCAGCGGGCGCCGTGGCCGTTGTGGCGGGCACCAGCGGCTGGTCGCCGACAGATTGCTCGGTCAGGGGCTGGCCCGAGGGTTGGTCCGACACCGGCTCGGGAGCGAAGACCGTGTACCAGACCAGGATCACCAGGAACGACAGAACCGTCGCCAGGATCAGATTGCGGTTATTGTCTTCCATTGTTCCGTCACCACCGTCATCGCGTCAGTCGCGCCGGTTCAACAGAAGCGACCCCCAAAGGTCAAGCGGATTTGGGCCGCGCGACAGGAAACCAAGGGTGTTTCGCCCGCAGCGCGCTGCAAAGTGATGGACCCGGATGGGCGCGGCACAAGGTCATCCTGCGACGGGCCGTGCCGCCGCAGGAACGGCTGAGGCCGCAGGCCGCGCTATCCCCGGCGGATCAAGCCCGGCAGACGCGCCGCCTGCCTGGCGTTTTCAGCTAGGAAGTCAAGGCTGAGGTCCAGCGGCATTGGACGTCCGATCGCGTAGCCCTGAAGTTCGTCACAGCCCATCTGCGCCAGGAAGGAATGTTCTTCGCGGGTCTCGACGCCTTCCGCCAGTGCCGAGATGCCCAGCCTTTCGGTCAGGGCCAGGATGGCCAGGATCATGCGCTGCTGACCCTCGTCATGATCGCAGCCCACCACAAAGCTGCGATCGATCTTGATCCGGTGGATGCCAAACTGCCTGATGGCATCCAGGCTGGCATAGCCTGTGCCGAAATCATCCAGATCAATGCGGCATCCTGCCTTGGACAGCTTGGCCAGATTGGTGCGCGTTTCTGCATTGCTGGTGACGGGACCAACGCTTTCGAGCACCTCGACCACAAGACGGGCAGGGGGAATGTCGTGCCGGTCGAGCTCCCACAGCAGGCAGTCGGCAAAGCCGCGGTCCGACAGTTCGCAGCTGGAGATGTTGATCGAGACCGTGGGAACGTTGAACCCCGCCTTGTCCCAGGTCTTCAGCGCCGCAACAGATTGCGACACCATGCACATGGTCAGGTTGTTGTGGTCGGCCTCGGACATGTGGGGCATGAAGGCGCCCGGCATCAGCAGGCCGCGCTGGGGGTGTTGCCAGCGGGCCAAGGCTTCAAATCCCGTCACCCGGCCCGAGTGACAGCACACCTGTGGCTGAAACCATGCCTGAACCTGATCGGCCTCGATGGCGTCAGTGACGGTTGCGGCAAGGCGAGCACCGGCAAGGGAAGGATCATGAGGATAGAAACCCAGTCGCCCGAGAAAGGCGTCCTCGACCAGCGCAAGGTGCTGGCGCGCGCTGTCCAAAAGCGCCTCGACCGTTGGCAGATCTGGGGCTTCGGCATGGACAAGGGCGCCCGTCAGGACAGGCGTGACGGTCTGTCCCGAGAGCGGAAGCGGGACCTGCCCCTGCTGGTGAAGGCGGCGCGCCACCTGCATTGCTTCCCGGTCGGTCCGGTTGTGCAGCACCACGGCATACAGGTCGGGTGCAAGGACGCGCACCGGATCATACAGCCGCACGGCCCTGCCAAGAGACATGGACAGCTGGACCAGCAGGTGATTGACCGCCACCTTGTCCAGCACGCTTGCAAGCACCTGCATGTTTTCAAGCCGCAGGAGCAGCACGCTGACGGACTGGTCATGGGGCTGCTGCGGATAACCAAGAAGCTTGCGGAGCGGCGAAAACAAACGGGTTACAGAGGTGGACATGCCGGGCCTTTCAAGGAATCACCGGCTACCTGAGTAGCGCAGATTGTTTGTCGTACGGTTAATGTTCCTCGCCTTGCGAACGCAGGTTCGGCGGTGCAGCCTCGGGTTCCGCCACCGCATCGGGAAAAATTGCCGAAAAGTCGAACAAGTTTGGGTCCAGAAGGTGCGAGGGGCGCACGTTCATCAGCGCGCGGAACATCACCTGCCGGCGGCCCGGGGTCCGGGTCTCCCATTCGTCCAGCAGCCGCTTGACCTGCACGCGCTGCAGGCCCTCCTGGCTGCCGCAAAGGTCGCAGGGAATGATCGGATAGTTCATGGCGCGCGCAAAACGCTCGCAGTCGGCCTCGGCAACATAGGCCAGGGGACGCAGCACGGTCAGGTCACCTTCCTCGTTCAGCAGCTTGGGCGGCATGGTGGCAAGACGACCGCCATGGAACAGGTTCATGAAAAAGGTTTCCAAGATGTCGTCGCGGTGGTGTCCCAGCACCACAGCCGAACAACCCTCTTCGCGCGCGATGCGGTAAAGGTTGCCACGACGCAGGCGCGAGCACAGCGCGCAATAGGTCCGGCCGGCCGGCACCTTTTCCTTCACGATGGCGTAGGTGTCCTGGTATTCGATCCGATGGGGGACGCCTCGCGCCGACAGAAACTCGGGCAGGACAGTGGCCGGGAAGCCCGGCTGGCCCTGGTCAAGGTTGCACGCCAGCAGATCGACCGGCAGCAGGCCACGCCACTGCAATTCATGCAGCACCGCAAGCAGGGTATAGCTGTCCTTGCCGCCCGACAGGCAGACCAGCCACCGGTCGCCCGGGCGGATCATGCCGTAATCCTCGATGGCGGCACGGGTGTCCCGAACCAGCCGCTTGCGCAGCTTGCGGAATTCGGTGCCTTGGGGGGCGCCGGCGAACAGGGGATGGATCTCGGCGTCGTCAGTGTCGTCCAGCATCGCGGGCCTCGTGATCGTGATGGGGGTGGGCGCCCGGCACCGGGTCATAGCCGTGTCCGCCCCAGGGATGGCATCGTCCGATTCGCCGCAGCAGCAGCCAGGTGCCGCGCCACGCGCCATGTCGCTCCAGCGCTTCCAGCGCAAAGGCCGAGCAGGTCGGCTGGAACCGGCAACCATGTCCGACCCAGGGGGAGGCCAGCAGCCGGTAGGTGCGGACGGGCAGGGCGACCATCCGAGCCAGGGGTGTCACTGGTGAATCTTTCGCATTGCCCGCGCAAAGTCGTTGCGGAGGGCGGCAAAGTCCCGGCTGATCGTGGCCTCGGGGCGACCGATCAGGACGTAATCCCAGCCCGGCTGGCCCAGATTGTGCAGATCAAGCCGCGCCACCTCGCGCAGCCGTCGCTTGGCGCGGTTCCGAACCACAGCATTGCCGATCTTTTTCGAGCAGGTAAAGCCGATCCGGGCCGGGCCGTGGTCGTCACGCTGCCGCGCCTGCAGCAGAAAGCCAGGCATCGCTTGCCGCCGCGCCCGCGCCGCGGCCAGAAATTCCGCACGCTGGCGCAGGATCGGCGGCATCCTCAGACGCCCGCAATCGGCCACGCGAAATGCCGCCGTGCCGGCATCCTTGGGCTGGGAGTCAGCGGGATGGGGCAGAGGCGGCATGTCGATAGCCTTCATGTGGCGGCCGTGGCCGCCGGCGTGATCGCAGTGGGATCAGGCCGACAGACGCTTGCGGCCCTTGGCGCGACGACGGTTCAGCACCAGACGGCCGCCTTTGGTGGCCATGCGGGCGCGAAAGCCGTGACGGCGCGCACGAACGAGGTTCGAGGGTTGGAAGGTGCGCTTCATGGTCAGTCTCCGGGTCGGTTCTTGCGGGGGGCGACCAGACGGGGCAGATTGCAGAAATCTGCCCTGCGCCATGGCGCCGGTTGTTTCGAAGCCCGCTGGATAGTGGACATGCCCGCCGACGTCAACCATTCATACCGGCAAAGCCTGCCGGGATCACTGACCCGGTGGTCAGGGAACCCCGGATCGATCACATTCGTTTGATGTGCAATCCCGTCGTGGCCTGACAGACAACCGGCACCGACACCTTCATGACCCGGACACGATGCGACTGAACACGATCTCTGGCCGATTCGCCGCGCTGACGACGATGTTCGTCATCCTTGCCGAGTTGTTCATCCTGCTGCCCTCGCTGGCCGGATTTCGGCTGGACTATCTCGAATCGCGGCTTGAGCGTGCCCAGATCGCCAGCCTTGCGCTGCTGGCGACGGACGACCTCCTGGCTGCGGACCTTGAATCCGAGCTGTTGCAGAACGCAGGTGTCTTCAATGTCGTGCTGCGGCGCAACGACATCCGACAGCTTGTCCTGTCCTCGCCCATTCCCGGCCCGATTGCGGCAACCTATGATCTTCGCTCGGAAGGAGTGATACAGACGATCGACGACTCTCTGGGGGTTCTGGTCGATTCGCATAATCGGGTCATCCGCGTGATCGGCGCGCCCGTGAACCAGGCGGGTCAGTTGATCGAGATCACGATGGAAACGGCGCCGCTGCGCGAGGCGATGATCGACTATGGCCTGCGCCTGCTGGCGGTATCGGCGGCCTTTTCAATCCTGACGGCAGTGCTGCTGTTCCTGACCGCGCAGCGCCTGATCCTTGTGCCGATCCGGCGTGTGATCAGCCACATGTCGGCCTATGCCAGCGCCCCCGAGGATGCCCGCCACATCATCATCCCCGATGCCCGTCTGGCCGAGCTGCGCGAGGCCGAAACTGCGCTGCAGTCGATGCAGCAGACGGTCACTTCGTCATTGAAGCAAAAGGAACGCATGGCCCAACTGGGGCAGGCGGTCGCCAAGATCAGCCATGACTTGCGCAACATCCTAACGACTGCACAGATCTTTGCGGACCGGCTGGAGGACAGCGCCGACCCCAAGGTGCGGCGTGCAGCCCCCAAGCTGGTGAAATCCATCACCCGTGCCGTGAACCTGTGCGAAACGACCCTGGCCTTCGGCAAGGCCGAGGAGCCTTCGCCCACCTTGTCGCGCTTCAACCTAGCCCAGCTGGCCGCCGAGGTGATCGAGGCAGAAAGCCTTGCCGGCGAAGCTGCAGGGCAGGTCGAATTCCTGACCGACATTCCTCCCAGCCTGACGATCCGGGCGGATCGGGATCAGCTGTACCGGGTGCTGGCCAACCTGGCGCGGAACGCCCGTCAGGCGATCGAGGGCACCAACCAGCCCGGTACTGTCGAGATCGGTGCGGGCGAGGGTGACAATGACTGGTGGATCAAGATCGGGGACACGGGGCCGGGTCTGCCGGAAAAGGCCCGGGAATACCTGTTCAAGCCCTTCAGCGGCAGCGCGCGGCGCGGCGGGACGGGCCTCGGCCTGACGATCGCCGCCGATCTTGTCCGTGGCCATGGGGGGCGGCTTGAGTTGTTGCGCAGCGATGGCGACGGCAGCCAGTTCTGCATTTCTATCCCGCGCGGCATGACAGGGCTGCCGGTCCGTCAGGATGCGGCCACGCGCTGAAGACAGAAAGAGTTTCATCTTTTTGTCGTTTCTCTCTTGCATCCCCTGAGGCGCACCGTTAATTCACCGCCTCAAGACGGACCCGTAGCTCAGCTGGATAGAGCACCAGACTACGAATCTGGGGGTCGGGCGTTCGAATCGCTCCGGGTCCGCCATTAACTTCGTTTGTCGGCTGTTAGAGATTTCTGACCCAAAGCCTGGTTTCCAACCCATTCCCGACATGTCGGCCCGCGCCCTTCTGTTCCGCCAGTGGCGAGGCCATCCGTGCTTTTCACTTTGGATGACCTCATGTCATCCGAAGGGCAAAGCAGGGTGGGCGCAGCCCGGACTGCGGCCGGACGGTGATCTGACACACGGGGCCGGAGCGGTGAAATTGGGAGGGACCCGCGCGCTTGCGCGTGGGAGGAACCGGATTTCTCCGTGGAGGCTGACGCCCAGCGGCACCAGAGCCCGTGTTCGGATCGCCGGCCGGATGGCAGGCGGAAAAACGAAATGAAAGATCGTCAGCCGTGCCAGATCGAAGCGGAGGCGCGGCTGTCCTATGGATCAGCGATCGCGGCTCCCGCGATCACCGTATCTCTTGAAAAGCGGCCACTCGGCTGCCGAGCAGGATCGACGCGAAGAGCCCATCAGAGACATTCAACTGCGTCGCAGCGAATGCAGGCGCAGCAGAACGGGTCGGCCCTTTGCTGCCGGTCGGAAGAGCCATGGTGCCGCCATGGCACATGCCCAAAGCGGACCTTCACGCGTAATGCAGCGAAACCAGCTGAGCAGTATCTGATGCGGACTCCGCGGTTGCTCACTGCTCTTGCGAGGTTCTGACCAAAGGCTAACAGGCCGCTGAAATAGTCGGTCCTCGACGCGGTTTGTAGAACATGATTCACTCTCTGCAGGACAGCGGCGGGAGTGATGATGGGCGGCACGGACAAAGCGAGCGGGTCGCTGTTCAGTTATGTTGATCTGGAAGCTCGTGTCCCTGCGCGGCATCCGCTGCGCAAGATCCGGCAGGTGGTGAACGAGGCGCTGGCTAGCTTGGATGCCGAGTTCGAGGCGCTCTACACCGATTTCGGTCGCCCCTCGATTGCGCCGGAGCGCCTGATCCGGGCCAGCCTGCTTCAGATCCTGTTCTCAGTCCGTTCCGAGCGGCAGCTGATGGAGCAGATGCAATACAACCTGATGTTCCGTTGGTTCGTGGGGCTGGGCATCGACGACCAGGTCTGGGTCCCGACGGTGTTTACCAAGAACCGCGACCGACTGCTGACCACGGACATGTCGCGCAAGGTGATGGGGGCGATCCTGGCGCATCGCGAAGTCGCGCCGCTTTTGTCGGACGAGCATTTCTCGGTCGACGGAACGCTGGTCAAGGCTTGGGCCTCCATGAAGAGCTTTCAGCCGAAGCCCGACATCACACCCCCTGATGACGAGGGCCCGGGCAACCCGCCTTCGCCAGACATGACCACCGCGGACCAGCCCGAACCGACCCAAATAGAGACAGACCCGATGCCCCGCCCCACCCGCCAACACCGCAATGTCGAAGTCGATTTCCGAGGCGAGCGGCGTTCGAACGTCACCCATGCCTCGACCACCGACCCGGAGGCCCGGCTCTACAAGAAGTCGCCCGGCACTGGCGCAATGCTGTGCTTCATCGGCCATGCCCTGATGGAGAACCGCAGCGGCCTGATCGTTCAAGGCGATCTGACTAAAGCAGACTGAACCGCGCCGGGTTTG
>VGDE01000049.1 GCA_016869875.1 Alphaproteobacteria bacterium
CCGGTTGGTGGCGTAGTCCGGACGCATCACCAGCTCCTGTTCGTACCAGTCGTGCCGGATATTGCGCAGGTCCGGAGCATGCACCGCCATCAGGCGCTGTGCTTCGGCGCCCAGCTGGCGCAGCACTGCCGGATCAGGTCCCAGGAACCTGGCCTGAATGGGCGTACCGCCGCCGGGTCCAAAAACAAGCTGAGCGGTCCGGAATTCGCCCGCCGGAAGTTGGGCGGCACCGAATTCGTCCAGCGCCGTGCGCAGGGGCATGATCGCCTCTAGCGAGGTCGCCCGGATGATCAACTGGCCATATGACGGCGTTGGATCTTCGGACTGGTAGGTCAGCATGAAGCGGGAGGCCCCGCCGCCCACAAAGGTTGCGACCGAGACGACCTCGGGACGTTCGGACAGCCAGTCCTCGACGATGGCCAGATCTGCAGCCGTGGCCGCCAAGCTGGAGCCCTGCGGAAGCTTGTAGTGAACGAAGAAGATCGGCGTGTTGCTGGGCGGAAAGAACTGCTGCGTCACGCGCCCGAAGCCGATCACCGACAACACCGTGACGGCGATCAGCGCCGCCACGACAAGCCACCGGAACCGCAACGCGCCGCGCAGCATCCATCCATAGGCGCGGAAGATCGGACCGCCATAGGGGTCGGCCTGCTGACCATCGCCCTGCCGGAACAGGTAGTGGCCCAGCAGGGGCGTGACTGTCACGGCGAGCAGCCAGGACAGCAGCAGCGAGATCCCCACGACGGCGAACAGCGAAAACAGGAACTCTCCGGTTGAGTCCGGGCTGAGGCCGATGCCGGAGAAGGCCAGGATGCCGATGACCGTCGCGCCCAGAAGCGGGATCTGGGTCTTTCCGGCGACATCCTGCGCCGCATCGCGGGAGGTTTTGCCGCCTGCCATGTCGCCCTGCATGCCCTCGGCCACAACAATGGCATTGTCCACCAGCATGCCCATCGCAATGATCAGGGCACCAAGGCTGATGCGCTGCATCTCGATCCCGAAGACGGCCATGAAGAACAAGGTCCCCACGACCGTCAGCAGCAGGGTCGTGCCCACGACCACGGCAGCGCGCCAGCCCATGAAGAGGCCCAGAACCACCACAACGATCGCCACCGACAGCGCCAGGTTCAGCAGGAAGTCGTTCGAGGCCTCATCCACCACCACATGCTGCTGATAGATCGGGTGCAGCTCGATCCCGTACGGCAACGACTGCATGATCTGCTCCAGGCGCTCATCGACATGGTTGCCCACATCCACGACGTTCAGCGTTTCCAGCGCCGAGACCCCGATGGTGAAGGCCTCCTGCCCCTGATAACGGATCAGCTTGCTGGGATCGCTGACCCTCCCGCGGCTGACCTGCGCAAAGTCCTGGACCGACACGACCTGACCGCCCAGGCCAATGGTCAGGGTGCTGATCTCTTCGACCGAGCCGGATCCGAGAGGCGGCGCGATCTGCGTGCGCTGCCCGTCCTGCCGGATCGCCCCTGATGGGGCCAGGTTGTCGGCCGAAGCGATCGCATTGGTAATGGCGCTGTTGGGAAGGCCCAGATTGGCCAGAAGGGCGGGGTTGGGTTCGACATGGATCGCTTCTTCGGGCAGGCCATCCACGTCGACATTGGCGACACCGTCGACAACCAGCAGTTCGCGCCGGATGAAGGTGGCGATCTCGTGGATCTCTGCGTCGCTGAAGCCCGGTGTCGTGACAGCGTAGAACAGGCCGAAGACGTCACCGAAAGCATCGTTCACAAAGGGTGTACCCGCCCCTTGTGGCAGGCTGCCCTGTGCATCCTGCACACGGTTGCGAAGCTTGTCCCAGATCTGCGGCAACTCATCGGGGCCGTAGGTCATCTCGACATCGACGGTGATCCGGCTCATGCCGGGCGTGTTGGTCGAGGAGATGACGTCGATCTCCCCCATCTGCTGAATGGCCGACTCGAGCGGCTCCGAGACCTCCCGCGCGACCTCCTCTGCCGAGGCGCCGGGATACTGGGTGACAACAACGGCCGTCTTGATGGAGAAGGCCGGGTCTTCCAGCCGGCCGATGGTGGCAAACCCCCAGATGCCGCCCAACAGGCAGCCCAGCATCAGGATCCATGTGATCAGGGCCTTGTCGATCGAGGCGCGAGCAATTGAAAACATGATTACTGCCCCAAGCCGACGAAGCGCCGCACGGCCTGCCCGTCGGTGACCTGTGCCGCACCGGCGGCAACGATCTCGGTTCCGGGCGCTACGCCTCCAACCAGCTCCACGCTGGCATCGTCGCGCAACCTGATCTCGATGGGAGCAAGCGTCACGACACCGATGTTGCCATCGTGTTCGGGATCAGGCTGGAACACAAAGACATGGGGGGCGCCATTCGCGGCATAAACCAGAGCGTTTTGCGGCACCGTGACCGCCTGTTCCGCATCGGTTTCCCGCGTGACCCGGACCATGGCCGAGGCCCCGGGCAAGATGCCCGCCGCGGCTTCGTCATCAAAGCTGAGTGTCAGCCGGAAGGTCTGGCCGATCTCGGCGCTTTCCGCCTCGTATTCGCGGATCGACAAGGGATATGTCTGGTCGCTTCCGGGAAAGGTTGCGATGAATTCGACATCGCCCTCGGCGCTTTGGCGGACAAGCACCTCGGGCACGTCAATGTCGATCAGCATGTCGGACATGTCGTGGAGGCGGACAACAGGCTCCCCTGCGGGAACGGTGGTGAAGTTCGCCACCAGCCGCCGCGCGACAAGCGCGTCGAACGGCGCCACCAAGGTCGCATCCTGGAGGGCGCTTTGTGCGTCCTCGACGGCAATTTCGGATAAGGTGACCTGGGTTTGCGTGCTTTCCACCTCGGCGCGTGGCACCGCCGTCCCGGCAAGTTGCCGCACCCTGTTCAGCGACTGCTGTTCCTGATCCAGCGTTGCCTGTGCCTGCCGAAGGGCCCGTTCGAACCCGCGGCGAGACAGCGCGGCGACCGTATCGCCCGCCTCAAGCCGGTCCCCCTCGGCCACTGGAAAGTGCTCAAGTTGCCCGCCGACCTGAAACGCCAGATCCACCGTCTGCAGAGCCCGAACCCGACCGGGGAAGCTGCGCTGCTGGACAGTACCTTCACGAGACAGTTCAACCAGCTTGACCGGGCGCAGCGACTGTTGTGCAAGGATAGGCGTTCCTGCGGCCATCAACGCCAGAGAAAGCGCCCAAAGCTTGAAGCATCGCATTAAGTGTCTCCATCCTGCAGAATTGCATCCCAAACTGGTCACGCACATGCAATAACGAAACTACTCGGTGAAGTATATATTGGTTTCAGGAAAATGAGGGAACATGAGAGTGACTGGATCAGTCAGGCCCCCTGCCCGCGGTGGACGGCCGAAAGCGGCGGATGCCGAGCGCCTTGGCGATGCCGTTCTCGAGGCGGCGCGGACGTTGTTCACCACGATTGGTTATGAGCGAACCTCAATGGACCAGGTCGCCGCGGATGCCGGTGTGTCCAAGCGCACCGTTTATTCGCGCTTTGGAACCAAGGCACAGCTGTTCAGTACGATTATCGGACAGCTTGGGCACAAGCGGCTGGATGAGATCGAAGCCGTCGCAGTGCCGGAGGGGACGCCAAGAGAGGTGCTGCATGGGCTTGCACAGCTGCTGATCGACCTATCGATTAACCCGGAGATCATCGCGCTGGAGCGGTTGACGGCGGACATGTCCCATGACTTTCCGGAGATCGCCGAGATCCGCGCGCACCAGTCTCAGCGTATGATCGCCATTATCATGCGATATCTCGAGCAGATACAGAATGACGAGCCCGCACCAGTCGAGCAGTTGAAACACGATGCCATGGTTTTCCTGTCGATGACGCTTCTGCCCAAGCTCCACCGCGCGATGATGCGAAGACCCGCAACGCTGGAGGATGAAGATGCCCATGTCTCCCGTGCGGTTGACATCTTCCTGTACGGCTATGGGAGGTAACGGCTGCAAATATCCGCCAATCTCGCGGGACCTGCGCGTCGGCAGCATGTTGCAGAGCGTCCTGCCGTTGGTGATGCTTCTGGCGCTGACCGGCTGCGGCGACCGTCCGCCGGCCGATGTTCTGGCGCCCCGACAGGTTCCGGATGCCGCGGCGCCCGGGGCACAACGGATCACCGCCTATGCCGTCACGACGCGCCGTCGCGACCCGCTGCGCCCCTATGCCTTTGGCAGCGAGCGGGCGGTGGAGCCACATGACGCTTCGTTCACGGTCTCGGTCCCGCCCGCCCATGTGGCCGGCGCCATCGAATGGCCTGATGGTCCGCCGGATACGCAAAAGCACTTTGTCACGGTCCGCCAGCAGATCCTGAGCCGGGAGACGCTGCTCCAGCAGCTGAGGTCGGATGACTGCGGCGGCAGCGTCGGGGTCTTTGTCCACGGCTACAACCACAGCTTCCAAGAGGCGCTCTTTCGTCTTGTGCAGATGAGCGCGGATGCTCAGGTGCGCGAATGTGCCCTGCTCTTTTCCTGGCCCTCCAGCGCCCGCGCGATCGACTACATGGGCGACAGGGACAGCGCCGACTATTCGCGTCAAGCCCTTGCCGACCTGATGACCGACCTGGTGCAGGAGCCGCGGCTTGAAGCGGTCACGATCTTTGCCCACAGCATGGGGGCCCGCCTGACGATGGAGTCGCTCCGGCAACTGCGGCAGAGCGGTGAGGACAATGTTCTTGATCGCCTGGAGGTCATTCTGGTCGCGCCCGACATCGATCTGGACCTGTTCCGTGAACAGGTCGAGGTCGTCGGGTCAATGAAGACGCCTTTGGCGGTTCTGGTCGCTCCGGATGACCAGGCGCTGCGTTTGTCTCAGCGATTGTCGGGAAACCGGCCCCGCCTCGGGACGCTGAGGGTCGGTGATCCGAGGGTCTCTGCCGCGGCCGAAGCCGCGGGCATCCAGATCATCGACATCGGGGACATCCCGGCCACCCGGCTGGCGCACGACCGCTACGTCGCGCTGGCTCGCCTGCATCAGGATCGTGACGGTCCCCACGAGCAGCCACAACTCGGCAGCACCGGCACCTTTGTGTTCGACGCGATTGGACGCACGCTTGATCGCGTCACCGGTGGCCTCACCAACTAAACATCCGGATCTCTCGTAACCGTGGCCGTGGACAATGTCTGTCCTGCCTTAAGCACGGCATTGCGAAGACGCTCGGCCTTCCTCCGCAGAGACTGGGTTTGCCTGATCGAGGCACAGCCGGTTCACTCAGTTGCATATATATACTTTACGGGATAGTTTCTTTATTCGCAACAGCGGTGCTGTCTGGATGACCTGCATCGGCACCCGCTTTGCATCGCAGGACAGATCACACTCGTGAGGATAAGATGAAAAAAGTTACGCTGCTGACCGGCACCGCCGCAATTTTGGCCGCGCTGTCGGTTCCGGCTTTCGCCCAAACGGAACGTGCAACCGGTGCGGATGCGACGGGCATTACTGGCATCGACGATCGTATCACCGATATCGAAGAAAGCGTGACCGACGCCTTCGACCGCGACAACGATCCTGACCGCTTCGGTCCGGCCGATCGTCGCACCGGTCTCTTTGGCACCATGTCGTTGAGCTACACCGGCCGCACCGGCAACACCGAGAACCAGGATCTGGCGATTGCCGGTCGTGTGAACCATAACGAAGGGCCTTTCGCCCAGAGCGTTGGCCTGTCGATCGAGTTCGGTGAAGACAGCAACGGCAACAAGGATCAGGAAGAAGTCAACGCGATCTACGACGCGCAGTACTACTTCAACGACCAGTTCTATGCCTTTGCCTTGGGCCGCATCAGCCAGAACGGTCTGGTCGACGGCGTGCGCAACAGCGACGCGCAATCAAATGAAGATTTCGGTGCGGAATTTACGAACCTGCGTCGGGATGCTTTCCTGGGCTTCGGTCCGGGTTATCGGGTGATCAATACACCTGACACCGCGTGGCGTGTGCAAGCTGGTGTTGGCGTCCGTTATGCTCGTACCGGTGCGCAGCATGCCGGTTTCGACATCGAGCGTGATGCGGCCGGCAACCCGATTTTTGCAGCCGATGGTTCGTTCGACACCACGCCGGTTGGCTCATCCTCGGATACGGACCTTGGCTACATCGCCTCGTCGCGCCTGTACCACCGTTTCAACGACAACGTCTTCATCACGAACGACACGGACTGGCTGGGTTCGAGCGACATCGATGACGTCATCACCAACGAGTTCGGCGTGAACTTCCGCGTCTCGGAGCAGCTGTCCACCCGCGTGAGCTACACCACCGAGTATCAGGAAAACCGCACCATCCGCACGAACAACCGTGTGGGCGTCGCGCTCGTCTACGGCTTCTGATCCTTCCCTCTGGATCCAAGTCTTTCTGGAAGGGCGGCCCTCGGGCCGCCTGTTAATTTCCATCTGGAACTCAGATGGATCTGGAGTGACCCCCTCGAACCGGACCACATCGCGCCATTCGAACTACGCCGCCTTTCCACGCAGGTCCTCAAGCAACCGCCGACGTCCGCTTCATATGCCACCCGGTTTGCCGCGTCCGGTTACGGCAGTTGGGACGCTTTCAGAAAAACCAGCAGTTTTCTTGCAGCTGCCTGTGGAAAGGTAAGCTTCCTGATCCCTGCCCTCAAAGACTGGACACGGCGCGCGAACTGCGAGGAAGAGTTTGTCCGGCTTCGTTGCTGACGGGGGCCATAGAACCAAGACCTTGCTGGAAGGCGCGGGTCACGCTGCGGAAGCAGCAGGCAGACGATAAGGCCGATTTATGTCACATCTTTGGTGTCGTACGGGCGAAGGCTTGTCGGACAGCAACGATCAGCGGCTGCTTTGTGTTCTTATAACTGCCGCCAGTGCTTCGGACGGCACCGACGTGAAGAGCCCCGAACCGGACCTAATGCGAGGGGCAGCGTACGTCCGCTTCCTGTCTTGGACCGTGATCTACGACTTGACAGCCAGACTACCCAAGTCGTTGATTGAATGAACAATCAACAAGAGATGACTTATAATGCCAAATGCCTTGCGCAGACCCCTCACACTTTTTGCTCTCATGCAAATCGGCACTCTTGTTGCTGCTTATGCAGAGGAAGTGCCCATACCTTCACAAGACGATTGGTCTGACGCGAAGCAGAGCGTCACTCTCCGGAACGGGATCTCGCTTTCATATGTCGAGATGGGTCCTGCCGAAGGCCAGCCGACCCTGCTGCTCCATGGCTACACGGACAACTCACGAAGCTGGTCCTTGCTGGCTCCGCATCTCGGCGATCGGCGCCTGATCGCTGTCGATCTGCGGGGCCACGGCGACAGCGCCACGCCAGCGTGCTGCTACGGCATCGATACCCTGGCCAACGACGTCGACGGCTTCATGGATGCCCTCGGTGTGAAAGCCGCCGATGTCGTGGGGCACTCCCTGGGATCCATGACTGCAGCCACATTGGCAGCCTATTATCCGGATCGCGTTGATCGCCTTGTTCTGATTTCAACGGCAGCCGCGGCCCCCGCAGAAGCCGCAGACTGGCTTTGGGAGAATGTGTCCACCATGGAACATCCCATCGATCCCGACAGTGAGTTCATGATGAACTGGTATTGGAACCCCACCCCGGTCGATGACGATTTCCTGAGCCGGGAACGTGCTGAAAGCGCGCAAACCTCTGAAACGACCTGGATGGGGGTGCTGCGCGCTCTTACGTTCACCGACTGGACAAAGATGGCACCGCACATCGAGGCGCCCACGCTGATCCTTTGGGGTGACCAAGACTCCTTGTTTGGAAGTGACAGCCAAGTGCAAATCCAGCACATTCTGCCCCAAGCCAAGCATGTCACGTATGAAGGACACGGCCACAACATGTTCTGGGAAGTGCCGGACAAAGTTGGCCAGGATGTTGCCGATTTTCTTGATCGTTGAGGCTTCCAAGCGCGCTGATTCGCCCCCATAGCGGACGTTACCCGCTATTGCAGCGAACGGCAGTAAGGTCTCGTATTCTGTTGAAAAACTACGTGCTGCTCGTGCAGAAAGCTGGCGCCAGGCACGGCGCGCGTGCCCTTCTTTTCAGTTTGGCCTCGCATGGTGCGGTGCGGGAAGGATCTTGGCCAGTTTGCGGAGGTTCTGGGGGGTAGCGGCGGGAAGAAATTCGTCACTTGCGCCATTCGGGCCGCGTAATCTAAGCCGTCCCAGTCCCAGAATGCGTTTGAGGTGGCGAAGAGCATCTCGACCTTTTTCCGTAACCGCATCGAGACAACATATTGGTCGGTCTTGGCGATGTCGCGGGCAACCTGCCGGGCGTCTTCGTGCTCTTCGCGGGTGATGGAGCGGAACTCGGCGTTGGGGCAGCACCTGTCTTTGGAAGGGCAAGCCTGACAGCTTCGTTTCAGCGCCCGGTATTTGGCGACGCCTTGGCCCCCATAGTTGCCGCCAAGAGCACGAGCGGCGTCAGTTAAAGGAGCCCTACCGACCGGTCAGCCACCAAGCTCTGTTGCATGATGGATCATAGGCGAATTTGAGCTCCCAGACGGGCAACTTTTTCTACATCGAGGCTGAGGGCGAGATCCGCGGTGCCCAATCTATCTAGCGGGAACCAGCGTGCTTCGAGGGCGTCGTCGCCCGCGGTTGGTTTCCCTGAAACCCAGGAACAAAGCACGGCCACGAGGACATAGTGATGCCGCAAGACCCCGCTCTCATCATGGTCGAAAGCATCAACGGCCGTGAAAACCCGCTCCGCCGTTGCTCGTATCCCAGTTTCTTCTGCAAGTTCACGAACTGCCGCTTCCTCGAGTGACTCTCCGAGGTCTACCTGTCCGCCTGGAAAGCCCCACCTGCCGGCATCGGGCGGGTTCGCTCGTCTCACCAGTAAAACTTGACCCTGCTTGAACACTGCCGCGATTGTAGCAACAACTGGTCGGGCCACAGGAAGAGCCACCTGACGATTAGTCACTTCAGCTGGCATATGGAAATCCTTCTATCTTCGACGCGACAGCCAGTCAGTCAGTAGCACACGAGCAGGCTGGAAGGTATGTCCGCAAGGGCGGCTTGTCCGCACCACGGTCCTGCAGAGCTGCCGCCAGTGCGGCGCAGGGCACTAGCGTGAGGAGCCCACAGCCGTCATTCACCTCCGTGCCAGCTGAGCCCATAGATCCAGACCAGGCTGATGTGTTGGCAATCTCTGCCGTCAATCGGAAGCTTTGTCCCTGTTCCAAAAAATCGGTTGCTTGACCGCTTTCGAAAGCGGCTCTATGAGATCAATCGCCGATCCAGTCGGCCGTAGGCGTTAACGTCAACCAACGCGCCATCAGCGGGTGTTCACCCGCCGGACCAGGCGCATGTGGTGACTAACGTTCTTTCCTCCCCGTCAACACGACTGTTGTCCGTTTGCACGGATGACCGGAGCAATATTATGCCAACTTCTAAGCAGCCGGCAGCGTGGGCCGGTCAGATGACTGCGTCTCAACCGCTCGATCAACTTTCGGTCCTTCTGCGCATCGCCGATGCGCTTGACCGGATTGCCCCCAAGCCCATGGAGCATGCTGACCTTCTGAGGTTTCCCGGATATGTCTGGGATGGATCGGAAGGCCGTCTGGATCCGGTCTTTGATATCGATCATGTTCCCCTGTCTGCCTTGGTCGGCATCGAGCCACAGAAACAGGCGGTGCTTTCGAACTTGCGCGGGTTCATTGCAGGCGTTCAGGCCAACCACATGCTGCTGTGGGGGGCACGAGGGACCGGAAAAAGCTCGCTCACGAAAGCGGTCCATGCTCAGTTGACGCAAGAGGCACAAGGCCGCCTTGCCTTGGTTGAGGTTCCCCGGGAGCATATCGGCACCTTGGGAAAGCTTCTGCAGCAGCTGGCCACCATAG
The DNA here is from genome assembly GCA_016869875.1 of Alphaproteobacteria bacterium. Lineage (GTDB taxonomy): Bacteria > Pseudomonadota > Alphaproteobacteria > Rhodobacterales > Rhodobacteraceae > Paracoccus. The sequence goes on from VGDE01000049.1 coordinate 9,814, forward strand.
ATCGCTGCTTCCTGCTCTTCTGCGATGACCTTTCGTTTGATGAAGGCGAAGCTGGGTACAAAAGCCTGAAGGCCATTCTGGACGGCGGCATTCGTGGCTGCCCGAGAAACATCCTTCTCGCCGTCACGTCCAATCGGCGTCACCTCCTCCGCCGCGACATGGTCGAGAACGAGCGTTCGACTGCCATCCATGCCAACGAGGCCGTAGAGGAAAAAGTGTCGCTTGCCGACCGCTTCGGGCTCAGCCTCGGCTTCTACAACGCGGCTCCGGACGACTACATGGCGATGGTGAAGGGCCATCTGGGAGCGCTGGTAGACAGCATGGATGAAGAAGAGCTTGCCCGGGAGGCCGATAACTGGGCGCGGCAACGCGGCGCGCGTTCCGGACGTGTGGCTGTTCAGTTCGCCCGACATGTCGCCACTCAAAAGGCCGCACTGCCGTGATGCACGACCCCGTCATGCCCCTATCGGGCGTTACCCTTGCCGACCTAGCATTGAGGTTGGCAACAAACGCTGCTGGCAAGGCCAGATGTGCTGAGGAAGCCTGATGGTCGCAATCGAGCATGACCGGACGCTTGTCGATCTTTGGCAAGACCCAGACCCTGAGACGGCATCCTTGGAAAGGGTATATGCCATAGGCGATATCCACGGGCGCCTCGATCTCCTGCAAAGCCTTGAGAAAGCAATTCTGCAGGATATGGGCGCACGTCCGGTTGCACGGGCAGCGATCTGCTATCTTGGCGACTACATTGATCGCGGCCCTGCTTCGGCGGAGGTTTTGGCGCACCTTGCCACGCCCAAAGCGGATGGCATCTCCCGTGTTTTCCTGAAGGGGAACCACGATGAACGGCTTCTGGCGTTCCTGGTCTCTCCTGACAAATATGGCCCTGACTGGGTGCGCTATGGCGGTCGTGAAGCCCTGCGCAGCTTTGGCATAGAAGTCTCGCTGGAGCCGGATGATCGAGAATGGCAGCGCGTCTCCGATAGCCTTTCAAATGCCTTGGGACACGCTGAGAAGAACTTCCTCCGCCACCTGCGGCTGGCATTTTGTTGGCGAAACTACCTTTTCGTTCACGCCGGCATCAATCCCGACATGCCAATGACCGCACAGCCGTGTCACGACCTGATGTGGATCCGTGATGCTTTTCTGGAGTCCGATCGGGACTATGGGAGGATCATCGTTCATGGCCATACGATAAGTGCCGAGCCAGACGTGCAGATGAACAGGATCGGCATTGATACGGGTGCGTACAGTTCGGGTCGGCTCACGTGCCTTATCCTGGACGACGCAGGACAGAACTTCATCTCGACGTAACTGCTAAGCCGCGCCGCAGTTGACACGCGTGCGGATGTGAATGCTTTTACATCTTGGTGCTGTCCTTGCCGGCAACACCTGCCGTGCTCTGTAAAGCAGGCCGGAGGGGCCGACGTGCGGCCGCTTCGTCCGGATACTGTTGAAAAACTCGCGTGCGTGTTCTCGAACCTCTATTTCGTAGGACATCGTTCCGCTTCCACGTAAAAGCGCCGCGGAAAAGAACTTTCTTGTCCCACGTTGAGAACAAGGTTCTAACTACGGGCGGCCTCTCCGCCGTAGTAGCAGTTTTTCAACACAATCTCCGCATAGCAGACAGAGAGGCGCCGCACCCAACAGGCAGTTCTGCGGGACCAGGACGAAGCCGCTCCGTGGCATTGGCGCCCTTGGCTGATGCCGCGCGCCGCTGATAGCGATGCGCATTTGGCGATTTGCCTGACCTGATTGACGATTGGGGTCTTCTCAATCGTCAGACAGGAGGCTCCCATGACAGAGGAGAAAGTGTCCCCGCTTCGCCAGCGGATGATCGAAGACATGCGCATTCGCGGAATGGGTGACAAAGCGCAGAATTCTCATATCAGGGCGATCAAGGATTTCGCGGCCTTTCTCGCCCGATCACCCGACACGGCCACACCCGAAGACCTTCGTGCCTATCAACTCCACATGACGGAGGTCGGCATCACGCCGCCGACCTTCAACGCCCGCATCATGGCGCTGCGGTTTCTTTTCGGCACCACGTGCAAGCGGGAAGACATGCACCAGCACATGCAGTTCCGGCGACAGCCGCGAAGACTGCCTGTCGTGTTGAGCGTTCAGGACGTGTCTGCGGTGTTAGCTGCGGCGCCCGGACTAGGCTTCTAAGGCCGCCCGGCTCGCCATTGGCGGCTACGGCGTTTTTTCTTGCAGCAGTCTATCCAGCTGAGCGCAATGCAAGAGCGTTGCTAGGGGAAGCGTCTCATGAAGCCCTGTGCGCCGTCAGTCTCTGCTGCTTAGTGGAGAAGCACTGTCAGAAAAACCTCCGGTTTTCTTGCAGTGTCAAATTGGGCCATCCCTGTGTGACCTCCAGTGCTATTTGGCGTGCCTTCTTCAGCGCTAAATGACGCGGATGTTTGGCTAAAATAGCGAAGCAGACCTTTGCGCGTGATGCAGCAAATGACCGCTCAGAGCCCATCAGCGACATTCGCGCTGGCTGCAACGAATGCAGGTGCAGCGTGAGCATACGGCCCATAGCGGACTGTCATCGCCGTCGCGATAAGGGAGGTTAGCTTCATCCGATGGTTGACCGAAGGATGAACCGGCGCGAAAGTTGGATTGTGGATTTGCTTTGAAATTCAGTAGTAAATTAACCTGTGGCGCTAGCATTAACAGGCTTATCGCCAACTCGGAAAGGGTGCCTGCCAGATGGAATTTGATCCAGCATTGTCATTCTCGGACAACCTGGCCCGTTTCCGGGCGGAAGCGGAGCGCATCGATGCCGATTGCGCCCGCATTCTATTCGACAATCTTGGGCTGCTGGCACGCGACGGTGATGCGACACGCACCCGGCAGGCCGTTCAGGAGTTTAACCGGGCGGTCCTCGCCGCGCTCGACGGCCTGCCGGAAGGGCCTGCGGCATGAGCCGGTATTTTCTCGCCTCCGCCGCCATTGAGGGATTTCGCGGCGTAAATAATGACGGCGATCCCCTCGTGCTGAAATTCAAGCACGATGCCGTCAATTCCGTCCATGCGCCCAACGGGGTCGGTAAAAGCTCGATCTTCGAAGCGCTGCACTTCGCCCTGCATGGCACGGTGCCTCGTCTGGAAGAGATGCAGGACGCCGAACAGGGTGCCAGCTACATCGTCAACAAGTTCCATCCGGCGCAACAGGCGACGGTCGCCCTTGTTTTCAAGAGCGATGATGGCACGCCCGATGTGTCGATAACCGTCACCCGGACGGCGGCGGGCGGGCGGGTCGTCACATCTCCTTCCGGCCATGCCGATCCGGACAGCTTCCTCACCGATCTCTGCGAAGATTTCGTGCTGGTCGATTACCCGCGCTTTGCCTCCCTCGTGGACTGCTCGGCACTGGAGCGCGGGCGCTCTTTCGCCTCGTTGGTCGGAATGAGCCGGTATTCCCAGCTACGGCAGGCGCTCGACGGGGCCAAGAACACCCGCAACATCAACGGCGATCTTGGGCTGTCCACGCTCGACACTGAAGTTTCTGCCGAAAACCGCGCGCTTGTGGGCATCGAACAGCGCATTCTCAGCGCGCATCAGGAAGTAACCGGCGCGGTCGGTGGCCAGATAGCGAATACTGCGGAGTTGAAAGCGCAGGTTACGGCGGGACTGGCGAGCATCGCGCTCTTCGCGCCGTTGCTCGCCAACACCTCGGTAATGGAACTCGATTTTGACGCCGCTGAAAACATCGTCGATCAGGAAGAAGGCGGCGCGGCGCGGAAAACTCTCGACGGCCTCAACACCGCCGTCTCGACGCTCAGCGGCTTGCAGGTCTCGGCGGCGGAATTTGCTGAGATCGATGCATTGGTAACGGCGGCAAAGGCGCGCGACGATGCCATGCGCAGAGTCGGTGCCGCCAGTCTTCATGCTTTGCTGAAAGACGCGCTTACGGTTGTGAACAGTGCGGACTGGCATGATCCGAAGGTCTGCCCCGTCTGTGAAAAGGCAGGCGACGGACCGCTTCAAGATCAACTGGACGCGAAGATCGCGCTTTACGACGAGGCCGATCAGCTAGATGCGGAGCTGAAACGGCAGGTGCAGAGCGCGGGATGCGTCGGCAAGCTCCGGCAGCTTGAAGAGCAGGCGCATCTTGGCATTGCGGATACTGATCGCATCGCGCCGGTTTTAGTACTGGCTGTGCGCCAATCGTCGGTTTCGACGGCGAACCTGGAACGCGCAAAAGATGCGCTTGGCGCGCTCGAAGCACAGCGGGTTGACGTGATCGCAGCACTCAATGCCGAGATCGCGACGCTGCAAGCCGGCTTGCCGCCGTCGCTGGTCGCCGTCACCCGCACCCTCGGGCATGCCAAGCAATTCCGCGACGCCATGAACGAATATGAGCGGACCCTTCCGGCGCTGGCGGCGAAGCAGGTCAAGCTCGCAAAGCTCAATCGCTGGAAGACGTTCATCACGAACGTAGCGGGGCAGTTCGCAACGGCGGAAAGCACGCTCGCCCATGCGCGCATCACGGATATTCAGGCTAGTTGTCAGGAGCTTTTCGGGCATCTGGTGCGCGGCGGTCCGGACGTGCGGCCGACGCTAAGCCGGGTGCAGAATACCGAGCAGGTGGATTTGAATCTCGCGGACTTCTTTGGCCTTCCCAACCAAAGCGCGCGGGCGCTCCTCTCGGAGAGCTACCGCAATGCCGTTGCCGCCTCTATCTTTATGGCGGCGGCCACCCGGCACCAAGGTGTGCCGCGCTTCATGGTGTTGGATGATGTGACGTCAAGTTTCGATGCCGGACATCAATTTAGCCTGATGGACACGATGCGGACGAAACTGCGCTTTGGTGCGGCGAACGGTCTGCCCGGCGGGCTTCAGTTCATCATTCTCAGTCATGATACGAGCCTTGAAAAGTATTTCGACCGGCTCAACGGCACGGCAGAATGGAATCACCAGAAACTGCAAGGCATGCCGCCCCGTGGGCGGCTGATGATCGCCGCGCAGCAGGCGGATCGCCTGAAGGCACAAGCGGAACAATATTTGAACGCGGGACAGATAGATATCGGCGAGCCGTTTGTCCGCCAATATCTTGAATACAAGCTCGGCCAGATCATCACCCGTCTGGAGGTTCCGGTGCCGCCCGACTACGCGACGCGGGGCGACAAGCGCACCTTGTCCACTTATGTGGACGCGATCACGGCAGCGGTTGTGCTTTATCAGGCGGCGGGGCGCTGCGTCCTCTCCGCGCAACAAATCATCGACCTTCAGAACCACCACATGCCCTCCATCATGGCGAACTATGTCAGCCACTATGAGACAGGAGCAGGAAATCCGTTCAACGCCTATGCCTTGCTCGGCATTCTGCAAAGTGTGGACGCGCTTGCCGATTGTTTCTGTTGGACCGATCCTGCCAACAATCAGCGGAAATATTATCGAAGACTCGATCGGCAGTGACCAATCAAGGTTTGATATGGAATTCTGAAAGTATGGTTTTGATTGTTCAGGAAGTCTTCTTGTTGCGGCATTGAACCGTCCAGCGAAGGTCTGCTTTCCCGCCTTTCGGAACGCCTCCCGCGATAGCAAAGGGGTGACGCTGCACCTGCTGCGAACGGCCGGAAGGTCCCGCAGAACGGCCACTAGCGACCAAGAATGCTTCAAGGCGGCAAGCCCCTAGCTGCTGGTCATAACGCTTCCATCGGCTGCCATCTTCGCTGCGGCCTCCGGACTCGAAAGTCGAATGCGAACCAGCATCCGCCGCCTACCGGGCCCTGGTCGAAGCGTCGGTCTATACCGATGCCGGACAATGCGCAGAACAGCAGGGTGCCGACCCCGCCATGCCCGACGAATAGAATATCGCCGTCTTGTGGGCCTACCAGGCAGGCTTCAATCTCGGCCACAATGCGGCGCTGCGCGTCATCTGCCGTCTCCCAACCACGCACGCTCATGGCAGGCTCGGCAAAGAACTGATCGGCGACTGCCTCAAACTCCTGTGGCGGGAGGAAACCGGTCGCACTGCGGTCATTTTCATGCATCCGCGGCCGAACCTCCAGCTCCACGCCCAGTGCCAAGGCGAGAGGCGTAGCAGTCTCAAGCGCTTTGGTCTCGTCGCTGCTGACCACCCTGCGCGTTCGTGAAAGCGATCCAAGCCGGGCGGCCAGTGAAGCCACCCGACTGCTGCCTACTTCGTTTAGTGACCACGCCCGAACGTCCTTCAGGGGCTCCATCAGAACCTGTGGATGAGTCAGGTAGCGGACGATCTGGGGCATGGCCAAGCCTATGGTGACGGACGCTGCTAGCCTAGACACTCATGGTGCGCCTGCCATTGGTCAATGTCTGAAAAGTCCCGCCTTGGCCGTCCCAATGCATTTTCCTCAGAAGGCCTTAAGCGAAACCGGCACAAATCGGTGCGTCAGATCCATCGGTTCACGACACGTTCAGCGAAGGCCCGAAACGACGTCGGTAGCTGCCCGCTCACCTGCTCAACACCAGCTGTGACGCGATCTTCCGCACCTGTCGCTATGGCCCGATCCAAGCTTGCCAGGGTTTCTGCATAGTCAGGTGTCAACCCTTGAGCCACGAAGCGTGCTGCCAGATCCGCAGGATCAAGTTGCACATGGCGTATGGGCTGGCCAATTACGGCAGAAACAAGCGCTGCTATGTCAGCATAGCTGAGGGCCTCCGGCCCCGTCAGAATGACGTCAGCATTGAGCGGTGCTTGCGCTGTCAACGCTGCTACAGCCGTGGCGGCAATGTCGTCGGCGTCGATAAAGCCCACCCGGCCGTCGCCGGTCGCGCTGTAGATGATCCCTTCTTCGCGTATCGTCACGGCAGGCGGTCCTTCCGAGAAGTTCTGCATGAACCAAGAGGGACGTAGTACCGCCCACTCTGGGGTGTTTGCGGCCACCCACGCATGAACCTCGCCCATCATCGGGCCGCCCGGCTCCAGAAGCGATGAGCTGAGCAGAACGAAGCGTTGCACGCCCCGCTTCATCGCCTGCTCCAGCATGGGCTGCATCACCGCCAGATGGTCAGTTCGGTCGGTGGGGGCGACAAGGTAGGCAGCGCTGCAGCCATCGAATGCTGCGGCCGAAGACAGATCCGACCAGTCGAAGCGACGGTCGGATGCGCCCTCGGGTGTGCGGCTGCCGACGACTGCGGGGATGCCTGCCGCCAGCAGTCTGGCCGCCACGCGACGGCCCGTCTTTCCCTTGCCTCCAGTAACAAGAACTTGGAGACAGCCCATCACGCCGCTCCTGCGTAAGCGGCGGCAGCGGCATCATGGCCACCAAGCGCCGTCAGGGCCACCAGAGGGTTCCAGTAATCTCGGTAGCGCGTGATGCGTCCCTCCTGCACGGTGACCACCGAGATGTAGTCCTGATTGTAGGGAGCTCCCGTGTGGACGCCCTGGCCTGTGCAGGAGAACTCGAAGATCACAGTCTCGCCAGACGGATGAACATCACCCAATGTCATGGGTCCGAAGGCGATCAGCGGGCTCAGCTTCTGCAGG